>NZ_JBNFXP010000007.1:0-172499 GCF_052877535.1 Vibrio sp. PNB23_22_6 | reverse complement strand
GCATGAATTTCTCCATACGCCTTATCAAGAATTGGTGGCCCCTATGTGACTTGAACACATGACCAATCGATTATGAGTCGACTGCTCTAACCACTGAGCTAAGGGGCCTTGTTAGGTCAACGATTATAGGGGAAGCGTTGCAAGGTGTCTAGCCACAAGGTAGGGAAATTGCGCTTAGTTTTTATTCACTTAGCACTGCAAATAATAAAAAAGGTGACCTAAGGTCACCTTTTTTGATTCTAATCGCTTGGATTATTCGTCTAAGAAGCTACGCAGTGTTTCTGAACGGCTTGGGTGACGAAGCTTACGTAGAGCTTTTGCTTCGATCTGACGGATACGTTCACGAGTAACGTCGAACTGCTTACCCACTTCTTCTAGAGTGTGGTCAGTGTTCATGTCGATACCAAAGCGCATACGAAGAACTTTTGCTTCACGTGGCGTTAGGCCTGCAAGTACGTCTTTTGTTGCCATTTTCAGGCTTGTCGCCGTTGCGGAGTCTAGCGGCAGTTCTAGTGTCGTATCTTCGATGAAATCACCTAGATGCGAATCTTCGTCGTCACCGATTGGTGTCTCCATTGAGATTGGCTCTTTAGCGATTTTCAGTACTTTACGAATTTTGTCTTCTGGCATTTGCATACGCTCTGCCAGTTCTTCCGGTAGCGGCTCACGGCCCATCTCTTGTAGCATTTGACGAGAGATACGGTTTAGTTTGTTGATCGTTTCGATCATGTGTACCGGAATACGAATCGTACGTGCTTGGTCCGCGATTGAACGAGTGATTGCCTGACGGATCCACCACGTTGCGTAAGTCGAGAACTTGTAGCCACGACGGTATTCGAACTTATCTACCGCTTTCATCAGACCGATGTTACCTTCCTGGATCAGATCCAAGAACTGTAGACCACGGTTGGTGTATTTCTTAGCGATAGAAATTACCAGACGTAAGTTCGCTTCAACCATCTCTTTCTTCGCACGGCGAGCTTTCGCTTCACCGATAGACATACGACGGCTGATGTCTTTGATACTTTGTACTGTTAGAGACGTTTCCTCTTCAATCATCCTTAGTTTGGTGATTGAACGGCGGAGATCTTCTTCACTACGCTTGATCTTCTCAGCGTATGGCTTATCTGATGCTAACACTTCATCTAACCAAGCTTGGTTTGATTCGTTGCCAGTAAATAGCGCGATGAACGATTTCTTCGGCATTTTGCCGTATTCAACCGCCGCTTTCATGATCAAACGTTCTTGAGTACGAACGCGATCCATAGCGGTACGCAGTTCATTTACAAGGTGATCGAACTGTTTTGGTGTTAGGCGGAATTCTTTGAATACGTCTAGCATCAATTCGTTAGCAACGGTCGCTTTCGGGCTGTCATAGCCGTGTTCGTTAATTGCTAGCTGAAGGTTTTGGTACGTGCTGCGTAGCTGGTTGAATTTCTCAAGCGCTAACTCTGGGTCAATACCAACATCTTCTTCAGATTCGCCTTCTGAATCGTCGTCGCCATCCTCATCTTCATCGACATCTCCGTCGTCTTCATCTTCTAGTTGAGATTCAGACAGTTCAGAGCCGATGTGCGTTGCCGTTGGCGCAGTTGTATCTTCTGCGTCAGGATCAACAAATCCAGAGATTAGGTCAGTAAGACGCAGTTCTTCTGCTTGAACTTTATCAAACTGTTCAAGAATGTATGGGATAGTGCCAGGGTATTCCGCAACAGACGATTGAACTTGGTTAATACCTTCTTCAATACGTTTTGCGATATCGATTTCGCCTTCGCGTGTTAGTAGTTCTACAGTACCCATTTCACGCATGTACATGCGAACTGGGTCTGTTGTACGACCAATTTCACTTTCTACGCTAGAAAGTGCAGCAGCAGCAGCTTCAGCTGCATCTTCATCGGTAATATTTGTGTCATCGTTCAGTGCGAGATCATCAGCATCAGGAGCAGTTTCTACTACCTTGATACCCATATCGTTGATCATCTGAATGATATCTTCTACCTGTTCTGAATCTACGATTTCAGCAGGTAGGTGGTCATTTACTTCGGCGTAGGTCAGATAGCCTTGTTCCTTGCCTTTAATAACAAGTGACTTTAGCTGTGACTGCGGATTTTGATCCATAGACGGTATCCAACTTCGTAATCTGGTGAAGGAATCAGTATGCGAAATGCAAACCACTTACTATAACAAATTAAATTGTTGCTGACTAATTAATCAGGGTTACGCTTTCAAGTCTCTCATGATTAAATCTTGAAGCTCCCTTTTTTCTTCGGTTGATAAACCGACACTTCTTGCTTTGGCCTGCAGGTTTTCAATTTGTTTTTCTACACACTGGGCAATAATTTTGTCCAGTGAGTCAAAAAATATTTCTTCTTGATTGTCTTCATCGAGGGGAATATCCCAGCTCGCAAGACGAGACAGAAGGGTCTCATTCTGGTTGTTACGCCAATGCTCTAATAATTGGCCTGTATTGATATGGGGATGCGCCTGACATTTATCAAGTACATCAACAAATAAACTTAGACCTGGTATGGATAACTCTCTAACGGTAGAGAGATCCGGTACCATTTGAGCATAGCTCGGATTTTGAATAAGTAGAGCGATAACCTCGCGCATTGGAGTACGTTTAATCTCCTTGTGCGGTTGAGGTCGAGATTCACTGCTCTTTCTACGTGATTGACGCAGGTTGTTGTCAAAGCCCGTGCGCTCATCAAGCAGTTTTTCAAGTAACTCCTGAAAGTATGGGTCAGGAATTTTGTCTATCAAGGCACTGGCGTAAGCTCGCAGTGCTGATTTCCCCTCATGGTTACCCAGATTGATTTGGTGCAGTTCAATCAGGTTATCAAATAGGTAGCTTGATAGCGGGGTTGCTTGCTCAATCTGTTGTTCAAATGCCGCTTTGCCATATTTACGAACATAGCTGTCCGGGTCTTCACCGTCAGGCAAGAATAAGAACTTCAGAGTGTTGCCTGTTTTTAGGTACTGAAGTGCGTTCTCCAATGCGCGCCAAGCGGCTTCTTTACCGGCGCGGTCACCATCGTAACAACAGACAACGGTGTTGGTTTGACGAAACAGCAGTTGAACGTGGTCGCCAGTAGTGGAGGTACCCAGCGAGGCGACAGAGTAATCTATGCCATATTGCGCAAGTGCTACAACATCCATATACCCTTCAACCACCAAGATTCGTGGTGGCTCACGATATGCCTGTAATACTTCATAAAGGCCGTAAAGTTCTTTGCCTTTATGAAAGATTGGCGTTTCTGGTGAGTTAAGGTATTTTGGTGTGCCATCGCCAAGTACGCGACCACCAAAACCAATCACTCGGCCACGACGATCGCGAATAGGAAACATAATACGGCCACGGAAGCGGTCGTAACGGTTGCCTTTATCGTTTTCAATCAACATGCCGCCAGTGACGAGCATGTCCTGATTGTCTTTTTGTTGGCCGAAGTTTTTACGTACCAAGTCCCATTCATCAGCGACGTAGCCGATGCCAAATTTCTGCACTATTTCACCAGACAGTCCGCGATCTTTTAGGTACTCAATGGCCACTTTGCTGGCTGGCTGTTTGAGTTGATTGCGATAAAACTGAGCAATACTGCCCATTAAATCGTAAAGACTGCGTTTTTCACTGCTGCTGGCTTGTGGGCCGGAATTCGATGGGCCGCTACCACCGCTGCGTTGTTCACGTGGTACATCCAAACCAAGATAAGAGGCCAGTTCTTCAATGGCTTCGACAAAGTCTAAACGTTCGAACTCCATGATGAAGTCGATGGCATTACCGTGCACGCCACAGCCAAAGCAGTGATAAAACTGTTTCTCTTGGCTTACGCTGAATGAAGGGGTCTTTTCGTTATGGAAAGGGCAACAAGCGCCGTAGTTTTTGCCTTTTTTCTTAAGTTTTACGCGTGCGTCGATGATATCGACAATATCAAGCCGAGCTAGGAGGTCATCAATAAAACTACGTGGGATGTGTCCAGCCATAAAACCTAACAAAAAAAGAAAACAGTGAGCAGAGAGATGGAACCAGCTTGAGAATGGCTGATTGTCTTCCATTCATCCAGATACAAACAAGCCGTGCGCTCCAAAGGATAGCACGGCTTGCTGCAATTGGGTGGGGTGTTAAGCTAATTTAGCGCGAACTAAACCGCTCACTTTACCCATATCTGTACGCCCTTGAATTTGCGGTTTCAGAACGCCCATTACTTTGCCCATGTCTTGCATGCCAGCTGCGCCAGATTCAGCGATTGCATTCTCGATAAGAGTTGCAACTTCTTCATCGGTCAGTGGTTGAGGCATAAAGTCCTCAAGAACGGTAATTTCTGCTTGTTCCGCATCAGCAAGATCTTGACGACCCGCTGCTTCAAATTGCGTGACAGAGTCGCGACGTTGTTTAACCATTTTGGTCAGCACAGCAATAATGTCGTCATCGTTCAGAGTAATCTGTTCGTCAACTTCACGTTGCTTAATTGCTGATAGGGCTAAACGAATAGTACCAAGGCGCAATTTGTCCTTGGCTTTCATCGCTAATTTTTGCTCTTCTTTGAGTTGATCAATCAGAGCCATAACTAAATTCCTACCGGAGCTCAGTTATTAGTACAGGCGAACGCGACGAGCGTTTTCGCGAGCTAGCTTCTTAGCGTGACGCTTTTGAGCTGCTGCTTTAGCGCGTTTGCGAACTGTAGTTGGTTTTTCGTAGTGCTCACGACGACGCACTTCAGAAAGGATACCTGCTTTTTCGCAAGAGCGCTTGAAACGACGTAGTGCAACGTCGAACGGTTCGTTTTCACGTACTTTAACTACTGGCATATGCCTTTCACCTCAGGGGTTATTCGTTAACGCTGGCATTCAATGGACCAAATCACAAATGTTTGATCACTTACCAGCTTGATCAAAAATGGTGCGGAATTTTAATCCGATCACTACAGCTTTGTAAAGTGTTTTATCGCTTATTGTCTGTACAAAATTTGTTTGAAGTGGAAAGGCAGGGTAATATGACGCTCAAATTTCCCCTAGACAGAAAACATACTGAGAAAACCATGCGCATTATCGGTATTGAAACCTCTTGTGACGAGACGGGCATCGCGATTTATGACGATGAGAATGGTCTGTTGTCACACAAGTTGTATAGCCAAGTAAAGCTACATGCAGATTACGGTGGCGTTGTGCCGGAACTGGCTTCACGTGACCACGTTAAGAAAACGATTCCTCTTATTAAAGAAGCGCTAAAGGAGGCCAATCTAACCCCGAAAGACATTGATGGTGTGGCGTACACCGCTGGTCCAGGTTTAGTCGGTGCTCTGTTGGTTGGCGCGACCATTGGTCGTAGTATCGCTTACGCTTGGGGAGTGCCAGCGGTGCCGGTTCACCATATGGAAGGCCATTTGCTTGCTCCTATGCTAGAAGACAATCCACCGCCATTTCCATTTGTGGCGGTATTGGTGTCGGGTGGCCACTCTATGATGGTGGAAGTAAAGGGCATTGGGGAATACAAAATCCTCGGCGAGTCGATTGATGATGCAGCAGGTGAAGCTTTCGATAAAACTGCGAAGCTGATGGGCTTGGATTACCCTGGTGGACCGTTGCTATCCAAGCTGGCAGAAAAGGGCACGCCGGGTCGCTTTAAGTTCCCACGCCCAATGACGAACGTACCCGGTTTGGATATGAGTTTCTCTGGCTTGAAAACCTTTACTGCGAATACCATCGCGGCAAATGGTGATGACGAGCAAACACGCGCGGATATCGCGTTAGCATTCGAAGAAGCGGTATGTGCAACGCTGGCAATCAAGTGTAAGCGTGCACTAGAGCAAACAGGCATGAAGCGTATCGTGATTGCTGGTGGTGTCAGTGCGAATCGTCGTCTGCGCGCAGAGCTTGAGAAGCTAGCGAAGAAAATCGGTGGTGAAGTGTATTACCCACGCACTGAATTCTGTACCGACAACGGGGCGATGATCGCTTATGCTGGCATGCAGCGGTTGAAGAATGGTGAAGTGGCTGATATGTCTGTAGAGGCGCGTCCTCGCTGGCCAATCGACCAACTAACGCCTATTGCGTAACGGCGATTAAAGTGAATGGTTAATGCGAAAGGTCTCTGAAATCAGAGGCCTTTTGTTTATGTTTCTTTGGAACATGATTTTGGTGATGGAACGGTTCATACCAAAAGAAAATGGAAATATGCATGAATAAATTTGAAATTGAAGGCCAGCAACTTGCTTATTTAGATATCGGCGAAGGTCCGGTGCTGTTGTTTGGTCACAGTTATTTGTGGGATAGCCAAATGTGGGCGCCTCAAATTGAAGTATTAAGTCAATCTTATCGTTGTATCGTGCCGGACTTATGGGCGCATGGCGAATCAGAAGCCGCCCCAGTGTCAACCCACTCTTTGGTGGATTACGCTCAGCATATGTTAGCGTTGATGGATCATCTCGAGATCGAACAGTTCTCTGTTGTTGGGTTATCTGTTGGTGGAATGTGGGGCGCAGAGTTGACATCACAAGCGCCGCAACGAGTGAAGTCATTGGTACTGATGGATACGTTTATCGGCCTTGAGCCGGAAGTGGCGCATAAGAAGTATTTCGCCATGCTGGATACCATCAGTCAAGTTCAGGCAGTTCCTGCGCCTATCGTGGATGCTGTGGTGCCTCTGTTTTTTGCCAATGATGCGGAGCAAACCAACCCTGAGATGGTATTGTCGTTCAAACAAAGCCTTGAAAATCTGAAAGGTGAGCGTGCGGTTGAAGTTGCTCGCATTGGTCGAATGGTGTTTGGTCGCCGTGATGTGATAGAAGACTCTGAAATGTTTGCTTTGCCAACCTTAATTGCGGTAGGTCGTGAAGATAAACCACGCCCGGTATTTGAGTCTTACTTGATGAGTGACTGCATCACTGGCAGTAAGTTAGTAGAAATTCCGCAAGCGGGCCACATTAGTGCGTTAGAGCAGCCAGAATTTGTGAATCAGATGCTATTGGACTTCCTAAATCAAGTACATGCTTAATTTCACCCTATGCACTTAACGCTTTAAATAAAGCTCGGCATTACGCCGAGTTTTTTTCTGCCAACTTCTTCTCACCGATTTTAGGCTCTTCACCAGACAACAATCGGCGTATGTTTTGGTGATGCTTAAACACAATCAAACAGCACAGCATGGCGACAGGCAATGTGTATTGTGGTTTGAACATCCAAGCGTAAAAAGGGGTCACCAACACCGTGACTAAGGCTGCGAGGGAAGAGTAGCGGAACAAAATGGCCACAGATAGCCAAGTGAGCATCACAAGGCCGGTTAGATCTAAACCGATAGGTGCGATCGCGCCCAATGCGGTCGCGACGCCTTTACCACCTTTAAAATGGAAGAAAATCGGATACATATGGCCTAAGCAGGCGGCAATGGCAATAACGCCAAGGATAATTGGGTCGATACCCAAGAAGTAACCACTCCAAACAGGAATGGTGCCTTTGAGCATATCGCACAGCAATACAGACACCGCAGCGCCTTTACTACCAATGCGCAAGACATTCGTGGCTCCTGGGTTATTGGAGCCGACTTTGCGTGGGTCTGGCAGTTTTAGTAAACGACAGATCAAAACCGCACTGGAGATCGAACCCAGCAAATAGGCAGCCATTGTCATTATCAGTGCCAGTGCGTCCATAGAAGTCCTTGATGGATTGGAAATTAATGCTCAGTTCCCGCGTAGTTGCTATCATAGCGCGAATCGGTGATGAGCAAAATCACTCTCTGCGATAGAGCTTGCATAATAGTCGTTCTTGTATATAAAGAGTCGTCGCAGTTTATACCCAAGTAACTTTTTATTTCTAAGTGTTTTGCTCACGAGCACTTAGGTTGCTTCGGTATAGAATATTACGATCAAATTACCCTTATCGGGTATCCGACCTCTGGGATTAAAGGACATAAGATGGCCCTAGATAAAGTATTTATTGAGCAGTTAGAAGTGATCACCACGATTGGTGTGTACGATTGGGAACAGCAAATTAAGCAAAAGTTAGTACTAGATATCGAAATGGCACACGATAATAAGCCTGCGGGTAAAAGTGATGACGTTCAAGATGCGCTTGATTACTCACAAGTGAGCCAAGCGGTACTCAATCATATTGAAAATGGTCGTTTCTTATTGGTAGAGCGCGTTGCAGAAGAAGTCGCAGAGTTGATCATGCAACGTTTTTGTGTGCCTTGGGTAAAAATTCGTTTAGCGAAACCTGGCGCGGTACCTCAAGCACGCGCCGTTGGCGTGGTGATTGAACGAGGTCAGGCATGGTAAAAGCTTATATCGGCGTTGGTACCAATATAGATAGAGAGCAGCATTCGCTTGCCGCTTATCAAGAGTTACAGCAGCTTGGAACGAATCTCCACATATCGCCGATATATGAATGCGAGCCAGTTGGCTTTAGCAGTCAGAATTTTTATAACTTCGTGATCAGTTTTTCCACGGAGTTATCACTCGACGTGTTAAGTGACCGCTTACGCGAGATTGAGTTTAAGTGGGGACGCGAGAAAAATGCGCAAAAGTATCAGGATCGAACCTTAGATCTCGATATCGTTTTGTTTGGTGATTGTATTTCGCAGCAAAAACCTGAGCTGCCTCGCAGTGATATATTCAAATATCCTTTTATCACAAAGCCCTTGTATGATCTGGAACCTTATTTGGTGATCCCCGGAGATGGGCGCACTGTTGCCGATATCTGGCAGGCGATGCAGCCTACAGGAACGCTCAGACCAGTTTCTTTTTCACTTTAATTTTGAGTTATTTACATGAGTTACTTTGAAGCTTTTATCTTGGCTCTGATTCAGGGGCTGACAGAGTTTTTGCCAATATCCAGCTCTGCGCACTTGATCCTGCCTTCCGCTATTTTGGGTTGGGAAGATCAAGGTTTGGCGTTTGATGTTGCCGTTCACGTCGGTACCTTGATGGCAGTAGTGATCTATTTCCACCAGGAAGTGATCACGCTATTTCAAGCGCTGTTTGCATCGATCTTTAAAGGCGATCGCAGTAAAGAAGCCAAACTTGCATGGATGATCGTGATCGCGACGATCCCGGCGTGTGTGTTTGGCTTGTTGATGAAAGACATCATCGAGGTTTACCTGCGCAGCGCGTATGTGATCGCGACCACAACCATCATTTTTGGTTTACTGCTTTGGTGGGTGGACAAGAACGCAGAGCTAGTAGCGGATGAGTACCAAACGGGTTGGAAGAAAGCGTTATTTATTGGTATAGCACAAGCGTTGGCGATGATACCGGGTACTTCTCGTTCAGGAGCTACCATTACCGCAGCACTTTACCTAGGCTTTACTCGTGAAGCGGCAGCACGTTTCTCATTTCTAATGTCGATCCCAATCATCACTTTGGCTGGTGGTTACTTGGGTATGAAGCTGGTGACCAGTGGTGAACCTGTGCATGTTGGCTTCTTGCTGACGGGTATCGTGACTTCATTTATTAGTGCCTACATCTGTATCCACTTTTTCTTGAAGATGATTTCACGCATGGGCATGACGCCATTTGTGATTTACCGTCTGATTCTAGGTTTTGGTTTGTTTGCAATCTTACTGAGCGCATAACCAACCGATCTATCAAGAATCCCGGATGAATTGAAAATGCCCACTCAGCTGAGTGGGCATTTTGGAGTCACTTATGTGGGGTGGATTCGGGATTATTTAGTGCAACGTTGACCGCTTCAATACGACGTTTTTCCTGTTCGTCACGGATTGCCGGGCCTTTGAACCCATCCTGGATAATGGCCTGAACATTAATAGATACCGCTGCTTGATAGGCACGCATAAACAACGCCGCTTGCGGGTAAGATTCACCTTCCAACCCTTTACGGCCTGCGTGGTCGGCTTGGCAGCAAATCAAGATGTCTTGCAAGCGTTCGGGCTTTCGCCACACATCAAATTTGTTAAGGATCTTGATGATAGTTTGTGGTTTGAGTTCGGTGGCGCGGTGGATATTGGAGTGTTGTTCGCACACCATTAAAGCGAGATCGCGAAACTCATTTGGCACGCGAACTCGTTCACATAGTCGCTTAATTAACGTTAAGCCGGTATGGCAATGCATCTTATGACTTGGCCATTCGCTTTTCGGTGTGACACCTTTACCTAAGTCATGCACTTGCGCTGCAAAGCGAACCGGCAGTGAATGGCTTAGTTTTGCTGCTTGCTCTGCGACCATTAAGGTGTGAATGCCAGTATCAATCTCAGGGTGCCACTTTTCAGGCTGAGGTACACCAAATAGAGCATCGATTTCTGGTAAAACAACGGCTAAAGCGCCGCAGTTTCTGAGTACAGACAGAAACACATCGGGACGAGGCGTTGAGAGTGATTTGTACCACTCTTGCCACACACGTTCAGCGGTGAGTGTACTCAGTTCACCAGAGCTCGTCATCTCCTCCATCAGTTGCATTGTTTCTTCCGCGACGGTAAAGCCTAGGTCTGACAATTTAGCTGCAAAGCGAGCAACTCGCAGAACGCGCAACGGATCTTCGATAAATGCATCGGAGACATGACGCAGTACTTTTGCGGTGAGATCTCGTTGACCACCGTATGGGTCATACAGTTTGCCGTCGTCATCCATCGCCATCGCATTAATGGTGAGATCGCGACGGATAAGGTCTTCTTCGAGTGTCACATTTTGATCAAAGAAGCATTCAAATCCCGTGTAACCAGCACCAGATTTTCTTTCGGTTCGTGCAAGTGCGTGCTCTTCTTTATTTTTAGGGTGAAGGAATACAGGAAAATCTTTACCAACGGCCGTGTACCCCTGGGCAAGCATGATCTCTGGTGTCGCACCAACCACTACCCAATCTTTGTCATAGCTGTTAATTCCGAGTAACTGATCTCGGACGGCGCCACCTACTAAATAAACTTGCACGAATTACCTCTTAATTTATCGATATGACGTTGGACATTGTAGCAAGCAATGGTACTTTTCTTTACTCCTAAGAGCAGATGCGCTGTGGTTTCGCCCATATCTGACTCTATGCGACCGTTTTTTAGCTGGAGATCCTAATGTATAAGGACTTTTTCGGGTTTGTTGAACTGCCATTTTCGATCGTTCCAAACTCGCGTTATCTGTACCTGAGCCAACGCCATAAAGAGGCCATTACGCATCTTCAGGCGGGGTTAGGCGATGGTGGTGGTTTTGCCATGCTGACAGGCGAAGTCGGGACAGGTAAAACGACGGTCGCAAAAGCGATGTTGGCGAACTTAGATGAAAACACCAAAGCGGGCTTGATTCTCAACCCTACATTTTCTAGCCGTGATCTACTAGAAGCCATCTGTGATGAGTTTAACGTAGCGTATCCACAAGATGCGACATTAAAGCAGCTTAACCAAACGATTCATGGCCACCTGCTGGACAATCACAAGTTCGGCAGGCAAACCCTGTTGGTCATTGACGAAGCTCAGCACTTGGCTGCGGATGTGTTAGAGCAGTTACGTCTGCTGACCAATCTAGAAACGGACACCAGAAAACTACTCAAAGTGCTACTGGTGGGTCAGCCAGAGCTACAACGTTTACTGCAAACCACTCAGCTGCGTCAGCTTGCGCAACGTATTACCGGACGTTACCACTTACTACCGCTGGATGAGAAGGAAACAGTAGATTACATTACTTTCCGTCTGCATACAGCCGGTGGTGACAAGCAACTGTTTGACCGCAGTTCAACCAAATTGATAGCGAAGTACAGCCACGGCATTCCACGCCTTATCAATCTGATTTGTGATAAGTCGCTGAATATGAGTTATTACAAAGGCAATGTGGTGGTCGATAAGCAGACGGTGCATCAAGCTTGTGAAGAAGTGATGCAGTTTCAAGCGGATATTTACCAACAAGATAAACCCGTTCAGAGTTTCGAATGGCCAATGTGGGGATCGGTGGCCGTTGGCATATTGGCCGCGTTGGGCATTGGGTGGGGAGTAACGCAGCAGGTGTCACTTAAATTGCCTTTGGCGACTAAGCCCGTCGAAGTTGCTCAAGTGGTCCAGCACATAGCCTCCCCAATGGTGAATGAACAATTGGCGAATGAGCAGCGCGATACTTTGTTGGAGCAGGCACAATCGAGTTTAGTGGTAAACGAACTTTATAAACTATGGGGTTATCAGGCTTCGGTGCGTGATAACTTATGTTTGTCAGAGCCGCAATCGACCATGCGCTGTGAACGAAAAATGGCGACTTGGGCGCACTTAGTCCAACAGAATCGCCCTGTGATTCTAGAGCTTAACTACCAAGGCCAAGTTGGCTACGTCATTTTGTATGCGATTGGTGATAACAAAGTCGAAGTACTCAATGGCAGCCAACGTCTACGTTTGCCAGTTTCATGGCTTAAACCGTTGTGGCAAGGCAATATCATTGAGTTATGGCAAGCGCCACTTAAAGAGACATTACGTTTGGGTATGCAGGGTCCAGCCATTGAAGTATTAGATGAACTGTTAGCCCAAGCCGTTAATGAACAGCCGCTGGAGTCCGATATTTTTGATCGCGCTTTAAAAGAGCGCGTCGAACTGTTTCAACGTTGGCAAGGCATTGCGGTTGATGGCATTGCAGGTCAGCGTACATTAGAACGCTTACAACAGAGCATACAGCCCAATGCACCAGTGTTAGAGAAAATCCGCGGGGAGGAAGCATAATGCCGATGATGAAACATGTAGGGCTCTTCCTGTTACCTGTCAGTTTAACCGCAGTTGGCGTAGCCTGGTATCTGGATTTATTTGCTCAGGCATCGCCAGAACCAGTTAGGGTGACGCAAGCTACCCCTGTGGTTGAAACCGCGCCAGTGGTCGTAAAGCAGACGTTTGAAAGTTTAAGTTATCCAGAAACGCCAATGCTTGCTCATTTGCCACGCGAATGGCCAACGGCAGAGCTACCAAGCGATATGGGCACTTTTAACGACGCACAATACACCAGTCATGAAACCGTACCAGGCGAGTTGGCTCTGTTAGAACGCCCTCATCAGGCAGGGAAAAATGCGTTGGATCAGGATGCGTTGGATCTATCGCTTGATGATCTTGACCTTTCCTCGTTAGCTCCAGATTTGGCGTTAAAAGTCGAAAATGCATTGGCCAATACAGAGCAACCAGATAGCGCCTCTGTCCAAGTGAACGATTTAGAACGTAACGCGCAGCAATGGTATGGACGTTTGCCTGCACTAAACCTGCAAACCCATATGTACGCCAGTGATATCAAGCGCCGCTGGGTGAAAATCAACAACGTAGAGTATCTTCAGGGTGATGTCGTTGATGGGCAAGTAACATTGAAAGAGATTCGGCCACAAGCGGTGATTGTCGAGTTCCAAGGTGAGCAGATTCGAATCCCAGCACTCTATGAGTGGAAAGGGTAATCTCGTTACTTGAATCGCAAATAGCAAAAAGCCAGTCGAATATCGACTGGCTTTTTTATTCAATCAGCGTTGGTGATTATGCCCAACCTGCTGGCGATTTTTTTCTACGTGGAATGAGAAGAGGAAGAATCAAACCAAACAGAAGGCCAAGGCCTGCCACACCACCACCGTAAGTGAAGTACTTCAGCAGCATGTCATCTTTTTGCGTGTCTAGCTTAGCGCGGAGTTCGCGGTTTTCTGTTTCAACAGATGTTAGCTGGTCGCTGATCTCTGAGTATTTCTTCTCTAGATCAGAAATTTGTTGGCTGCGCGTTTCTAGTGAGGTGACGAGACCCGCTTTTTCTGTGTCTGAGTTATGGCGTGCGTTTGCCAGTTGCTCTTTCACTTCTTTCAGTTCTTTCTCTACGCGAGGAAGACGAATCGCCATGCTCTCTTGGTTAGTAACAAACTTGCTTTGAACCCAGCCTGTACGACCACGAGCGTCACGAACTTGTGTGTATCCCGTGTCTTTGTTTGTTTGGAGAAGTTGTACTTTTGTGCCTGCGTTAACACTGCCCATAATACGGTAAGTGTTGTTTGGACCAGAGTGCATAAAAGTGAATAGGTCATCAGAAATGTAACGGTCTGCCGCTAGTGCTGCTGGCGCCGCTAGCAAAGTAAACAAAACTGTGATGAATAGTTTTTTCACAATAAATCCCTTAACGATTTTCTTGGATACAGCTTTGGCACCGATTGGAGCCGGAAATAGACGAATATTATGCAGTTTCAAACTGCGGTGCAACAAAGAAGGGAGGCAAAGCCTCCCTTTCTGTGCGTTTGAGTCAATAATGACAAAGCGCTTACATTGTATTGACGTAGAGCTTTTACACCAAAGCAGTCTTACGCGAACATCGCTTGGATGCCGTAGAAGAACACAACCGCCAATAGCGCACCTGCTGGCAGTGTCACAATCCAAGATGCTACGATGTTACGTACCACGCCTAGGTTAAGTGCTGCAATACCGCGAGCAAAACCAACACCTAGAACTGCACCAACAAGGGTTTGTGTGGTAGAGATAGGTAGACCAGTACCTGACGCGAGAACTACCGTACATGCAGTTGCTAGCTGAGCGGCAAAACCACGGCTTGGTGTCAGTTCAGTGATACCGGTGCCAACCGTTGCCATTACTTTGTGACCAAGTGTTGCTAGACCAACGACGATACCGAAACCACCTAGAGGAAGAATCCACCATGCGATGGTGCTTTTCGCTGTGACTTCACCCATGTGTTCAACAGTCGAAACAACCGCAGACAGTGGACCGATCGCGTTAGCTACGTCGTTTGAGCCGTGAGCAAATGCCATCGCACACGCTGTGATAACCATCAGTACGCTGAAAATGCTTTCTACGCCAGCAAAACCGTGGTCTTCTTCGCGGTTAGCAAATTTCTTCTGAATGTAGAAATAACCACCGGCCATTACCACTGCAGATACGATAGCTGCCCACATCCACGCTTCGCCATTGGTTAGGTGCAGGCCAACGTGCTTTAGACCTTTCTTGATCGTTACCAGTGCAATCACCATGGTAGTGATGAACATGTAAACTGGTACGAAACGTTTCGCGTTGATCAGCGGGTTTTCAGTATCAAAGATCAGGCGCTGTGCACTGACGAAAATGAGGTAAGCAAAGAAGCCTGAAATAACAGGTGTAATGATCCAGCTACCAACAATCCCTTGAACGCTGCTCCAGTCAACGGCTTCTGTACCGACAGACACACACGCAAAACCGATGATTGCACCGATGATTGAGTGAGTGGTAGATACAGGCCAGCCCATGTAAGAAGCAAGCAATAGCCACGTACCAGCAGCAAGAAGCGCTGACATCATACCGTAGACAAGAATGTCTGGTTGGTTAGCAAATAGAGATGTTTCGATAACACCTTTACGGATAGTGTCGGTTACTTCACCACCTGCAAGATATGCACCCGCAAATTCGAAGATCATCGCAATGATGATCGCTTGTTTTACGGTTAGCGCTTTTGAGCCGACTGATGTACCCATCGCATTAGCAACGTCATTCGCGCCAATACCAATTGCCATCATAAAACCAAAAATCGCTGCAACAATAATCAGGACAGTGCCGTAGTTCGCAAGGATATCCATCGTAGTACCTAGTTGTTTTATAACAAGCGGAGCAAAATTTTACGCGCATCAGTCCATAAGACGGTGAAAATAATCATCGTCCATCTGACAGGCGTTAGTCGTGCTCTTCGTTATGTCGTTAACTTATGTTTTAAGATCGAGATAGCATGACTTCCAAACGAGCACCTACGCGCTGCGCTTGGTCGGCAATACCACCTACCCATTCAAGAATCTTGTACAAGAACATGACATCAATAGGGTTCAATTCAGATTCAATCGCCATCAATTGTTGGCGCAGTTCAATCTGCATTGTATCGGTGTCATCTTCAATTTCGTCCAACTGATGAATCATTTCAGCAACGAGCGTTACTTCGCGGCCTTTGAAGCCGGTCTCTAGCAGTTCATCAAGTTCATTAATTACTTTTTGCGCCTGGTTAGCAGCATCAAGACAACGTTGAACGTAAGCGAGGAAGTTTGGTTGGAGAGTCTCAGGAATGACAAGCTGACGACCATATACACGGCCAGCAATGTCTTTTGCCAAGTTAGCAAGTTTGTCCTGCTGAGTCAGAAGCTCAAGCATGTCAGTACGGTCTACTGGCAGGAACAAACCGCGAGGCAGTTTTAGACGGATCTCACGCTTTAGCACGTCCGCTTCTTTCTCTAGATGAGAAATTTGAGCACGGATTTCAGATGCTTTTTCCCAGTCACCTTTTGAAGAGACTTCAAAAAATTTAACTAGGTGTGAACAACATTCGTTGACACACACAACGTGGCGTTGCAAAGGCTTAATAGGGGACTTTGCAAATAACCCCATAATTGTATTTACTGGCATGGTCATTCAACCTAATAGCTATAACCTTAAAAAAACATACACCATTTCTTGGCGAAATGTTGAACGGATGGCTATAAAGGCGCGCATGGTAACGCATAAAATGGCTCTTTAAAACTGTTTTAGATCATCATTCCGTTGATATTTCTTTCTTGCCGAGTGGGAAATTAGGCAATATCCTGTTTCTATCTGCTTTGAAAGGTATAGCTATGGAAACCGAGATAGAACTGAAGTTTTTTGTTTCTCCTGAATTTTCAGAAACTTTAAGAAACAAAATTTCTGAAACAAAAGTTCTTCAGCACAGTTGTCGTGACTTGGGTAACACTTATTTTGATACGGCTGATAAATGGCTACGAAAGCACGACATTGGTTTAAGAATTCGTCGCTTTGATGATGTGTTTGTTCAAACAGTAAAAACCACTGGGCGCGTTGTTGCTGGCCTTCATCAAAGACCAGAATACAACGCTGAGCACACGAGTAATAAGCCAGAGCTCACACTTCACCCATTTGATATTTGGCCAGTGGGGAAAGACGTTGCGACGTTACAATCTGAGCTTAGCCCTCTCTTTTCTACCAACTTTACTCGTGAACAGTGGTTGATTGGTATGCCTGATGGTAGCCAAATTGAAGTGGCTTTTGACCAAGGTGCAGTGATCGCCCAAGGTGAAGACGGAGAAGAGAAGCAAGATTCTATCTGCGAAGTCGAGCTAGAACTAAAATCGGGTCAAACTGATGCGCTATTTACCCTAGCTCGCAGCCTATGTGAGACGGGAGGAATGCGCTTAGGTAACTTGAGCAAAGCGGCTAAAGGTTATCGTCTTGCCTCCGGTTACTCAGGAGACGAGGTTAAACCACTGGCTTTAGTCAACACCAGCACGACGGACACGGTAGAATATTGCCTCATTAACTCATTAGAGCATGCTCTATCGCATTGGCATTACCACGAGCAAATTTATACTGAGCGCGATTGCGTTGAGGCATTGCGTGAAATCGCGAATGCAATCCGTTTTATTCGTCAAACGTTGACCATCTTTTCCAGTATAGTGCCACGCCGTGCCAGTGCAATCTTACGCCAGGAGCTCAAGTGGTTGGAAGAAGAGCTTGTGTGGTTAGATGAACATGCCCATTTGGAAGAGCTGTTAGATGATAAAGGAAATGTGCTGCGAAAATTGGATGCACGTAAGTTCCTTGTCTCTGAATTGACCGCTCAACTTGAAGAGTTACCGAGCCGTGAAGAAGTGCTGACGTTATTGAGTTCCGCACGTTATACCGGATTGTTGCTTGATTTAAGCCGTTGGATCTTAACCCGTGGTTGGCAGCCATTCTTGGACGAAAAAGCGCGCGAGAAAATGTCGAGTAACATCCAGCCATTTTCGGTGGCGCAGCTGGACCGCACGTGGGCAGAGCTGATAGAGGCTTTTCCTGCTGAGCGTGAGCTATCAGCACAAGACTATGTGGATCAGCGTTATCGTTTATTGCGTAACCTCTATACGGGGATTGGTTTTGCGAGCTTGTATGACGCTGAAGAGCGTAATAGCTTTCGTTTACCTTGGGCGGATTTAGTCCATGGTATTGATGATCTACTGATGCTTAATCACTTGTTGCCATTGGTTGGTATGCTTGAGGGGGAAGAGCAAGAGCAGTTAGAGCGCTGGCTAACCCGCCAAGAGCGCTCCATCTTGCATGCGATGGATCAAACGCGCGCCATCAGTGTTGAAGTTGAGCCGTATTGGCAAGAGTAATGATAAATAAAAGAGAATAGGTCCTTTGGGGCCTATTTTTTTGTCTGTTGTTTTTGCTCTTGCAGCGCCTGTTCGATGCTTTGCAGTCGATTTAAGATCTGTTCCTGCTTATCAAGAACCGCTTCCAATGCCTTCTCTTTGTTCTTCAAGCGGTGATCTTGCTGCTCAGTCTGTGCAGTGAGAATTGAAGTAATTAAACCCGAAATCATACCAAAGATGCCGACACCACATATGATGATCAGCACTGCGAGCAGTTTACCTGCCGTCGTGATGGGATAATGGTCGCCGTAACCGACCGTTGAAATCGTCACAAATGCCCACCACAAGGCATCGGCACCAGTCTGAATGTTCGCCTCTGGGTTTTTCCCTTCGATAAACAGCATGGCGCTGGAGCCAAGCGTAATCAACACCACCATCAGTAACAAGATGGAAGCCAGAGTGGTTTCTCTGCGGTTGCGCTTTAACTGGATAAGGATATGTTTGGAAGAGCGTAGCATCAGTATCACACGTAAAATATGAAACAGGCGAGCGAAGCGCAAAGGCTCAACCATTGGGATGCTCGCGACAAAATCGATCCAGTGATGTCTCAAAAACTGCCTGCGATCTGTGGCTCGGATCAAATCAATGCTTATCTGCAGTATAAAAATGCTACAGATTATAAAATCTAGACCGATAAGAACTTGACGGGTTTCGTGATCAATTGGGAAAAACAATAGGCCAGAGATCACAAATAGTGCCATAAAAGACAATATTAGTGATAGCAGCCCCATCGGTTTTGTGCTGTTTTTGATATCATTGTTTTTCATACGAAGCTCAAAATAAATCGCGTAATGAAAGCTAAGCGCGAAGGTAAGTATAAGTAATATAAAGACTCGGTGGAGAACTGACAATGGAAAAGCTGGCATTTAAGCCGTGGGAAAGGGTGATATCCGACATCAAACTCGTACCTAAAATGGTCATGTTGATGGTCTTCAGTACGATCTTGATTGTGTCGAAACAATTATGGGACGCGAATACTTTTTATAATGCCCTTCTTGCCGCAACCCAGAATGAGCAAGTGGCTCAACAACACTACGATGCTTACCTAACTCAAGTCGCCTGGCAAACGGCGATATTAATTGCTGTGTTTGTGGTTTTGTTACTCGCAGCGGCACGAGTGATGCTGCGCCAAACTCAATACTTGAGTGATGCGATTAAACTGATGGCGAGTAAAGATCTCTCGGTTTCATTCGGCATGGACTGTAAAGATGAATACGGTGATGTGGCTCGTGAACTAGAGAAAACGCGTCGTCAATTGCATGATGTGATTCAGTTACAAGTCCATGCTTCTGATGAGTTAGCCACGTTAACAGAAGTGATGACACTAAGCATGTCAGAAACGAAAGAGTCGGCTCAAGATGAGTTTAACGAGATAGACCAGCTGGCTACCGCCATGAGTGAGATGTCTTCTACGGTTCAGACGGTAGCGGAACACGCTCAAGTCGCTTCTTCTCTGACGGAGCAAGCCTCGACTCAAGCGGTGACTGGACAGAAATTCTTGCAAAGAACGATGTCTAAGATGAGCGAACTCTCTTCCGATATCTCTTCCTCTGCGAATGCCGTTAATCAAGTTGAAGAGCGTGTTGAAGCGATTGGTAGTGTCGTTGGTACGATTCAAGGTATTTCTGAACAAACCAATTTACTCGCGTTGAATGCCGCGATTGAAGCGGCCCGAGCAGGAGAAGCAGGACGTGGCTTTGCCGTGGTAGCGGATGAAGTTCGTAACCTAGCGCAGCGCACTCAGCAAGCCACCATTGAAATTCAAGAGATGATCTCTCAATTGCAAACCAGTGCAGAATCGGCTGTTGAGTTGATGGAGAAAAGTGTCGTGGAAGCGGCAGAAGGCGTTGAGTTGGTGTCGAATGCTGGCACGGAGCTCGATGGCATTGTTGGACAGGTGACTCAAATTAACGACATGAACTTCCAAATCGCAACCGCATCGGGCCAGCAAAGCAGCGTGGCAGAAGAGATGAGCCAGAACTTAACCAATGTTCGTGAGCTTGTCGAAGCCTCTGTTGTGGTGATGACTGAGTTACTTGAAACCTCTGAAATGATGCAAAACAATGCGGGTGAGCTAGATAGGAAGATTAAATCTTTCCAAGTCTAAGCCTGACAACCATTGATTAAACGCCCACAAACCTTTTGTGGGCGTTTTTATTTACCCTAACTCTGGTATAAATAGAGGGGGCTTTCAAACAAGGAAGAAAAATGCAACTGCCTTCGTCACTGATTTCTGTTGCCGATTCAGCGCTTCAATATGCAGAACAAGCGGGATACACCCAGCAATGGCCAACCGAAATTGCTGAGCAATTTCATTTCGTCTCTGGTTTAAGTAAGTTCATCACGGAGACGGTTCATCGAGATGAGAAGCTTGCCCAAGCGTTGCCAACCATGTTGGCCGAAAACAGTCGACTACACGCTTATCGAGCGCATCTCGCTGCATTATTAGCCGAGTGCCAAGATGAAATGTCAGGACACCGCGTGCTGCGCCAATTTCGTAATCGTGAAATGGTCTATATCGCATGGAAAGATTTCACCCACACTTGGACGTTAGAAGAATCATTGAGTCATCTGTCCCAATTAGCAGAAGCGATGATTTTCGAAACCTACCAATGGCAATACAAGATCTGCTGTAACGAGTGGGGCACGCCAACCAATGCCGAAGGTGAAGCGCAACCGATGCTGATCATCGGCATGGGTAAGCTCGGTGGTGGAGAGCTGAACTTCTCTTCTGATATCGATCTGATTTTCACTTACCCAGAAAACGGTGAAACTCAAGGTGCACGACGCAGTATTGCCAATGCGCAGTTCTTCACTCGTTTGGGACAACGCATTATTAAGGCACTCGATCAGCAAACCTTTGATGGCTTCTGCTATCGCGTTGATATGCGTTTACGCCCATTTGGTGAGAGTGGTCCATTGGTGATGAGCTACGCGGCGTTGGAAGACTACTACCAGGAACAAGGCCGGGACTGGGAGCGCTATGCGATGATCAAAGCGCGTGTCATGGGCTGCGAAATGTACCCGCAATACCAAGAACTACGCCAAATGTTGCGTCCATTTGTGTTCCGCCGCTACATCGACTTTAGTGCGATCCAATCGTTGCGCCGTATGAAGTCGATGATCAGCAGTGAAGTGCGCCGTCGAGGATTAAATAACAATATTAAGTTGGGGGCGGGCGGCATTCGCGAGATCGAGTTTATCGCCCAAGTATTCCAACTGATTCGTGGTGGCCGCGAACCCTCATTGCGAGGGCGTGGTTTGTTAGAAACGCTGCGGGCAATTGGTGAATTAGGTCTGCTAACAAAAGTGGAAGTCGAACATCTAAAGTTGGCCTATAAGTATTTACGGCAGTTAGAAAACCTGTTGCAAGCGATGGCGGATAAACAAACCCAAACCTTACCCGATAGTGAGGATGAACGCTTGAAGTTAGCGATAGCGATGCGTTTTGCTCATTGGGACGATTTAGCGGCTCAAACCCAACAGCATATGGCCAATGTGCACCATGTGTTTGAATCTTTGATTGGTGATGACGAAGAGGACGAAACCGAAGCAGTTGCGCGCCATTTTCATGAGTTATGGGACATGGCGACGAAGCAAGACGTGATTGAGCTTGTTCTGCAACAAGACATTAAAGTTGAGAGGTCCGAAGAACTCGCCAAGATCATCATGCAGTTCAAAGCCGATCTGGCGAAGAAAACCTTAGGGCCACGTGGTCGTGAAGTACTGACGAAGCTAATGCCGAAAGTGTTCTCTGCGGTATTTGCACACCCAGATGCGCAGTTCGGTTTGCCACGCGTATTGCATTTACTGCATAACATTTGCACTAGAACCACCTATTTAGAGTTGCTAGATGAACATCCTGCGGCGCTGGTTCAGCTCGTGCGCTTGTGTACCGCAAGTCCGATGATTTCTGAACAGTTGTCTCGATACCCGATCTTGCTTGATGAGCTGATTGATCCGCAACATTTGTATAATCCTATCCCGCTCGATAGTTACCGGACGGAGTTACGTGATTTTCTTGCTCGTATTCCTGAAGATGATATGGAGCAGCAGATGGAAGCACTGCGTCAGTTCAAGCAAATCTGCATCTTGCGCATTGCTGCCGCAGACATTGCGGGAGTGTTACCCGTAATGAAAGTGAGTGACCACTTAACCTACCTCGCAGAGGCTATTGTCGAAGCAGTAGTAAGCCAAGCATGGCTACAAGTATCGGAAAAATATGGAGAGCCAACACACGTCAAAGATCGTGAAGGCAAAGGCTTTGCAGTGATTGGTTATGGCAAAGTGGGGGGCTGGGAACTGGGTTACAACTCCGATCTCGATATTGTGTTCATGCACGATTGCCCAGTAAATGTGTACACCGATGGCAAGAAAGAAATTGATGGGCGTCAGTTCTACCTTCGCCTAGCGCAGCGCATCATCCATATTTTCTCTACCCGCACCGCATCAGGTATTTTATACGAAGTGGACACTCGATTACGTCCCTCTGGCGCTTCAGGTTTGCTGGTTAGCCCAACCGATGCGTTTGATGATTATCAGCATCAAGATGCGTGGACGTGGGAGCACCAAGCGTTAGTGCGCGCTCGCATGATTTATGGTGATGACCCGCTAGCAATCGCTTTCCACAACACTCGTCACGATGTTCTCTGCAAAGAACGAGAGCAAGAGACACTGAAGAAAGCGGTAGTGGAGATGCGTGAAAAAATGCGTGACCATCTTGGTGGAAAAAAAGCGGGACGTTTTATGCTCAAGCAAGATCAAGGTGGCATTACGGATATTGAGTTTCTCGCCCAATACTTGGTCCTTAACTACAGTCACACTAAGCCGAAGTTAACGCGTTGGTGCGACAATGTGCGTGTCTTTGAGACCTTGATTGGTCAAGGCGTGATGGACGAAGATCAAGCGATGCAACTCACACGTGCCTATACATCAATGCGTGACGAAATTCATCGACGTAATTTGCTTAACTTGGACGCGGACGTCGCTGAAGATAAGTTTGTTGCAGAAAGAGAGTGGGTGAAGCAAGCTTGGAATCAATGGCTTGCCTAAGTACAAGGTTCTGCCTAGATAAGGGCTGTGTTAAACTCACCATGATTTAATTTTTGGAGACCAATAATGAAACCAATTCTACCTGATTACAGCAGCGCTGGTGTGCTCATCATCGGTGATGTCATGCTAGATCGTTACTGGTATGGCCCAACGGGACGAATCTCTCCTGAAGCGCCTGTGCCTGTTGTAAAAGTAGAAAACAATGAAGAGCGCCCGGGTGGTGCTGCGAACGTCGCGATGAACATTGCCTCATTAGGTGGGCACGCTCACATTGTTGGTCTGACGGGCATGGATGAACCGGCGAAGGTACTAACGGAAACGCTAACGTCTTTAAAAGTAAAGTGTGACTTCGTCGCATTACCTGAATACCCAACTATCACCAAACTGCGTGTGATGAGCCGTGGTCAACAGTTGATCCGTTTAGATTTTGAAGACAAGTTTGAAAACACCGATCCTGAACCTGTGCTGTCACGCATGGAAATGGCGTTGCCTAACGTGCAGGCGGTGCTCCTGTCTGACTACGCAAAAGGCTCTTTAGAGCATGTTCAGGCTTATATCCAAAAAGCTCGCGCGGCGAACGTGCCAGTATTCATTGACCCGAAAGGTGTCGATTTTGAACGCTACCGTGGCGCCACGCTGCTGACACCAAACATGAAAGAGTTTGAAGATGTGGTCGGTAAAGTGAAGTCGGAACAAGACCTGGAAGAAAAAGCCCTTGCGCTGGTTGAAGAGTTTGACTTTGAAGCTTTGTTGGTCACACGCAGTGAAAACGGCATGACATTGATTCGTCGTGGTCAGAAGCCATTCCACCTGCCAACACAAGCAAAAGAAGTGTACGACGTGACAGGTGCAGGCGATACGGTGATTTCTGTATTAGCATCGTCAGTCGCTGCGGGTAAATCCTTTGAAGAAGCGTGTGCACTCGCAAATGCTGCTGCTGGCGTCGTGGTGGGCAAACTTGGTACCTCAACGCTGTCTGAGATTGAATTGGCAGAAGCGGTTCACGGTAGCCAAGACACCGATTTTGGTGTGATTTCGGAACAAGCATTGATTGACGCGGTGAAGAAAGCGCGCGCGAAAGGTGAGAAAGTGGTCATGACCAATGGTTGTTTCGACATTCTTCATGCGGGGCACGTTTCCTACCTAAATCATGCTGCCCAGCTCGGTGACCGTCTGATTGTTGCGGTGAATACGGATGAGTCTGTTAAGCGTTTGAAAGGTCCGGGCCGTCCTGTAAACCCGACGGATCGCCGTATGGCGGTATTGGCTGGACTTGGCGCAGTGGACTGGGTGGTTCCATTCAGTGAAGATACGCCACAGCGTCTGATTTCCGAAGTACTGCCAAGCTTGCTTGTAAAAGGTGGCGACTACAAACCAGAAGAGATCGCTGGTGGTAAAGAAGTGGTTGCTGCTGGTGGTGAAGTGCGCGTCTTGAACTTTGAAGACGGCTGCTCAACTAGTGAAATCATCAATGCGATTAAAGGTGGTAAAGGGTAAGTTTTTTCTCGCTAACCTAATGAGTAAAGGTCGCTTTTGAGTGACCTTTTCTTTTTTGTGGCGCTGAACTAGAAACGAACGCGATGTGATCCTCCCCCCTTTTTAAGGGGGGGAGTTAGGGGGGGTTAATGTCCGAAGAGCGGCCCCCTCCCTAACCCTCCCCTTAGAAAGGAGAGGGAACAAACTTTGAACCCAGTGATAATTAAAGCGTAAAAAACGCCAGCGAGAAAACTTACCGGCATTTGTTCATTTCAACCTGATGTTTAGCTTGCTGGCTTTAGGCCTGCGTCAATATCAAGTATATCTTGCTCGCTCAGTGTACCCACCGCTTGGCGTAGTTGCAGAACGCTTAAGATGTAGTTGTAACGTGCATCAGACAGGTTTTTGTTTGCATTGTACAGACTTTGAGTTGAATCTAGTACGTCAACGATAGTACGTGTACCCACATCAAAGCCGGCTTCTGTTGCTTCTAAAGCGGCTTTAGCAGAAATAACCGTTTGTTCGTAAGCTTTTAGCGCACCAATCGAGGCGTTGATGTTGTTATTCTGTGCACGAACATTGGAGACGACACTGCGGTATTCTTTTTCTAGATTTTCACTCGCAGAGACGTAATTGAATTCAGCCTGTTTTGTCAAAGAGGTGATTTTGCCACCAGTGTATAGCGGGACAGCAAGATTGACGCCTACATTGAAATTATTGGTCGTACCATCACTGTCGTCACTTTGAGAAATATCAGCATAATTGTAGCCACCATCTAGCGATAGCGTCGGCAGGTGACCAGAACTTGCAAGTGCGATGTTTTCGCGTGCAATATCTTGTGCTATGCGTGTTGATAAAAGGCTTAAGTTTTTGCTTTTCGCTTCATCGATCAGCGCATTGATAGGGGTGTTCGAAGGGCTAGCTGAGAAGCGTTTAGTATCAAGCTGATCCAGTGTTTTTGGTTCTTGTCCTGTAATTTCACGAATGGCTTCATAACTATTGAGTAGATCATTTTGAGCTAGAATTTCATTTGCTAATACAGAATCATACTGCGCTTGTGCGTCATAAACGTCAGTGATTGCTGATAGACCGACTTCAAAGCGCTGTTTAGTCTGCTCTAACTGGCGGCCAACTGCGGCTTTTTCCGCACGTACAAAGCCAAGGTTATCTTGAGCACGCAGTACTTCGAAATACGCTTGTGATACACGAAGGATTAAACCTTGTTGGGTCGCCGCGTATGACGCGTCGGCCTCGCGTGCCGTTTTTTCTGCGATATCAAGGGTTATCCAAGACGTACGGTTGTAAAGCTCTTGAGATAAACCGACACCAGCAGACAATGTGTTTTTGTCATTAGAGCGATTATTTCTGACACTATCTAAATCGGTATCTCCGCGAGTTAAATTATATCCCGCCGTTAGATTGATTTGTGGTAACAGGGCACTGCGGCTAGATGTGATAGCTTCAAATGCCGCATCACGTTGTGCAGCAGCACTAAGCAGTTGTGGGTCATTTTGTTTGGCTAAGTCATAGATCTCAGTAAGAGAGTCAGCCCATGCAGACGTGCTCATGCTACCTAGCGCTGCACTAATAAATAGTGGAAGCAGTTTTTTCATTTTCCATTCCCGCGGTCAATAGATTGTTTAATTCTCAGTAGTTTAACTCAATTTGAGCGATATTTACTCTAAACATTGCACTTTTTTACACATAACCATCCAGCTGTACGATAAGCATTTAATGAATAGGTTTAAAATAATTTATAACTATTGTACAAAAAGTTGAGCCAAGTCCTTTGAGCATGCGAATAAGAATGAGTAAACTACAAGATTCACTCTGAGAGGTGTTCGATGCAACAATGTGACAAGCAACAGAACGAGTTTACCCCACAAGATGTGGATATAATCTCAAAGGAAACCGTCTTTAAAGGCTTCTTTAAAATGGTGAAATACCGTTTTAAGCATAGATTATTTGCTGGTGGTTGGAGCGGTATTGTTGAGCGAGAAATGTTCGAACGTGGGCATGCGGCAGCGATGCTACCGTATGACCCGGTGACGGATCAGGTTGTGATCATTGAACAGATTCGCGTAGGGGCATTAGAGCATCATTCCCCATGGCAGTTGGAAATTGTGGCTGGCATGATTGATCGTGAAGAATCAGCTGAAGACGTCATTCGTCGTGAAGCGGAAGAAGAAGCGGGTATACAAGTGAAGCGGATTGCTGCGGTAACCTCTTATTACCCTTCTTCTGGTGGCTGCTCTGAAAAACTAGATGTTTTTGTCGGCGAGGTCGATGCATCTAAAGCGCATGGCATTCATGGTTTAGACTATGAAGATGAAGACATTCGAGTCCATGTGATCAGTCGCGAAAAAGCGTATCAATGGGTGAAAAGTGGAAAATTTGAAAATGGTGCATCTATCATTGCTTTGCAATGGTTGCAATTAAACCACCAAGAATTGAAAACACAGTGGGGATAAGCCCCATCGATGGAGAGTAAGTAATGGTGCAAGTGGCGGATAAACAGCGATATCATGTCGACTTAGCGGGTCTGATGAGAACATATGAGACTAACTATGCTAAGCTCAACGCGCTGCTGCCTGCTTGTGCCGAAGTGGGTGATGTTCGTTGCTATCAGGCTGCAAACATGGTTTATCAACTGACCGTGAATGAAATCACAAAATACACCACGGTTGTTGAGATATGTCAGAGTGATGACACACCAGTATTTCCTTTACCGAAGATGTCTGTCAGGCTTTATCACGATGCGAGAGTCGCTGAAGTCTGCTCGAGTGGAGATTTCTCTCGCATAAAAGCTAAATATGATTATCCCAATGATCAGCTGATGCAAAAAGATGAAAAGCATCAACTTAATACCTTCCTTGGCGAATGGCTGACGTTTTGTTTACGAAGTGGTATCAGTAGGACACCGCTTGCTTTCAATTAATCATCACGCCTTCACGGGAAAAATAATAAAAAACAATATAGTGGACGAGTCAGGTTTTCATTTTGCAATCATCGAGTGACAGCATCAAACTACTACAAATTACGGATACTCATCTGTTTGCCGCAGACGAGGGAAGCTTGCTGAGCGTAAGAACCGCCGATAGTTTTACCTCCGTGGTACAAGAAGTTCAACACCGTCAGGTGCCGTTTGACTATATTTTGGCAACAGGTGACATTTCACAAGATCATAGTGCAGAGTCCTATCAGCGTTTTGCTGAGGGAATTGCTCCGCTAGAAAAAGACTGTTTCTGGCTGCCGGGCAATCATGACTACAAACCCAATATGGGCAGCATACTGCCTTCTTTGCAAATACAATCGGTAGAACATCGACTTCTGGGGGAATGCTGGCAGTTGGTTCTATTGGATTCACAAGTCGTGGGTGTACCACACGGTCGTTTGAGCGACCAGCAATTGTCGCTACTAGAAGAAAAGCTAACTGAAAATCCGCAGCGGTACACTTTGGTGCTATTGCATCATCATCCACTTTTGGTTGGCAGTGCTTGGCTTGATCAACATACGCTTAAAGACGCGGAAGCATTTTGGCAAATTGTTGAAAGGTTTGAGAATGTGAAAGGCATTTTGTGTGGCCATGTTCACCAAGATATGAATGTTCTCCATAATGGCATTCGAGTGATGGCAACGCCTTCGACTTGTGTGCAGTTCAAACCAAACTCCGATGATTTTGCGCTTGATGTACAATCACCAGGATGGCGTGAGTTAGAGCTGCATCGCAATGGTGAGATAACCACGCAAGTCAGTCGCTTAGCAGATGGCTTGTTCTTGCCTGACTTTTCTTCCAACGGATACTAATCAACTATCATGCCCGAACCTTATGTTCGGGCTTGCTTTTCGTGTGAGGCTTTTATGAGTAAACCCTCGTTATTATTGTACATCCATGGTTTCAATAGTTCGCCGCTCTCAATGAAGGCAAACATCATGAAAGCATTCTGTGAGCAACATCGCCCAGATATCAAGGTCATTATCCCTCAGTTACCGTGTTTTCCTCAGCAAGCCGCTTTGTGTTTATTAGAGATCATTGATCGACATAAACAAGACTACAGCATCGGTGTCGTTGGCAGCTCATTGGGCGGTTATATGTCGACATGGCTGAACGCTAAGTTTGGTTTTCGCGCAGTGGTAGTTAACCCGGCAGTTAAGCCATATGAGCTTTTATTAGATTACTTAGGTGATCAAACCAACCCATATACGCACGAAAGCTATACACTTGAAGCACATCATATTGACGAATTAAAAGCTCTTGATGTACAAAGCATCGCGTCACCTCAATCTTTCTGGTTGTTACAACAAACAGAGGATGAAGTGTTGGACTATCGCCAAGCAGTAGAAAAGTTTGCTGATGCTAAGCAAACGGTAGAAGAAGGCGGTGATCACAGTTTTGTTGGATTTGAACGCTATCCTGCGCAAATCATTGAATTCCTAAAACTGTAAATTGAAGAGGCGATGGGCATAGGCTCATAGTTTTTATTGATATATCCAAGCGTTTCTTGACATAGACGGCATGCTTTCCGACTATGTTTTGCCGAAAAGATCTTAAGGGTATGAAGCCCTGACTACTTTGTTATGCACGAATTTATCGATGGGTAAGTATGCAGACGGAGTAGTTTTTTCGTTTCTCGAGTAGGGCTTACCAGTGGGTGAGGCTCGGGTTACAAGTAAACTTTGAGAACAATTCCGTATTATGACTGAACAATATAATGCTGGTGCCATTGAAGTACTAAATGGCTTGGAGCCAGTACGTCGCCGACCAGGGATGTATACGGATACAGCGCGCCCAAACCACTTGGGCCAAGAAGTTATCGATAACAGTGTCGATGAAGCGCTAGCCGGACATGCCTCAAAAGTACAAGTCATCTTACATGCGGACCAATCACTAGAAGTGATCGATGATGGTCGCGGCATGCCAGTTGATATCCACCCAGAAGAGAAAGTATCAGGCGTTGAACTGATCCTATGTAAGCTTCATGCTGGTGGTAAATTTTCCAATAAGAATTACCAATTCTCTGGTGGTCTGCACGGCGTTGGTATTTCGGTAGTAAATGCGCTGTCTAAGCGTGTTGAAGTGACCGTTCGCCGTGATGGTCAGGTATATGACATCGCTTTTGAACATGGTGACAAGGTTTCTGACCTCACCGTAACGGGGACGTGTGGCCGTCGTAACCGTGGTACGAGTGTGCATTTCTGGCCAGATGCAAAGTATTTTGATTCAGCGAACTTCTCTGTGACTCGCTTGGTGAACAACCTACGAGCGAAAGCGGTGTTGTGTCCTGGTCTAGAAATTACCTTCACGGATAAAGTGAACGGCAAAGACTACAAGTGGTTTTATGAGGATGGTTTAAAAGACTATCTGGCAGAAGGCGTTAAAGGCTACCCAGTCATGCCTGAAGAGCCTTTTACTGGTGAGTTTTCAGCAGAGACTGAAGCGGCAAACTGGGCGGTAATTTGGCAGCCTGAAGGCGGTGAGATGATCACCGAAAGCTACGTTAACCTGATTCCAACCGCGCAAGGTGGCACGCACGTTAATGGTCTGCGTCAAGGCCTACTTGATGCGATGCGTGAGTTCTGTGAATTCCGCAATCTGCTTCCTCGTGGCGTGAAGCTAACCGGTGATGACGTTTTCGACCGCTGTTCATACGTTCTGTCGGTTAAGATCCAAGATCCTCAATTTGCCGGTCAGACCAAAGAGCGTCTCTCTTCTCGTCAAACCGCAGCATTTGTTTCTGGTGTGGTAAAAGACGCTTTCAGCCTATGGTTGAACGAGAAACCACAACTGGCAGAGCAGCTGGCTGAAGTCTGTATTGCTAACGCACACCGTCGTATGCGCGCGAGCAAAAAAGTCGTACGTAAGAAAGTCGCGTCAGGCCCAGCACTGCCAGGTAAGTTGACTGACTGTTCGGTACAAGACTTAAATCGTACTGAAATCTTCTTTGTAGAGGGTGACTCGGCGGGCGGCAGTGCAAAACAAGCGCGTGACCGTGAATTCCAAGCGGTGATGCCACTACGCGGTAAGATCCTGAATACGTGGGAAGTATCTGCAGACCAAGTGCTTGCTTCCCAAGAAGTGCATGATATCTCTGTTGCATTGGGTATTGATCCTGATAACGACAATCTCGATGGTCTACGTTACGGTAAAGTGTGTATCCTTGCCGATGCGGACTCGGACGGTCTGCACATCGCAACACTGTTATGCGCACTGTTCACGCGTCACTTCCGTGCTCTTGTTGAGGCGGGTCATATCTATGTGGCAATGCCACCTCTGTATCGTATCGACTGTGGTAAAGAAGTGTTCTATGCCCTAGATGATGACGAAAAAGATGGTGTCCTTGAGCGATTATCGAAGAAGAAAGCCAAAATCAACGTACAGCGATTTAAAGGTCTGGGTGAGATGAACCCACTTCAGCTGCGTGAAACAACCATGGATCCAAACACACGTCGTTTAGTTCAGTTAACCATTGATGACGCTGATGCGACTATGGAGATGATGGACATGCTGCTTGGTAAGAAACGAGCAGATGATCGCCGTGCTTGGCTTCAAAATAACGGCGATATGGCAGAGGTTTAACGGATGTCTACAGAAATTACCTACGATGGCGTTGAACAATTGCCGATGCGCAAGTTCACCGAAGACGCTTATCTGAACTACTCGATGTACGTCATTATGGATCGTGCATTGCCATACATTGGCGATGGTTTGAAACCGGTTCAACGACGCATCATTTACGCGATGTCGGAGCTGGGTCTATCGGCATCAGCAAAATACAAAAAATCCGCGCGTACCGTTGGTGACGTACTGGGTAAATACCACCCGCACGGTGACTCAGCGTGTTACGAAGCAATGGTATTAATGGCACAGCCGTTCTCTTACCGTTATCCTCTGGTAGACGGTCAGGGCAACTGGGGTGCGCCGGACGACCCGAAATCGTTCGCGGCAATGCGTTATACCGAAGCAAAACTGTCTAAGTTTGCTGAAGTACTGCTAGGTGAGTTAGGCCAAGGTACGGTGGAATGGCAACCAAACTTTGATGGCACGATGAAAGAGCCACAAATGTTGCCTGCACGTTTGCCTCATATCCTGTTGAATGGTGTCACGGGTATTGCGGTTGGTATGGCGACAGATATCCCACCTCACAACGTTCGTGAAGTGGCAGAGGCAACGATTCACCTTATCGACAATCCGAAAGCGGAATTGTCTGATGTGATGCAGTATGTAAAAGGTCCTGACTACCCAACGGAAGCTGAGATCACGTCGCCTAAAGCAGAGATTGAGAAGATCTACCGTAACGGTCGCGGTAGCATTAAAATGCGCGCAGTATGGCATAAAGAAGGTGCCGATATTGTCATCACTTCTCTGCCTCACCAAGTATCGGGTGCGAAACTGCTTGAGCAAATCGCCAACCAAATGCGTGCGAAGAAACTGCCGATGGTTGACGATCTTCGCGATGAATCGGATCATGAAAACCCAACTCGCATCGTGGTGGTACCAAAATCAAACCGCGTCGATTGCGACTTGTTGATGAACCACTTGTTCGCATCAACGGATCTTGAGCGCAGCTACCGAGTTAACTTGAACATGATTGGTCTCGACAATCGTCCCCAAGTTAAAGGCCTGGTACAGATCTTGTCAGAGTGGATTGAATTCCGTCGCACAACGGTACGTCGCCGCTTACAGTACCGCCTAGATAAAGTAATGGCTCGTCTACACATCTTGGAAGGTTTGTTGATTGCTTACCTAAACCTAGATGAAGTGATTGAAATCATTCGGACAGAAGACGATCCCAAAGCAGTACTGATGGCTCGTTTCGGGATTACCGATATTCAAGCGGATGCGATTTTAGATACCAAACTTCGTCACTTAGCAAAACTTGAAGAGATGAAGATCCGTGGTGAGCAAGACGAGCTAGAGAAAGAACGTGAGAAGCTAGAGCAACTACTGGGTTCAGAGCGTCGTCTAAATACACTACTGAAGAAAGAAATCAAAGCAGATGCTGAGAAATACGGTGATGACCGCCGCTCTCCAATGGTTGAACGTGCAGAAGCAAAAGCGCTGACTGAGCGTGATCTAGTACCAAGTGAGCCAATTACGGTTGTGCTTTCAGAGAAAGGCTGGATTCGTCACGCGAAAGGTCATGATGTGGATGCAGAAGGCCTAAGCTACAAGTCTGGTGATAAATACCTAGCGCATGCGCGTGGTAAGAGTAGCCAGCAAGCAGTGTTCTTTGGCAGTGATGGCCGAAGCTACTCACTTGAATCGCATTCATTGCCGTCTGCGCGAAGCCAAGGTGAGCCAATTACTGGTCGCTTGAATATCACTGCTGGCAGCAGCATTCGTCAAGTGTTCATGGGTGAAGAAGAGCAGTTATGGCTGGTGGGGTCTGACGCAGGTTACGGTTTTGTTTGTAAAGGCTCTGATTTGTTGTCGAAGAACCGCAGTGGTAAAGCATTAGTCACTCTACCTGCTAACTCAGAAATCATGACACCGAAGACAATTGAAGACTTGGATTCGGATGAAATCTTAGCGATCACTAACCAAGGGCGTATGTTGTTGTTCCCAATTAAGGACCTGCCGCAATTGGCGAAAGGCAAGGGGAACAAGATCATTAACATTCCTGCCGCAAAAGCGAAAGAGCGTGAAGAAGTATTGTCGCATTTGATGGCGTTGCCACAGGGCGCTTCTCTGACTCTGTATGCAGGGAAACGCAAGCTAGGGCTGAAACCTGCTGATCTGGATAACTTCCGTGGTGAGCGCGGTCGCCGAGGCGGCTTATTACCAAGAGGTTTACAGCGCGTAACGCAAGTTGAAGTTGAACTGGGTACATCTCAGAAAGCAGAAGAACCTAACGAAAGCGAATAATGCGAACAAATAAAAATCCCAGCCAATGGCTGGGATTTTTTATGCTTCTTGCTTGTCTTCGGCGATGGTGACTTTTAGATTTATCTTTTTGCCTTTGCGGATAATACCGACATCGACAGTCGTCCCGGGACGTAAGTCAGTAACAATATCCATGACGCTTTGGCGTCCCTGAACTTTGGTACCGTTAATGCTAATAATGATGTCTTGTGGCTCAAAGCCTGCGGTGCTTGCTGGGCCGTTTGGATCAATGCCGAGCACGATGATGCCACCAATATGTTCATTGCCAAGTAAGCGAGCCGTTACTGCATTGATATCCTGCCCATCAATGCCAATATAGCCACGAATGACTCGGCCATCGGCAATGATCTTCTGCATGATCTTATTCGCCAATGGGGCTGGAATCGCAAAAGAAATACCATAAGTTTCTAAGTCAGTCGCTTGTTGGAAAGAGGCCGTGTTGATGCCAACCAACTCCCCTTGAGTATTCACTAAGGCTCCCCCTGAGTTACCTTCATTGATAGCGGCATCGGTTTGGATAAAGGCTTGGCGACCATCACTAATTGATGAACGGCCCGTCGCAGAGATAATACCGAAGGTGGTAGTTTGACCTAAGTTATATGGATTGCCGATAGCCAGTACCACATCACCAACTTGAGGTTTGTATTCCGGGTTGAGTGGAATGACCGGAAGATTCGACCCTTCTACACGCAAGATGGCAATATCGGTTCTCTTATCTGTACCAACTAACTGTGCAGCCGCAACGCGACCATCTTGCAGTGCGACGACAATTTGATCAGCTTGAGCGACAACATGGTAGTTCGTGATGATGTAGCCTTTTTCGCTGACGATCACGCCAGAGCCTAGACCTTGCGTCGATAGCTTACTGCGATCATTTTCCACGTACTTACGGCTGTAGATATTAACCACGGCCGGAGCGGCTTTTCTTACTGCCTGGTTAAAAGAGACTTCAAGTGAAGCGATATTGTGAGGCTTCGGATCGACGAGATCGGCAGGAATGAGGTTGCTACGCAGTGATGGAACGGCGAGTAGCACAATAATGGCCGTTGCTAAGCCTAAAAAGACAGAACGTAACAAAAAGCTAAGCATATCCTCTCCATGCATAGATGCCTAAAATGGCATAGAAAAATGAAGGATAGCATTACATTGATGAATAACAAAAGAGCAGCATGATTCCATACTGCTCTTTAGAGAGGTGATTCAAATGATCAACGTACGACTTGGTAGATAGTTTGATCGCCTCGTTGGATATTTAGAGCTAATACCCCTTTGTAATTTTCAGCAATTGCTCGTAGGTCAGCTAAGTTCTTAACGCGTTTGCGATTTACACCAATTATGATGTCCCCTTGCTCGAGTTGGAACTGTGCCGCCGGAGAGTTCGCTTCCACACTGGTGATTTTAACCCCTTGTATCGGATCGCTAGAGGTTGTATTACCTAACACCGCGCCTTTTAGACCTTCATGCAAGTTTTCTGCTTTGGCTTTCACCGTGTTTGACTTGCCGAGCGTGACGTTAAAGTTCTTGCTCTTTCCATCACGAATTACGCCAAGCGTAATCTCTTTACCAGCACCTAAGGTTGCCACCTTTGCTCGTAGTTCGGAGAAGGTATTGATGGATTTTCCGTTGATTGAAACAATCACATCCCCGGCTTGTAGACCCGCTTTAGCGGCGGCACTGTCAGGTACCACTTGGCTAACGAAAGCGCCTTTGCTTGATTCATAGCCCAGCGCTTTTGCGAGCTCTGAGGTCATTTCGCCCCCTTGAACACCTAGCATGCCGCGTTTCACTTCGCCAAATTCAAGGATTTGCTCGGTGAGGCTTTTCATCATATTGGATGGAATCGCGAAGCCAATACCGACATTACCGCCATTCGGGCCTAGGATCGCTGTGTTAATACCGATCAGTTCGCCATTGAGGTTAACCAAAGCGCCGCCAGAGTTACCGCTGTTGATAGCCGCGTCCGTTTGAATGAAGTTTTCAAAGTTCTCGACATTCAAGCCGCTGCGCCCAAGCGCTGAAACAATACCAGATGTTACCGTTTGGCCTAAACCGAATGGATTACCGATAGCCACTGTAAAATCCCCTACACGCAGTTGATCAGAATCGGCAACATGAATCTGAGTAAGGTTTTTGGCTTTTTCGAGTTTTAGTAGCGCAATGTCAGACATTTCATCACCGCCAACCAGTTTAGCATCGTACTCACGGCCGTCATGGAGGCGTACCCGAATATCATCCGCGCCTTTAATGACATGATAGTTGGTTACGATCTGACCTTTCTTCGCATCAATGATGACACCTGAGCCTAAACCACGGAAAGGGCGTTCTTGAGTTTGTTCTACCGGAAAGTCCGGACCAAAGAAAAATTGAAATTGGTCTGGAATTCGGCGGGATTGCACTTGCTTACCTTCCACTGCAATGCTCACAACCGCCGGGGTCACTTTTTCTAGCATTGGGGCAAGGCTAGGCAACTGCTGGCCATCAACACTGAATGGAAGAGCTGCAGAAGCGGAAATAGGGGTGATGATTGCACTTAAGCTCAAAGAGAGAACGGTTAGTGCAAGCAAAGGTTTTTTCATCCAATTACTCCTCTAGATAACGGGTCTGCCAAAAAGAAATATTCGAGTTTGTCGCTGTCGAATTCTAAGCTGCATAAAAACAGCCTGAGAGTCTATGCGTCCTATTTTTATATAGGGGCGGTTCGAATAATCACAAGGTAAAGGCAGTTCACTGCAAGTTAGAGATGAGTTATTTCTGAAAAGTTCAAATAGGGTCAATACAAATTGATAAAAAAGTCTCTGTATTGACCCTAAGGAAGGCAGGCATCGTTATGATGCTTTAGCGGTAATGACTTCAGGGGCTTTGATGATTTCTTTTTCTTGAACCTTCAACAGCCCTGTTGCGCCATTAGCGTAATCTTTTGGTTGCTTATTGGCATCAGGCTGATCTTCTTCAATTTGTTCCGAAGACATCGCCGCTTTTTTATCGAATGGGTTATCTTGTTCAGGCAAGTTAGGCAGAAGCTCTGAAGAGGTCTTTGCCATATGCTGGTACAGCTTGGTGTAATCTTTACCTAGGGTATCTAGCATCTCTGCTGTTTGTGCAAAATGATCGACCAGCTCTTGGCGTTGCTGTTCTAATTCAAATTTGGCAGCTTCCAGCTCCTTTTGTACAGACTTTTGTTTTTTGTATTCTGGTGTGGTTAGTCGACTAATGATGACGCCTACGATGGTACCGACCAGCAAACCCACAATGGCATAAATCCAAGGCATAACTGCTCCTTACAGTTGTTTTAACAAGTCTATTACTACTTAGTTACATGCAGTGCTTGACCATGTTACTATGGCTTGCACAGTCGATAAAGAAAATTAGCGGTATGTTTTCGGGGACTGATAACTACTTCTCTCTTATCTCAAAACTGACCCTGAGGTGACAATTTGCACCGTCCCTCTGATATGACCCAATGCGATGACACCATTAGAACGATATAAAAAAGACATAGCAGACCATGGATTCCAGCGTGATGATGCCCAATATAATGCGGTTGTTGCTTTAGATAAGCTCTATCATGCGATATCGGATTATCAGTCTGCACCGATTCCTCAGCTTAGCACTTGGCAGAAACTTCTTGGAAAAAAATCTGAGTTACCCGAACCACCCAAGGGATTGTACTTTTGGGGAGGTGTAGGGCGGGGCAAAACTTATCTCATGGATGCCTTTTTTGATGCTTTGCCAACCGAAAGAAAGATGAGGGTGCATTTTCACCGTTTTATGTATCGAGTTCATGATGAGCTCAGGCGTTTAGGGGATGTTGAGAACCCCTTGTCAAAAGTAGCGGAGCAATTTAAGAAAGAAGCTGATGTAGTTTGCTTTGATGAGTTTTTCGTTTCTGATATTACGGATGCGATGATTTTGGCCACGTTATTGCGAGAGATGTTTAAGCGACAAATGATCTTGGTCGCGACGTCCAATATCGAACCGCAATACTTGTATCGTAATGGCCTGCAACGAGCTCGTTTTCTTCCAGCCATTGCCATGATCCAAGAGCGTTGTGACGTGCTCAATGTAGACAGTGGGGTGGATTATCGTCTTCGTACTTTAGAGCAAGCTGAAATTTATCATTATCCTTTGGATGAGCAGGCATCGATTAACCTTAAGAAGTATTACCACCAGTTGGTTGGTGAGAGAAAAGTGGCAAGCAACGTGATTGAGGTTAATCATCGTGAAGTTGCGGTTATTGAAGTAAGTGATGGCGTATTGCATGCCTCTTTTGAGCAACTTTGCCAAACTGCACGAAGCCAGAACGACTACATTGAACTCTCGCGTATCTACCATACGGTCTTATTGGCGGATGTGAAACAGATGGATCGCAAGATTGATGATGCGGCAAGACGCTTTATCTCTCTTGTCGATGAGTTCTATGAGCGTAACGTAACATTGATTATCTCAGCAGAGGTCCCGATGACGTTGCTTTATGGGGAAGGGCAGTTAGAGTTCGAGTTTAAGCGTTGTCAGTCTCGATTAACCGAGATGCAGAGTCTTGAGTACTTAAGTCGAGAGCATTTAGCTTAAAAAAGTTAAGAAAAAAATAGTGATTGAGCGCAAAAAAAGGTGATTTTTTCTTCGCTCTTCTCTATAATCCTGCAACCCACCGTTACTGCAGACCTGATTATCGAAGTTACTTCGACATAATAGGTCGAGAGTACCAACGACTCGAAGGGGTGATGACTGGGCTCTTAGACAGTGTGGGAGCACTCTACGGTGTTCCTTAAAGTTTAAATTTTAATTAACGGGTTATTATTAGCATGAAAACTTTCGTTGCTAAACCAGAAACTGTAAAACGCGACTGGTACGTTGTAGACGCTGAAGGTAAAACTCTTGGCCGTCTAGCAAGTGAAATTGCATCTCGCCTACGTGGCAAACACAAAGCTGAATACACTCCACACGTTGACACAGGTGATTACATCATCGTTATCAACGCGGAGAAAGTTACTGTAACTGGTAATAAAGCTAAAGGTAAGATTTACTACCGTCACACTGAATTCCCAGGTGGCCTAAAGTCAATCAGCTTCGAGAAACTGATTGATCGTAAGCCAGAGATGGCTCTTGAGCTAGCAGTTAAAGGTATGCTACCACGTGGTCCTCTAGGCCGTGCTATGTACCGTAAGCTGAAAGTTTACGCTGGCGCTGAGCACAACCATGTTGCTCAACAACCTCAAGTACTAGACATCTAATCGGGGATTTCGAAAATGGCAGAGAATCAATACTACGGCACTGGCCGTCGCAAAAGCTCAGCTGCACGTGTTTTCATCAAACCAGGCAGCGGCAACATCGTAATCAACAAGCGTAGCCTTGATGAGTACTTCGGTCGTCCAACTTCTCGCATGGTTGTTAAACAACCTCTTGAGCTAGTTGAACTAACTGAGAAACTAGACCTATACGTTACTGTTAAAGGTGGCGGTATTTCTGGTCAAGCTGGTGCTATCCGTCACGGTATCACTCGTGCTCTTATGGAATATGATGAGTCTCTACGTCCTACTCTACGTGCAGCTGGTTACGTTACTCGTGACGCTCGTTGCGTTGAACGTAAGAAAGTTGGTCTACGTAAAGCACGTCGTCGTCCACAGTTCTCTAAGCGTTAATTTCCACTTATTGGAAATTATGCTGTTCCAGGCTTGTTCTGGAAACTGTGCATCAAAGCTCGGCTATATGCCGAGCTTTTTGTTTTTTGTGTTCAAAACACCCTTATCTTATTACACTCATGTGTAGTACTGTCTATTTAATGTTCTCGTAACATTTATTGGGCTAATTACCGTATTTTTCTTATTTGGCGTGCTACATAGGTCATGGCGACAAACAAGGCTCTTTCTGCGTATATTTGCTATTTCTTCCGACCTAATTTCTTGAAAACAACCCAAATAAAAGGCGTGTTCTGGCTTTTTGGAATGTTATTCCTCTCGCTTTCTTGTTTCAAATCACATCTATTTTTTAGAATTTTACTGCTTTTGTGACGGCGTGGGCGATTTGCCTCACAATTGTTACGAAAAGGTAGCTTTATCTTGTCAAAAAGTAGGGTTTTCTTTATCATTTCCCCCCAATAATTAGAACTAAATTCATTATTTGTTAGCCATGCTCTTATAAGCGGAATAATAACGATCCAAAGGGAGCAAATGGGAGAATGTTTGGATGAGCAACGCGCCTTTAAATAACGGTCGCAGGCGTTTTCTAACCGCTACAACGGCAGTTGTTGGTGGCTTAGGGGCAGCTGCCGTCGCCGTTCCTTTTATCAAATCATGGAATCCGAGTGCCAAAGCAAAAGCGGCGGGTGCACCGGTGGAAGTGGATATCAGTAAAATTGAAGCCGGTCAGATGGTCCGTGTTGAGTGGCAGGGGAAACCTGTATGGGTAGTTCGCCGTACTCAAGAAGTGGTCGATAACCTTAAGAACATTGATGGCCAGCTTCGCGATCCACAATCAGAAATGGAACAACAGCCAGTTTATGCTCAGAACGAGTACCGCTCGATTAAGCCTGAGTATTTTGTGGCCGTTGGCTTTTGTACTCACTTAGGTTGTTCTCCAACCTATCTACCTGATACGTTCGCAGAACAAGTTCAAGGCGTTAAGTCTGGCTTCTTTTGTCCTTGTCATGGTTCAAAGTTTGATATGGCTGGCCGAGTGTTCCAGGGTGTACCTGCACCACTGAACCTTGTGGTTCCTAAGCACATGTATTTGAGTGACACGAAGCTCATTATCGGTGTTGATGAGGGAGACGCATAATGCAAGCACTATTAGACTGGGTTGAAAAACGACTTCCGGCAATGAATGCTTATAAAAAGCATTTGTCTGAATACCCAATGCCAAAGAACTTTAACTTTTGGTATCTTTTTGGTTCTTTGGCAATGTTGGTACTGGTTAACCAAATTCTTACAGGTATTTGGCTGACGATGAACTATGTTCCTTCTGGTGAAGGTGCGTTTGCTTCTATCGAATACATCATGCGTGACGTTGAGTACGGTTGGTTACTGCGTTACATGCACTCGACTGGCGCGTCAGCGTTTTTCGTTGTTGTTTACTTACATATGTTCCGTGGTTTGATTTACGGTTCATACCAAAAGCCTCGTGAGCTATTGTGGATCTTCGGTATGTTGATCTTCTTGGTTCTAATGGCAGAAGCCTTCATGGGTTACCTGCTACCATGGGGTCAGATGTCATACTGGGGTGCTCAGGTAATCATTTCGCTGTTTGGAGCGATTCCAGTGATTGGTGATGACCTGACGCTTTGGATCCGTGGTGACTACATCATCTCTGGTGCAACACTGAACCGTTTCTTTGCACTGCACGTGATCGCACTACCTATTGTTCTGCTACTTCTTGTTGTACTGCACGTATTGGCTCTGCACGAAGTGGGCTCAAACAACCCTGATGGTATCGAGACTAAACTACCAAAAGGCTCAATGGGTGATGATTACAAAACGCAATTCAAGTTCCATGAGTACTACTCGAATAAGTACGACATCATTGATTCGATTCCTTTCCACCCATACGGTACGGTGAAGGACTTGGTGGGTGTGGCCGGTTTCTTATTCTTCTTCTGTTACGTGTTGTTCTTTAACCCAGAAATGGGTGGGTACTTCCTTGAGCCGCCTAACTTTGAAGCTGCAAACCCACTGAAGACACCTGAGCACATCGCTCCAGTATGGTACTTCACGCCGTTCTACGCAATTTTGCGTGCGGTTCCTGACAAACTATTGGGTGTCATCCTAATGGGGGCGTCAATTGCCGTACTGTTTGTTCTCCCTTGGCTGGATCGCTGTAAAGTACGTTCGTACCGTTACCGTAGTAAAATCCACCTATTAAATATTGTTCAGTTCACTATCGCCTTTATCGCTCTGGGCATTTTGGGGGCACTACCGGCAACGCCGCTGTACACGATTCTGTCTCAGATCTTTAGCTTGTGTTACTTCATGTTCTTTGTTCTGCTGTTTTTCTACAGCAAAAATGAAGCAACCAAACCTTTACCAGAGAGGGTGACATTCAAATGAAGAAGTGGATTGTAATTCTATTTGCTATGTTGCCATCTCTCGCGATGGCAGCGGGGGCCAGCGTGCCGCTAGACAAAGCGAACGTTGACCTATCGGATAAAGCCTCGCTGCAAAACGGTGCGAAGTTATTCATGAACTACTGTTTTGCTTGTCACTCAACGCAATACCAGCGTTACGAGCGTGTCGCGACAGACTTGGATATTCCCATTGACCTGATGAAGGAAAACCTAATTTTCGATCCTGAAGCGAAAGTGGGCGACCTGATGGTTAATGCGATGCCAGCGAAGCAAGCGGGTCAGTGGTTTGGTGCTCCGCCACCAGATCTGACGTTGGTTGCTCGTGTTCGTGGTGCGGATTGGCTCTATACGTACCTTCGTTCTTTCTACACCGATCCATCTCGTCCATTTGGCGTGAACAACTTGGTATTCCCAAGTGTTGGTATGCCACATGTGTTAGAAGAACTACAAGGTATTCCAACTCCGGTATACGGCACAAAAGTCGTCGACGGTGAAGAAGTTCAAGTGGTGGTTGGCATTGAAACCGATGGTACTGGTGAACTTAGCACTGGCGAATACGATAAAGCTGTCGGTGATTTGGTCAACTTCTTGGTTTACTCTGGTGACCCAGTTCAGCGAGAGCGTCATGCACTTGGTTGGTGGGTAATGGGCTTCTTGGTATTGCTGACGATTGTTGTTGTGATGCTTAAGAAAGAGTATTGGCGTGATGTGCATTAATTGTGCTATCATACCGTGCTAATTCCCAATTTTAATTGATGGATAATGGAGGCTTAGCCTCCATTATTTTTATTTGTAAGTGTACTGGAGGGCTCTATGGCTGTAGCTGCCAATAAACGTTCTGTGATGACTCTTTTCTCAAGTGCATCAGATTTGTATAGCCATCAGGTTCGCATCGTACTTGCTGAAAAAGGCGTAAGTGTAGAGGTCGAGCTTGTTGATGAAGCAAACCTTCCTGCTGAGCTTGTAGAGCTAAACCCATACAAGTCAGTGCCAACTCTTGTTGACCGTGAGCTTGCTCTTTACGATTCAAAAATCATCATGGAGTACTTGGACGAGCGTTTCCCTCATCCACCTCTAATGCCGGTTTACCCTGTTGCTCGTGGTAACAGTCGTTTGATGATGTACCGTATCGAACGCAACTGGTACTCACTGGCTGAAAAAGTAATGAAAGGCAATGCTGAAGAATCAGAAAAAGCGCGTACCAAACTACGTAATGATCTTCTGACTCTAGCGCCAATTTTTGCTGAATACGAATACTTCATGAGTGAAGAATTCAGCCTAATTGATTGTTACCTAGCACCACTATTGTGGCGTTTACCTCAACTAGGTATTGATCTTGTTGGTCCTGGCTCAAAAGAAATTAAGGTTTACATGAACCGCGTATTCGAACGCGACTCATTCCTGGCTTCTCTAACGGAAGCAGAACGTGAAATGCGCCTAGTTCGCTAAGCGACTCAGTAACACGTTATGGATATTGCAAAAATGACGGCTCGCCGCCCATATATGCTTCGTGCATTTTATGATTGGCTAGTAGACAACGACTTAACTCCCCACCTGGTTGTTGATGCAACCATGCCAGGTGTGCGCGTACCAGTGGAGTTTATTCAGGATGGTCAGATTATCTTGAATATTGCGCCACGTGCTGTAGGCCACTTAGAGTTGGGGAATGATGCGATTACGTTCCAGGCTCGCTTTAGTGGTCGTCCGCACTCTGTTATCGTGCCAGTGTATGCGGTTCAAGCTATCTACGCGCGTGAAAACGGCGCAGGCACTATGTTTGAGCCTGAAGAAGCGTATACGAACATCGAAGATGAAGCGATGGTTGAAGAAGAGCAAGCGTCGACATTTACGACAGTAAGTGATGAGCCTTCTGAAATGGTTGACTCGACATCGGATGAGGAGCAAGCGCCTCGCCCGAAAGGTAGACCAAGTTTACGAGTAATCAAATAACAAAAAAGCAGCGTGTAACGCTGCTTTTTTTGTTTGGTTAGACAGACACCGTCTGGATAGACTTACAGATTAGCTGTGCTGTTTTCTACAGACTCAGTCTCACCATATTGAAACCCCTTGATGACCTGTTTCACACCTGAAATATTACGTGCGATTTCTATTGCTCGTTCCCCCTGCGCAGGAGTGACATAACCAAAGAGGAAGACTTCACTGTCTTCCGTAATTACTTTAACTTTTATCCCATTAAGTTCACTGTCGGTGAGTAGAGATGATTTTACTTTGGTGGTTATCCAGCTATCGTTGCTGATTTGGGTAACGGTTAATGGCTCTTTGAGCTTGATTTGGTTGTGAACATTTTTTACCCCTTCGACTTCTCTCGCTCTGCGTTCCAGTTCATTGTTCCACTCTTGTGTTGGGGCCTGACCCATTAACACAACCGTTCCGTTATAAGAACTGGCCACAACGCGAACTTTGCCTTTAAAAGGGGCTTTGTTACCAATGGCAGCAACCTCGAATTCGATATTGTTGTCTTGCCAGATTTGTTTGGTCGAACGAGTATCAGTGACAATGTTCGCTGTGGTGGCAGCACCAGCAATAAACAAACCAGCACAGCCACTCATGTTGAGTACGGCACACAAAATGACAAAACTACGTATCATAATTCTAACTCTTAATATCCATTATTCTTCGTGAGCAGGGAAAAGCACTTGGTCTATCAAATCACATAAACAGTGAAGCGTAACCATATGTACTTCATGAATACGTGCTGTGCGGTGAGATGGAATTCGAATCTCAACATCATGTTCACCTAATAAACCCGCCATCTCGCCACCGTCTTTGCCGGTTAACGCGATGATGGTCATATCACGCGTTACGGCGGCTTCCATTGCTTTGATGACGTTTTTGCTATTACCGCTAGTTGAGATGGCTAGCAGGATATCCCCTGGCTGGCCAAACGCACGCACTTGTTTTGAGAAAATCTCTTGGTAGTGGTAGTCGTTGGCTACGGCGGTTAGGGTAGTGTTATCTGCCGTCAGTGCCATCGCTGGTAAGCTAGGACGCTCGGTTTCAAATCGGTTTAAAAGGCATGAAACAAACTGCTGAGAGTTCGAGGCGCTCCCCCCGTTACCGCAACACAAGATTTTATTGCCATTGAGCAGGCTCGAAACCATGGCTTGAGCTGCATGAGTAATGGCATCTGGCAGCGCTTCGGCTGCCGCTATTTGAATTTGAATACTTTCTGTAAAACTGTCTTTAATGCTGTCTAGCATCACTTATCCTTCAGATATTGCATTTTGTATCCAGTTGATATCTCGACCATTATCATGAATGGCTATCACATCAAACCGATAATCTATATTTTGTGCAGCGCGTCTTTTCTGGCTAAGCCAAATCTGTGCGGTTTTGACCAGTTTACGCATTTTTGTACGGGTGACCATTTCTGCTGCTGAACCAAACTTATCGTTCTTGCGATATTTGACCTCAACAAAGACGATAGTTTCACCTTGTTGGAAGATTAAATCAATTTCTCCGACTTTAGTCAGAAAATTTTGATCAAGAAAGTGTAAGCCCTGGCGTTGCAAATATTGCTTCGCCAGGGTTTCATATTGATTGCCTATTTGTCGTTGACTAAAGAGCCCCACGCTCTGCCCAGCTTAGCTCGCGTTGCACAACACAGTTATTGTCGATACTGAGTGTACCGGTCTGGCCGTCAACGGTGTGACCTAGAACGACTTTCATTTTAGGAAGTTCGCCAATCAACTTGTACGCGTCCATCCCCAATGCCTCTAAGCGTTTTTCCATGTTGGATTGCTCAGACCAAAGCTCACTCATTTGTGCCGTGATGCTTGGGTCTGCTTGGATGAGAAGTGGGATGTCGCTGTAAGTGACGCCAGTGAGATCTTCATATGTCGTACCGCCACTGTTGCTCCGTGAGTTGGAGAACAATTTTGGTGGCTTAGCGTCAGGGTTGATCGCCACTTCAATAAACGGTTTTATCAACGTGAGCTCAGAGCTTTTTGCTACAATATAGACCGCATCGACATCGCGACGACTACGTGGTTGACTTTCTAGTGGGATACCCATGAGAGATTGCATTTGAGCAATACGCTGCTGGCTCTCCTGTAGGCCGAACACCTCGTTGATGTTCTTTTGCAGTTGGCGTTTGTCACCAAAGTAGTTGGTGGCGACTTTGTTAGAACTATATTTGTCCCATTCTTGATTAAACGCATCCACAACACGCTGACCGTAACTGCCGCTTGGAGCTAGAATCATCGGGAATTTGTACCCCTGACTGAACAGGTATTTTGCTGCCTGCGCTACTTCTTGTTCCGGAGATAAAGCCAAGTAGCACATGTTGGTACCAGGTTGGACGTCTTCAGGAATGTTCAATGCAAGAGCAGGGATCGCCACGCCAGTCTCTGACCCATCCAGTGTTGATTGCAGCCGTTCGACGTTTTCTTTTTGCAAAGGACCGACAACAAAGTCGATGTTTTCGCTGATCAAACGCTGCTTAATTTGCTCAGCATTGTATGCGTGTGTATCGATAACGGTAAGCGTTGAACTTGGATCCCGATGAGTGTCATTCATCATCGCAAAGATAAAACCATCCCGAATAAGCTGAGCTTGCGGCGCAAATTTACCCGTTAACGGGAGCAATAGTGCGGTGTTGCTTGGCTTGACGATGTTCAAAGACAAGATATTTTGGATCTCAGCGGGCGTGTATACCGCTGCCGGGTGGGAGGGGTTTTCGCTCAACCAGCGCTCTAGAGTATTCTTGAGCTGAGGGATATTGCCCGATAAGGTTTTGGCGTAAATCGCCAGTTGTAGCCAGCCATCTAATACGTCTTCGTTTGGATCGGTATGAAGCGAGGTGAGCTCGTTTTCTGAGTAGCTGTTGAGATTCATCCAAATGCGGCTAGAGATGTCACGTTGCTCTGCTGATGAAGAGTATTGACCTAAGGCAACCAGTTCACGGTTAGCGTCAAATGTCTGGTTTAAGTTTTGGTATGCTTCTGCGCGTAGTGAGTAGTAGTCTTTCCATTGCTCACTTGGCAGTTTCCACCAAGGTTTGAAGTTGAGTTGCTGCAGCAACTGTGAGTAATTGCCTTGTTTATGCTGCATTGTCGCGCGAGTCAGTTGCCACTCCGCCTGCTGAACTTCCGTCAATTGCTGACGAGCAAGACGTTTGATAAGCCGTTCCGCTTGGTCGAAGTCGTTAGCTTGAATCGCAGCCTTGGTTGCCATGATCAACCAGTCGTTTTGTAAGCTACCTTCGGTGCTATCCGCTTGAATCATGTAGTTCTGAACAGACTGGGTAGGCTCAAGTGTTATATCGACGCTGCCAGGCTGTCGAGGACCTGAAGAACAGGCGGCGAGCGTAATTGCCAGTGCAACAGGAGTGAGTAAGCGTGGTACACTGAGTCTCTTATGGTTCATCATTGCCGTGAGTTCTCTATAATTTTGTACAAAATTGTCTCTATATTAATCGTTGAAGTGATGGTAAACAAATGACAGATAAAAATAAGTTGCCGAATGAGGGGCCAACTCTCTACATCGTACCGACGCCAATCGGAAATTTAGCGGATATCACTCAACGTGCTATCGAAGTTCTGTCGAATGTGGACATCATTGCCGCTGAGGATACTCGACATACAGGCAAATTACTGTCTCACTTCAATATCCAAACCAAAACCTTTGCGTTACACGATCATAATGAGCAGCAAAAAGCACAGGTACTGGTTGAAAAGCTACTTTCAGGTCAGTCCATTGCACTGGTCTCTGACGCTGGTACGCCGCTAATCAGCGATCCAGGATACCATTTGGTGACAAAATGTCGTCAAGCGGGCGTAAGAGTTGTGCCGCTTCCCGGTGCATGTGCGGTTATCACCGCGTTAAGTGCATCTGGTTTGCCATCGGATCGCTTCAGCTTTGAAGGCTTTCTACCACCGAAAAGCAAAGGTCGTAAAGATAAGTTTCTTGAGATTGCTTCAGTTGAGCGCACTTGTATTTTTTATGAATCGCCACATCGTATTTTAGACTCTTTACAAGATATGTTAGACGTTCTTGGGCCAGATAGGGAAGTGGTATTAGCTCGAGAGTTGACGAAAACCTTTGAAACCATTCAGGGAATGCCACTTGGTGAGTTGATTGGGTGGGTAAAAAGTGACGGCAACCAGCAACGTGGTGAGATGGTGCTTTTGATCCATGGATATCGTGATTCTAGTGAAGAAACGCTACCGGATGAAGCGACTCGTACACTGGGTATTTTGACCAAGGAGTTGCCTCTTAAGAAAGCGGCGGCCTTAGCGGCGGAAATCTACAACCTAAAGAAAAACGCGCTATATAAGTGGGGGTTGGAACATTTAGGCTAACCTCATTGAGATAGTCAGTTTCATTTTGCAAAAAGGGTTGGTGTGAGAGCATCGGCCCTTTTTCTTTGGCTGTTCATTTGTATTTGTCTAAAATATCGCCAATTGATTCATTCATTTCATCATATCTGTGATCTCACTAGACTCTGAGTGGATAACTCTATACAATCCGCCCTTGGAGCTGACTGGGTAGTCGCTGCTTTGTTGATGTCCTTCGGGAGACTGACAAAGGGGAGGAAAGTCCGGGCTTCATAGAGCAAGGTGCCAGGTAACGCCTGGGGGGCGCAAGCCTACGACAAGTGCAGCAGAGAGAAGACCGCCGATGGCCCCTATTTTCGAGTAGTGGTGCACAGGTAAGGGTGAAAGGGTGCGGTAAGAGCGCACCGGACGACTAGTAATAGTTCGTAGCAGGGTAAACTCCACCTGAAGCAAGACCAAATAGGCCTCCACATTGCGTTGCTCGCGTAAGGAGGCGGGTAGGTTGCTCGAGCCAGTGAGTGATTGCTGGCCTAGACGAATGGCTACCGCCGCGCAAGCGGAACAGAACCCGGCTTATGTGTCGGCTCCACCTATTCGAGACCCATCACTACTTTGGTAGTGATGGGTTTTTTGCATTTTATTGACGCAAACCATGTCATTACCAATAAACTTGGCGCTGAATCACGTCTAACTTTAGACTTGTGGTGGCGATGATGTGGGAAATCAGTACACTAAAGAATCGCTTCAAGATCATTCAACGAGAAAGCTATGACCGAAACATTTCAACATATCTCAGTGTTATTAAATGAATCCATTGATGGCTTGGCTATCAAACCCGACGGTATCTATATCGATGGAACATTTGGCCGTGGCGGTCACAGTCGAACTATCTTGTCGAAATTAGGTGAAAATGGTCGACTGTACAGTATTGATCGTGACCCTCAAGCGATAGCTGAAGCGGGCAAGATTGATGATCCTCGTTTTACCATTATTCACGGACCATTCTCAGGAATGGCAAAGTACGCAGAAGAGTACGGTTTAGCCGGCAAAGTCGATGGGGTTCTTTTGGATCTTGGCGTGTCTTCACCTCAGCTAGACGATGCAGAGCGTGGCTTTAGCTTTATGAAAGATGGCCCGTTAGACATGCGTATGGATCCAACTTCTGGCATCCCTGTCTCTCAGTGGTTGATGGAAGCTGACCTTGATGACATCACTTGGGTGATTCGTGAGTTTGGTGAAGACAAACATGCACGTCGCATTGCTAAAGCCATCGTGGCATACCGTGAAAACGAAGAAAACGAGCCAATGGTTCGTACAGGTCAACTAGCAAAATTGATTTCAGATGCGGCACCAAAGAGCTTTAAAGAGAAAAAGCACCCGGCGACGCGTGCTTTCCAAGCATTTCGTATTTACATCAACAGTGAGCTAGAAGAAATTGATACGGCACTAAAAGGTGCGGCGAGCATTTTAGCGCCTGAAGGCCGTTTGTCAGTGATCAGTTTCCACTCATTGGAAGATCGCATGGTGAAACGCTTCATTCGTAAAGAGAGCAAAGGCCCTGAAGTGCCACACGGTATTCCAATGACGGAAGCGCAAATCCGTGCGCTTGGTAGTGCGAACATGAAAGCCGTTAGCAAAGCGATCAAACCCACTAAGCAAGAAATTGAGCTTAACCCTCGTTCGCGCAGCTCTGTGCTAAGAGTTGCTGAAAAGCTGTAATTGTTATGACGAAATCCACTCCCAATCTTGCTAAGTTGATTGCAATAGATCTGTTTACTGTCGGTCGCTGGTCACTTGTGCTGATGCTACTGATATTCGCATCTGCGATGGGAGTGGTGTTTGCGACTCATCACGCACGCCAAGCGATCACCGAGAAAGATCATACATTCGTTGAGCGTGAGCAGCTTGACAGTGAATGGCGCAATCTAATGTTAGAAGAAACCGCCCTCGCGGAACACAGTCGCGTCCAAGATCTTGCCAAAATCGATCTTGAGATGAAACGTCCCGATGGCGATAAAGAAGTGGTTATCACGCTAAAATGATGGGAAAGAAAGCCAAATCTAAACAAGGAAACCCGAGTACTTCTGCTGTGAAAGAAAAAATTGCAACGGAGAAGCCGCAAGTTAAAAATGAAGCGGTCAGTACAGAGCCTGAGGCATTTTTAATTCGTTGGCGTTTTCATTTGCTATTGTTTTTTGTCTTTTGTGCTTTCGCCCTACTTGTGGGGCGTGTGGCTTATATCCAAATTATCGAGCCTGATAATCTTATTAAGCAAGGCGATCTCCGTTCTATCCGTGTCAAGGCTATTCCGTCTGCTCGAGGTATTATCTCTGACCGCAATGGTGAGCCTTTGGCCGTCAGTGTCCCTGTGGAAGCCGTTTGGGCGGATCCGAAAACCATCTTTAAAGAAGGTGCGTTAGAGCAAACCCAAAGCTGGTATGCGCTAGCCGATGTACTTGGCCTCAATCGCCAAGGCTTAATTGACAAGATTAAACGCAACGAAAAGCGTCGTTTCATTTATCTTCAGCGCCAAGTCAGTCCTGCTATGGCCAAATATATTCGTGAGCTCAAATTGCCCGGCGTCGGTCTTAAGTCCGAATCTCGTCGTTATTACCCTGCAGGCGAAGTCAGTGCTCACCTAGTCGGCGTTACCGGTATTGATGGTCATGGTTTGGAAGGCGTTGAACGCAGTTACGATAAATGGCTAACGGGTGAGGCGGGCAAAAAGATCATTCGCAAAGACCGTTATGGCCGAGTGGTAGAGAACATCGCACTTGAGGAGAAGCAAGAAGGTAAGCCGCTTAAACTCACAGTGGACCAACGTTTACAAGCGATTGCGTATCGTGCAATCAAGCAGGCCGTTGCGGATCACCGGGCGACCTCCGGCTCTGCGGTGATGTTGGATGTTAAAACGGGCGCAGTGCTGGCGATGGTGAACGCGCCATCCTACAACCCGAATAACCGCAGCGACTGGCAAAGCTACAAAATGCGTAACCGGGTCATCACTGACTCAATGGAGCCGGGTTCGACGATTAAGCCATTTGTGATTCTGGCCGCCTTAGAAAATGGAGTGGCAGATGAAAACACCATTGTGGATACCGGTAATGGTATTCTTCAGCTTGGTGGTAGCCGCGTACGTGACGTCTCTAAAGTAGGCAAAGCGAGCCTAACTCAGATCCTGAAAAAGTCGAGTAATATCGGTGTGACCAAGTTGGCAATGCAAATGCCAGTTGAAGCGTTGTTGGGACTCTATAGTTCAGTGGGGTTGGGGGAGCTTTCAGGTTTAAATCTAGTCGGTGAAGTGACGGGCATTTTCCCTAGCCGTTCACGTTGGTCTCCAATCGAACGCGCCACCATTTCTTTTGGTTACGGTTTGTCGATCACACCAATTCAGCTTGCTCATGCTTACGCGACCTTAGGAAATCTGGGTAAATATGAGCCTGTGCATATGATTGAAAGTAATGATATGGGTATGTCGCGCCAAGTCGTAAGCCATGAATATGCTCGTCAGGTGCTTGATATGCTTGAAACGGTTACTCAAAAGGGCGGTTCAGCTCGAAGAGCGGCGGTGCCTGGTTATCGGGTAGGGGCAAAAACGGGTACTTCACGTAAAGCGAGTGCAGGTGGTTACAGTGATGAATACATTACTTATACGGCAGGCCTTGCTCCAGTCAGTGATCCCCGTATTGCACTTGTTGTTATCGTCAACGAGCCGCAAGGCGATGATTACTACGGTGGCTCAGTAGCGTCCCCCGTTTTTTCTGAAATTATGAAAGGTGCGCTGCAAATCCTGAACGTTGCGCCAGATGAAAATAAATTCCAGCCGCATGCTAAGTAGTGTGCAGCAAAAAATGTTAAGAAAACCTGAGCTTAAGCTCGGAGAACAAATATGACCAAAGCCATCAGTATGGACGTATTGCTTTCCCCTTGGGTGGATTGCCCTAGCTTGTCGTCCGTCCTCGTCTCAGAACTAGAACTTGATAGTCGAAGAATTCAACCTGGTACAACATTTGTCGCCATTGTTGGCCACGTTGTGGATGGACGTAAGTTTATCCCAACAGCCATTCAGCAAGGCGCGAATGCGGTTATCGCTCAAGCCTGCGATGTAAAAACGCATGGTACGATTGAGATTATGGATGACGTACCCGTTATTTACCTCGATGCATTGGACAAATGCTTATCTCAAATCGCTAGTCAGTTGTATCACTATCCAAATATGGATCTGATTGGTGTCACTGGCACTAACGGTAAAACCACCATCACCCAATTGATTGCGCAGTGGATTGATTTAGTTGGTTCAAAAGCCGCTGTCATGGGCACGACGGGTAATGGTTTCCTTGATAACTTGCAAGAAGCCGCAAACACCACTGGCAATGCGGTTGAAATTCAAAAAACATTGTCTTCGCTCGCTGAGCAAAAAGCGCAATACACAGCGCTTGAAGTTTCTTCACACGGTTTGATTCAAGGTCGTGTGAAAGCGCTGTCGTTTGCCGCAGGCGTTTTTACGAACTTAAGCCGAGATCACCTTGACTACCACGGTACGATGGAAGAATACGCCAATGCAAAGTTAACCCTGTTTACTGAACATCAATGTGAACACGCGATCATCAATGTTGACGATGTAGTCGGTGCTGCGTGGGCGAAGCAATTAAGTAATGCACTTGCTGTGTCGTTGAAGCCCCATTGTGAGTTTGAGCAGGCTGTTTTTGCGAATCATATTGCTTACGCAGAGTCCGGCATTATGATTGAATTTGATGGCAAGTTCGGTTGCGGTACGCTTCATGCCCCTTTGATTGGTGAATTTAATGCGGCAAATTTGATGTTGGCGTTCACAACCTTGTTGAGTCTCAATTTTGACAAGCAAGCTTTACTGGCAACAGCAGGCCAATTGCAGCCAGTGCTTGGTCGGATGGAGCTGTTTCAAGCCGATGACCGCGCTAAAGTGGTTGTGGATTACGCTCATACGCCAGATGCACTAGAAAAAGCACTGCAAGCGCTGCGTGTGCATTGCCAAGGGCAGTTGTGGGCTATCTTTGGCTGTGGTGGTGACCGCGATGCAGGTAAACGTCCAATGATGGCAGAAATTGCTGAGCGTTTAGGCGATAAGGTGGTTCTGACCGACGATAACCCACGCAGTGAAGATCCTGTTCTTATCATGAAAGACATGCTAGCAGGGCTTGCTACACCTGCCGATGCGATTGTGCAGCATGATCGCTTTAAAGCACTTTCTTACGCTCTTGAGCATGCTTCTCCACAAGATATCATCCTGTTGGCTGGTAAAGGCCATGAGGATTACCAAATTCTAAATAGCGGAACCATTCATTACTCTGATCGAGAGTCCGCCATGCAACTATTGGGGCTTTCATCATGATTACCGTATCACTCTCTCAAATTGCTGACACCACTCGCGGTGAATTAATTGGTCATGATCTGACGATCGATTCTGTATCGACCGATACTCGCACTATTGAACAAGGTGCGCTGTTTGTTGCCTTAGTTGGCGAACGTTTTGATGCGCATGACTTTTGTCAGCAAGCGGTTGAGTTGGGTGCCGGTGCGCTACTGGTGCAAAAACGTTTAGAGATAAATGTGCCTCAAGTAGTCGTGGTCGACAGTAAAGTCGCAATGGGTGAGTTGGCTTCATGGGTTCATCAATCTTGTCAAACGCCAACGGTGGCGATCACCGGTAGTTGTGGCAAAACGACAGTGAAAGAGATGGTGGCCAGTATCCTACAGTTGAAAGGTAAAGTGCTGTTTACTGCGGGTAACTTCAACAATGATATTGGTGTACCGCTCACGCTACTGCGCTCACAGCAAGACGATGATTACGCGGTGATAGAGTTGGGGGCTAACCATATCGGTGAAATTGCTTATACAACGCAGTTGGTTAAACCAGATATCACCTTGGTAAACAACGTGGCAGCGGCACATCTCGAAGGTTTTGGCTCTATCGATGGCGTGAAGCAAGCTAAGGGTGAAATTTACCAAGGGCTTTCTTCTGGAGGGGTGGCGATTGTTAACCTCGATAGCAATGGTGAAGATAAGTGGCAAACTGTGTTGGCAGATAAAAAAGTCATTACTTTCTCGCCAACGAACACAGATGCCGATTTTTACGCGTCTAACATTGTGATGAACACAGCGGGTGAAGCAAGCTTTAACCTACATATCGCAGCAGATTCACAAGAAATTGAACTGTCTCTGGGTATCATAGGTCAGCACAACGTGGCGAACGCGATTGCGGCTTCTATCATTGCGCTACAAATGGGAGCAACGTCAGAAGAGATTCGGGCTGGCCTTAAGCACTTAAACAAGGTTAAAGGCCGTGTTGAGGTGGAAGAGCTGAGCGATAAGATTAAGCTGATTGATGATAGCTACAACGCAAGCGTTCCAGCGATGAAGGCGGCGGTTGATTTGCTGGGGGCATTCCAAGGTCAACGTTGGTTGATTTTGGGTAATATGGCGGAATTGGGTGAGGAAAGTCTTGCACTTCATCGCCAAGTCGGGGAACATGCTGCCCCACAAAAATTTGAACATGTTCTCACGTATGGTGCAGACGCGAAGGTCATTAGTACACTTTGTGACGGTATCCATTTCGAGACCCATCAAGAAATGATTGACTACATCAAGCAGCATTTAGATCAAGCCGCTCCTGAGTGCCATACAATTTTGGTGAAAGGGGCAAACGGTGCTCGTATGTTTGAAGTCGCTGCTGCTTTGAAGGAGTATTATTAATGATTATTTGGCTTGCCGAGCTGCTACAGCCATACCTGTCTTTCTTCCGTTTGTTTGAATACTTGTCTTTTCGAGCAATATTAAGCGTACTGACTGCACTAGGCCTGTCTCTTTGGATGGGGCCTATCATGATCAAGCGTCTTCAGATGCTACAAATTGGTCAGGTTGTCCGTAACGAAGGACCAGAATCTCACTTTAGCAAACGTGGCACCCCAACGATGGGCGGTATCATGATTTTAGCGGCAATCTCTATCACGATTCTGTTGTGGGCTGATTTGTCCAACCCTTACGTTTGGGCTGTGCTGGTTGTGTTGCTTGGTTATGGCGCAGTTGGCTTTGTCGATGACTATCGCAAAGTGGTGCGTAAGAACACCGATGGTTTGATCGCGCGTTGGAAATACTTCTGGCAGTCATTGATTGCGTTTGTTGTCGCTTTTGCACTGTACGCCTATGGCAAAGATACGGCTGCAACTCAGCTAGTGGTGCCATTTTTTAAAGACATCATGCCGCAGCTTGGCTTGATGTACATCATTCTGACTTACTTTGTGATTGTTGGTACCAGTAACGCGGTAAACCTAACGGATGGCCTAGACGGCTTGGCAATCATGCCAACGGTGCTGGTTGCGGCTGGTTTTGCCTTCATTGCATGGGCGACGGGTAACGTTAACTTCTCTGAATACCTACATATACCATACCTACCGCACGCTTCTGAGCTGGTTGTTGTATGTACGGCAATCGTTGGTGCTGGTCTTGGTTTCTTGTGGTTCAATACCTACCCAGCACAAGTATTCATGGGCGATGTTGGCTCACTAGCATTGGGTGGTGCTCTAGGGACCATTGCTGTTCTGGTTCGCCAAGAGTTGGTTTTGGTGATCATGGGTGGTGTATTTGTAATGGAAACGCTATCGGTTATCCTACAGGTCGGTTCTTACAAATTGCGTGGTCAGCGTATTTTCCGCATGGCTCCTATCCATCATCACTACGAACTTAAAGGCTGGCCAGAACCTCGCGTCATCGTGCGCTTCTGGATTATTTCTATGGTTCTTGTTCTGATTGGTCTAGCGACACTGAAAGTGCGTTAATCGCACTTTCCAATAACTTTCTAAGAATAACAGATACGGTGTGATCAAATATGGAACGTTGGCAAAACATACATAAGGTCGTCATTGTAGGGCTCGGTATTACCGGGCTCTCTGTCGTTAAACACCTAACAAAAACACAGCCGCAACTGGCGGTTAAAGTCATCGATACGCGTGCTAACCCACCAGGTGCTGAGCGTTTACCTGAACAGGTAGAGTTGCACAGTGGTGGTTGGAATAGCGAATGGTTAGCTGAAGCCGACTTGGTAGTGACCAACCCAGGTATTGCCTTAGCTACGCCAGAAATCCAAACAATAGTTGCGAAAAGCACACCTGTTGTTGGCGATATTGAGTTGTTTGCTTGGGCAGTAACGAAACCCGTTATCGCGATCACTGGCTCTAATGGCAAAAGCACGGTCACTGACTTGACGGGCGTGATGGCGAAAGCCGCTGGACTAACCGTTGGCGTTGGCGGCAATATTGGAGTGCCTGCTTTAGATTTGCTAGAGCAAGACGCGGATTTGTACGTGCTTGAGTTATCGAGTTTCCAACTAGAGACTACGTCGAGCCTGAAGCTTAAAGCCGCCGCGTTTCTAAACCTTTCTGAAGATCACATGGATCGCTATCAAGGCATGGCGGACTACCGACAAGCGAAGTTGCGTATTTTTGATAATGCCGAGCTAGCAGTCGTTAACCGTGATGACCAAGAAACCTACCCTGATAGTGACATGCCGTTGATGACGTTTGGCACTGATGAGCGAGCTTATGGTTTGGAATCAGATGCCGGTCGCACTTGGTTGCTTGATCACGGCCAGCGTGTGATTGCTAGCGATGAGCTCAAACTGGTCGGTAAGCACAACTTGGCGAATGCCTTGGTCGTGCTCGCTTTACTCAAGGCCGCTGGTATTGACTATCACAAAGCGTTACATGCACTGAAAACTTACACGGGTTTGACGCATCGATGCCAGGTGGTTGCGGATAATCGTGGCGTAAAATGGGTGAATGATTCCAAAGCAACTAATATTGCTAGCACGATGGCCGCACTTTCCGGACTAGAATCGAAGGGCAAACTGTATTTGTTGGTTGGTGGGGTTGGTAAAGGCGCAGATTTTTCGCCGTTAAAGCCTATCTTCACTACGTTGAATCTGCAACTTTGCTGCTTTGGTACCGATGGTGATGCCTTTATGCCACTGCACGAATCGGCAACTCGTTTTGACAGCATGGAAGATGTGATTCAACAAATATCTTCGCAGTTAAAACCTGGCGATATGGTGATGCTCTCTCCGGCATGTGCTAGCTTTGATCAATTCGATAACTTTATGGCAAGGGGCGATGCCTTCGCTAATCTTGCTCAAAAATACGCATAATTAAAGGTCACACATTTCGTGGTTTTAGGTAACGTTAAACGCAGCATTGGCACTTGGCTTAAGCATCCAGCACCAGAGGCGCTCTTTGATCGTCAGTTGGTATGGATTGCGCTAGGTTTGATGTTAACTGGCTTGGTGATGGTGACCTCTGCATCGTTTCCCATCAGTTCTCGACTGACGGATCAGCCATTCCACTTTATGTTCCGTCACGCTCTATTCTTGGTCGTTGCCGTTTCAGCATCTTCGGTTGTCCTTTGTAAGCCCTTAGACTTTTGGTTTCGGAACTCTAAATACATCGTTGGGATATCGGTTGCACTGCTTGTCATTGTTTTAGTTGCAGGTAAGTCTGTTAATGGTGCTTCTCGATGGATCCCCGTTGGACCAATTAATTTACAGCCGGCAGAGATTGCCAAGCTCTCTCTGTTTATGTTTATGTCTGGATACTTGGTTCGTAAACAGGATGAAGTTCGTCAGACATTCTTTGGTGGCTTCATTAAACCAATAATGGTTTTTACGGTATTTGCGGTATTACTCCTGCGTCAACCTGACTTAGGTACGGTTGTTGTGATGCTGGTGACCCTGTTTGGTATGTTATTTATCGCGGGGGCCAAGTTAACGCAGTTTTTGGCGTTAATGATTGCAGGGATAGTTGCTGTTGTAGGCTTAATTTTGATTGAGCCTTATCGTATGCGACGTGTCACGTCATTTCTTGACCCATGGGAAGACCCATTCGGCAGCGGCTATCAATTGACACAATCGTTGATGGCATTTGGCCGAGGTGAATGGTTTGGTCAAGGTCTGGGTAACTCGATTCAAAAATTGGAATATCTACCCGAAGCCCATACCGACTTTGTGTTCGCGGTGCTCGCAGAAGAACTCGGCTTTGCCGGCGTTGTATTGGTATTAATGCTGATCTTCAGTTTAGTGTTAAAAGCGGTTTATATCGGTAAGCGAGCCTTCGAAGCGGGCGAAATGTTTGGTGGTTATTTAGCATTTGGCATTGGTATTTGGTTTGCTTTCCAAACCTTAGTTAACGTTGGTGCGGCAGCAGGCATTGTGCCAACCAAGGGGCTCACCCTACCTCTGATCAGCTATGGTGGCTCAAGCCTATTAATCATGTCTATTGCAGTTGCCATATTGCTGCGTATCGATCACGAATGCCGTTTAAAGCGCGGTCAGAAAGAACAACAAGACGATGAAGAAAAATAAACGTTTGATGGTGATGGCCGGTGGTACTGGTGGTCACGTTTTCCCAGGCTTGGCCGTAGCGAAGCAGTTGCAACAGCAAGGTTGGGAGATTCGCTGGTTAGGTACCGCGGATAGAATGGAAGCGGATTTAGTGCCAAAACATGGCATTGAAATCGACTTTATCAAAGTAAAAGGTCTACGAGGTCAAGGCGTTAAACGTCTTCTTGCGGCACCATTTCAAATTGTTAATGCCATCATGCAGGCTCGTGCTCACATGAAACGTTGGCAGCCAGACGCTGTGCTTGGCATGGGCGGTTACGTGAGTGGCCCTGGTGGTATTGCGGCTTGGATGAGCGGAATTCCTGTTGTGCTGCATGAGCAAAATGCCGTCGCAGGTCTCACAAACCAATGGCTATCGAAAATCGCTAAGAAGGTGTTTCAAGCTTTCCCTGGCGCGTTTCCAAAAGCAGAAGTGGTTGGTAATCCAGTACGTGAAGACGTAACCCAGCTCGATGCTCCTGCTGCACGCATGCAAGAACGACAAGGTCCAATTCGTATTCTTGTGATGGGTGGTAGCCAAGGTGCACGCATTCTTAACCAAACGCTGCCAGAAGTGATGGCAAAATTGGGCGATGATTACTGTATTCGTCATCAAGCGGGTAAAGGTTCCGCGGAAGAAGTGAATGCGGCATACCAAGCGAATGGTGTGGCGAATGCAGAAGTAACAGAATTCATTGACGACGTTGCAGAAGCTTATGCATGGGCTGACCTTTTGGTTTGTCGTTCAGGAGCGTTAACCGTTTCTGAAGTATCAGCGGCGGGCGTGGGGGCTATCTTTGTTCCGTTTATGCATAAAGACCGTCAGCAAGCACTGAATGCAGACCACTTGGTGGATTGTGGTGCGGCGAAAATGATTGAACAACCAGATTTAACCGTTGAGTCACTGACTCAGCAGATCCAACAATTGGATCGACAAGCTTTACTTACAATGGCTGAGCAAGCGCGTGGCGCTGCAAAATTGAATGCTGACCGAGTTGTCGCACAAGCCATTGTTGCTTTGACCGAAAAGCGTTAACGAATTATTGAGAATAGAATTGATGACAATCCAACATACACAAGACTTAGCTCAAATTCGCGCAATGGTGCCAGAGATGCGCCGCGTGAAATCCATCCACTTCATCGGTATTGGTGGTGCGGGCATGAGCGGCATTGCAGAAGTACTGTTGAACGAAGGCTACCAAATCACAGGTTCTGACCTATCAGAAAACCCTGTGACCGAGCGTTTAGTATCAAAAGGTGCAACGGTATTTATTGGCCATCAAGCCAGCAATGTTGAGAATGCCAGTGTTGTTGTGGTTTCAACCGCGATTAACGAAGAAAATCCAGAAGTGATGGCGGCGCGTGAATTGCGTATTCCTATCGTCCGCCGCGCAGAAATGCTGGCTGAGTTGATGCGTTTCCGTCATGGTATTGCTGTTGCGGGTACGCACGGCAAAACAACGACTACGGCACTTGTAACGCAAATCTATTCTGAAGCAGGCCTTGATCCAACGTTCGTTAACGGCGGGCTGGTGAAGAGCGCTGGCACGAATGCACGTCTAGGTTCAAGCCGTATTCTGATTGCTGAAGCAGATGAGAGCGATGCGTCATTCTTGCACCTGCAACCCATGGTGAGCATTGTCACCAATATTGAAGCGGATCATATGGATACTTATGGAGGTGACTTCGAAACATTGAAGCAAACCTTCATCGACTTTTTGCACAACCTACCATTTTACGGCCAAGCGATTGTGTGTATCGACGATCCAGTCATTCGTGAGTTGATTCCACGTATCAGCCGTCAGGTGATCACTTACGGTTTCTCAGAAGATGCAGACGTACGCATTGAAAACTACCGTCAAGAAGGTCAGCAAGGTAAGTTCACCGTGGTTCGTGAAGGTCATGCGAATCTAGACATTACATTGAATATTCCAGGTCGCCACAATGCACTGAATGCTTCGGCAGCGATTGCGGTAGCCACAGAAGATGACATCAGTGATGAAGCCATTCTTAAAGCGATGGCTGGTACTGAGGGGACTGGGCGCCGTTTTGACCACCTTGGGGAGTTCGATACCGGTAATGGTCTAGCTATGTTGGTGGATGACTATGGTCATCACCCAACAGAAGTAGGTGTAACGATTGATGCCGCACGTAGTGGTTGGCAAAATAAGCGTTTGGTGATGATTTTTCAGCCGCATCGCTACAGTCGAACGCGTGATCTTTACGATGATTTTGCCAATGTACTTGAGCAGGTTGATGTATTGATCATGTTGGATGTCTATGCGGCAGGAGAGAAACCCATTGCTGGCGCTGATGGACGTGCGCTATGTCGCACAATTCGCAGTCGTGGCAAGGTAGATCCCATTTTTGTTCCTGAAATTGAACAACTACCATCAGTTTTGGCTAATGTTATACAAGACGGCGACTTGATCTTGACTCAAGGGGCGGGCGATGTTGGTAAAGTAGCGAAGCAACTGGCTGTTCTTGAGCTGAATGTTAATAAGATGCTCGGTTAACAGCGATGATTGATACAAAGCACAGATAAAGACCTAGATCTCGATTTTGTATCAAGAACGTTGTGATTTATCACTATCAGTGTTTGATAGTTTACAAGAGCTCAGTATAATCCCAAGGTTAAAGTCAATGCTTTTATTAGTGTGTAATAACACGATAAAAAGCACAGGACAAAAATCAGGAAACGAAGACGTTGTTGAATATTGCACTGAATGAAGAGCGGCTTAACACGGAGAATCACCGTGGTCGCCAAGAGAAGATCTTGGGTGCGCTATTTTTCGTTATCGTGATGACAATAATTAGTTCTGTTTTGTACTCAGCGATCAGTTGGATGTGGGATGACCAAAGGTTACCTCTTTCCAAAATCGTACTTCAGGGAAAGCTGGAGTATGTCACAGCAGACGATGTTCAAGCAGCGTTTGGCAGTATTGATCACATTGGAACCTTCATGTCACAAGACATTGATGTGTTGCAACAAAGTGTAGAGGCCCTTCCTTGGGTAGCCCATGCGGCTATTCGAAAGCAGTGGCCAGACACGGTAAAAGTATTTTTGACAGAACATCACCCCGTCGCCATTTGGAATGGCATCGAACTGTTGGACAACAATGGTTTGGTATTTGAAGGGGATGTCGGCCTACTAAAGGAAGAGAAAGTTAAGCTATATGGACCCACTGCAACCGGGCCGGAAGTCTTGCAAACCTATCGTGAACTTCGACCTAAATTTCAGCAGCTGGGTCTTGCAATATCGTCTCTAGTATTAAACGAGCGACGAGCTTGGCAAATCATCCTTGATAACGGTATTCGACTAGAGCTCGGTAAAGAATCTTTGGATGAGCGAATAGAGCGTTTTTTCTCACTCTATCATAAGCTTGGAAGCGACACGCAAAGAATCAGTTATATCGATCTTAGGTACGATACGGGAGCCGCGGTTGGTTGGTTTCCTGAACATGAGTTAGAACAAGAGAGTACAGATGACTAAGGTCGCCGATGACAACATTATTGTTGGTCTTGATATAGGCACTGCAACCGTTTCAGCTCTAGTGGGTGAGATTCTACCAGATGGCCAAATAAACATTATTGGTTCAGGTAGCAGCCCTTCACGCGGCATGGATAAAGGCGGCGTGAATGATTTGGAGTCGGTTGTTAAATCAGTACAACGCGCGATTGATCAAGCAGAGCTAATGGCCGAATGCCAAATTAGCCGTGTATTCATTTCGTTGTCTGGTAAGCATATCGCAAGCCGAATTGAAAAAGGCATGGGCACCATATCTGATGAGGAAGTGTCTCAAGAAGATATGGATCGCGCTATCCATACCGCAAAATCGATTAAAATCGGTGATGAACAGCGAATCCTACATGTGATTCCGCAAGAGTTCACCATCGACTATCAAGAAGGGATTAAAAACCCACTTGGTTTATCTGGAGTGAGGATGGAGGTTAGCGTCCATTTGATCTCCTGCCATAATGATATGGCACGCAATATTATTAAGGCGGTAGAACGCTGCGGCCTTAAAGTGGAGCAACTTGTTTTTTCTGGGCTTGCTGCAAGTAATGCGGTAATCACCGAGGATGAAAGAGAGCTTGGGGTTTGTGTGGTTGATATTGGCGCTGGAACAATGGATGTATCCATTTGGACTGGTGGCGCATTACGTCACACTGAAGTGTTTTCTTACGCAGGAAATGCTGTCACTAGCGATATTGCTTTTGCTTTTGGTACACCAGTGAGTGATGCCGAAGAAATAAAAGTAAAATATGGCTGTGCCTTGAGTGAACTAGTCAGCAAGGATGACACGGTTAACGTACCAAGTGTCGGTGGACGACCTTCACGCAGTCTGCAGCGTCAGACTTTGTCAGAAGTGATTGAGCCGCGATACTCAGAGCTTATGGGACTGGTTAACCAAACTATCGACTCAGTACAAGCAAAATTGCGCGAAGAAGGCATTAAGCACCATCTTGCCGCAGGTGTTGTTCTTACCGGCGGTGCTGCGCAGATTGACGGAGTGGTAGAGTGTGCGGAGCGCGTATTCCGCAATCAAGTAAGGGTCGGCAAACCGCTCGAAGTCAGCGGCTTAACTGATTATGTAAAAGAGCCGTACCATTCTACGGCAGTTGGATTACTTTATTACGCAAGAGATATGCAGTCTAGTGACGATAGCGATTATAATGAACCTAAGCGTTCTTCCGCATCTGTGACTAACTTTTTCGGTAAATTGCGTAATTGGATAAGAAATGAGTTTTAACCTGAGTTGCAGGATAAACGGAGACAACACATGTTTGAACCGATGATGGAAATGTCTGACGATGCAGTAATTAAGGTCGTTGGAGTTGGTGGTGGCGGTGGTAACGCCGTTGAACACATGGTGCGTGAATCCATCGAAGGAGTGGAATTCATCAGCGTCAACACTGATGCGCAAGCACTTCGTAAGACAAGCGTTGGTAATGTCATTCAAATCGGCGGTGATATCACTAAAGGTCTGGGGGCAGGTGCGAATCCACAGGTCGGCCGTGAGGCTGCTCTCGAAGATAGAGACAGAATTAAAGATTCCCTAACTGGCGCCGACATGGTGTTTATCGCCGCAGGTATGGGTGGCGGTACAGGTACAGGCGCTGCACCTGTTATTGCTGAAGTGGCTAAAGAGCTTGGCATTCTAACCGTAGCGGTAGTAACGAAACCGTTCAGCTTTGAAGGCAAGAAGCGTTTGGCATTCGCTGAGCAAGGTATTGATGAGCTGTCTAAGCATGTTGATTCTTTGATCACGATTCCAAACGAGAAGCTACTTAAAGTTCTTGGTCGTGGTGTAACGCTATTAGAAGCTTTTGCAAGTGCGAATGATGTTCTTAAGAACGCGGTTCAAGGTATTGCAGAGCTCATCACTCGTCCCGGCATGATCAACGTCGACTTCGCAGACGTACGTACTGTGATGTCTGAAATGGGTCACGCAATGATGGGTAGTGGCATCGCGAAAGGCGAAGATCGTGCAGAAGAAGCAGCGGAGATGGCAATTTCTAGCCCACTTCTGGAAGATATCGATCTAGCGGGCGCTCGTGGTGTCCTTGTTAACATCACTGCAGGTCTTGATATGCGTCTTGATGAGTTTGAGACAGTGGGTAACACAGTGAAAGCATTCGCATCTGACAATGCCACCGTGGTTATCGGTACTTCTCTAGACCCAGACATGACTGACGAAATCCGTGTAACAGTGGTTGCTACGGGTATCGGCAATGAGAAAAAGCCAGACATCACATTAGTTGCTGGTGGTAAAGCGAAAGTTGCACCAACGCCTGCTCCGCAACAACAAGCGGTGCTACCACAAGTTGAGGAAAAACCGGCACAAGTTTTGCAGACTCAAGTGCAAGAGAAACCGCAGGTAACTCCTCAGCCAACAAACACTGTTTCTTCTTCTGTATCTGTGGGTCAAAGCTCTGCAGCACCGAAACAAGAGAAAGAGAGTGGTTATTTAGATATCCCAGCATTTTTGCGTCGTCAGGCTGACTAATCTTTAATCCATAAATTTGACAGAGTTCAAAATTATGGTAGCATTCACGGTCGACGTTACAGGCGGCCGTGTTTTGTAGCATTTTTTAGAGAGGCAAGCAGATGATCAGACAAAGAACTCTGAAAGAAATAGTGAAAACAACTGGTGTGGGTCTCCACTCTGGTCGTAAAGTGACACTTACTCTGCGCCCAGCTGCTGCAAATACAGGCATTATTTACCGTCGTACAGATGTAAATCCACCTGTAGATTTTCCAGCTGATCCGGCATCTGTTCGTGACACTATGTTATGTACAGCATTGGTTAACGACGAAGGTATTCGCATTTCAACGGTTGAACACTTGAATGCAGCACTTGCTGGTATGGGTATCGACAATATTATTGTTGAAGTTGACGCACCTGAAATTCCAATTATGGATGGTAGCGCAAGCCCGTTCGTATATCTGCTGCAACAAGCTGGTGTCGAAACGCAAAATGCGCCAAAGCGTTTTATCCGTATTAAGAAACCAGTTCGTTTTGAAGACGGCGATAAATGGGCTGAATTTGTACCATTTAACGGCTTCCGTATGGACTTTGAAATTGACTTTAACCACCCTGCGATCGAGTCAGACGAGCAACGTCTTCTGTTTGATTTCTCATCTCAAGGTTTCGTTCGTGAGATTTCTCGTGCGCGTACGTTTGGTTTCATGCGTGATATCGAATACCTACAATCTCAGAACTTAGTTCTGGGTGGTAGCTTTGATAACGCAATCGTACTGGATGATTACCGTATTCTTAACGAAGAAGGCCTACGCTTTGAGAATGAGTTCGTAACACACAAAGTATTGGACGCGATTGGTGATCTTTACATGTGTGGTCATGCCATCATCGGCGAATTCCGAGCGTACAAATCAGGTCATGGTTTGAACAACCAACTTCTACGTGCCGTTCTTGCTGATCAAGAAGCATGGGAATGGACAACATTTGAAGAAGAAGCGGGTTCACCGGTTGCTTTTGCAGAACCAAACATGGTTCTAGCATAATACTAAATGCGCAGACGTAAATAGATTAAGAAAGCCAGGCAATGCCTGGCTTTTTGCTATCTGTAAATAAGTCGTTTAAAAAACGCTCATTTGTTGCTCTTCTTTTCTGCCATGTCAGCGAGACGCTTTAAACGCTCTTTAATTTTAGGCGGAGCGATATCTGCAATGATCATTAATGAGTTAGCCGCCGCTTCAGTGAGAGGTGGGCGTTTTGGCCGATCATCATGTTCAAAGCGATTTCGGTACAAAGAAGGGTTAATTCTCACCTCAACACTCATGAGTTTGGCGTAGCCTTGTGTACGCAGTTTATTGAGGATCATTAAACGATCGTAATCGACCTTCATTTTGATCGCTGCACTAGAGACATCAATCAACAAGTGGCCATTGCGAATATTTGCTACTCGGCAATGATCGGCGGTGCCTTTCGGTAAGATCGATTGTAGAGCTTGGTTTAGCTGTAAGATCTCTCCAGCATGCTGTTGAATCTGCTTAAACTGAGATTCAGCAATAAGATCGTCTGTAGCTGTTGGGCGATGATCACGCATAGGCAAAATCTAATTTTGTTGAGATATTGGTATTCTAGAGCAGCTTTCCATCTAGGTATAGTTTACATTATTGTCTTTATTACCCAATTGCCCTCGAAATTAACGCAAAAAGAGGTGCTTTTTAGGTAGAAATACACGCTAAGTATATCAAGATGATGATAATTGTACTGAGAATATCGATTTCGAATCTCAATGTATGAGCAAATACTGGCTAATCCGTCACCACTTTGATTAAAAACTTCAGAGTGCTTCAAACAAATACGTCTATTAATGGTTGTATGGATGAAAAATCCTTACACTAAGCCACATTGTTTCAAAATTTGGCCTTGAAATGCGGATGTTTGAACTCAATATCTTTGTTAAATGATTTATCTCAGTATTCTTAGTTCAAAATTGGCAGAGACTGAAGGCATTACGAGTAGATCGGGAACGGTCTGATTAAAGAGAGATTCACGAAAAATGATAACTAAGCTACTGACAAAAGTGATTGGCAGTCGCAACGACCGAACACTGCGCCGCCTTAGAAAAATTGTAAAAGAGATCAATAACTACGAACCAACATTTGAAGCTCTATCTGATGAAGAGCTAAAAGCGAAAACTGTTGAGTTCCGTGAGCGCCTAGAGCAAGGCGAAACTCTTGATAAGCTACTTCCAGAAGCTTTTGCTACGGTTCGTGAAGCATCTAAGCGTGTTTACGGTATGCGCCACTTCGACGTACAGCTAATCGGTGGTATGGTTCTGAACGGTGGCCAAATCGCGGAAATGCGTACTGGTGAAGGTAAAACTCTAACTGCAACTCTTCCTGCTTACCTCAACGCACTACCAGGTAAAGGCGTGCACGTTGTTACGGTGAACGACTACCTTGCAACGCGTGACGCAGAGACAAACCGTCCTCTGTTTGAATTCTTAGGTATGACCGTTGGCATCAACGTGCCAAACATGCCTCCTCAGGCAAAGAAAGAAGCTTACCAAGCCGATATTCTTTACGGAACCAACAATGAGTTTGGTTTTGACTACCTTCGTGACAACATGGCTTTCCGTAATGAAGATCGTGTTCAGCGTGAGCGTTTCTTTGCCGTTGTCGATGAAGTGGACTCAATTCTTATCGATGAAGCTCGTACTCCTTTAATTATCTCTGGTCCAGCAGAAGACAGTTCAGATCTATACACACGTATTAACCTACTTATTCCGCAGCTTCAGAAACAAGATAAAGAAGACTCAGAAGAGTATCGTGGTGACGGTCACTACACTGTGGATGAGAAGTCTAAGCAAGTATACCTGACTGAAACAGGCCAAGAATTTGTCGAAGAACTGATGGTGAAAAATGGCTTGATGGAAGAGGGTGACACACTTTACTCTCCAACGAACATCAGCCTACTGCACCACGTGAACGCAGCACTTCGTGCACACGTATTGTTCGAGCGTAACGTAGACTACATCGTCAATGACGACGGTGAAGTGGTTATTGTTGATGAACACACGGGGCGTACGATGCCAGGCCGTCGTTGGTCTGAAGGTCTTCACCAAGCGGTTGAAGCGAAAGAAGGCGTTAAGATTCAAAACGAAAACCAAACACTGGCATCGATCACATTCCAGAACTACTTCCGTTTATACGAAAAACTGTCAGGTATGACAGGTACAGCGGATACCGAAGCATTCGAATTCCAATCGATCTACGGTCTAGAAACGGTGGTTATTCCAACTAACAAACCGATGGTCCGTAACGATATGCCAGATGTGGTGTACCGTACTGAAGCAGAGAAATTTGCGGCAATCATCGAAGATATTAAAGAGCGCGTAGAAAAAGGTCAGCCGTCTCTTGTTGGTACGGTTTCTATCGAGAAATCAGAGCTATTGTCTAACGCACTGAAGAAAGCGAAGATTAAGCACAACGTACTGAACGCGAAATTCCACGAGCGTGAAGCGGAAATTGTTGCAGAAGCAGGTACGCCAGGTGCGGTCACCATCGCAACGAACATGGCGGGTCGTGGTACAGATATCGTGTTAGGTGGTAGCTGGCAAGCAAAAGTGGAAGCACTGCAAGATCCAACTAAAGAACAAATTGATGCGATTAAAGCTGAGTGGAAGCAAGTTCACGATCAAGTGCTAGAGTCTGGTGGTCTACACATCATTGGTACTGAGCGTCACGAATCTCGTCGTATCGATAACCAGCTACGTGGTCGTTCTGGTCGTCAAGGTGATGCGGGCTCATCTCGTTTCTACCTATCAATGGAAGATTCACTACTACGTATCTTCACATCAGATCGTATGGCGAGTCTTATCCAAAGTGGTATGGAAGAAGGCGAAGCGATTGAATCTAAGATGTTGTCTCGTTCAATTGAAAAAGCACAGCGTAAAGTGGAAGGACGTAACTTCGATATTCGTAAACAGCTTCTTGAATACGATGACGTGGCGAACGATCAACGTAAAGTGGTCTATGAACTTCGTGATGAGTTGATGAGTATTGATGACATCAGCGAGATGATCGAACAAAACCGCGAAGACGTTATGACCGCTATCATTGATGAGTACATCCCGCCACAGTCTTTAGAAGATATGTGGGACGTGGAAGGTCTTCAAGAACGTTTGAAAGCGGACTTCGATCTTGATGCGCCGATTAAGCAATGGCTTGAAGAAGATGACAAACTGTATGAAGAAGCACTGCGTGAAAAGATCATTAATCTAGCGGTTGAAGTATACAAAGTGAAAGAAGAAGTCGTAGGCGCTCAAGTTCTGCGTAACTTTGAAAAATCGGTCATGCTTCAAACACTGGATACGCTATGGAAAGAGCACCTAGCGGCGATGGATCATCTTCGTCAAGGTATTCATCTACGTGGCTATGCACAAAAGAACCCGAAACAAGAGTACAAGCGCGAGTCGTTTGAATTGTTTGAAGGCCTACTAGAAGCGCTGAAAACCGATGTGATTACGGTATTGTCTCGAGTTCGCGTTCAGCAGCAAGAAGAAGTTGAGCGTATGGAAGAGCAACGTCGTGCGCAAGCTGAAGAAGCCACTCGTCGTGCGCAAGCTCAACATGCAGCGGCACAAAATCCACTTGTGGAAGATGAAGCTGCTGCGGAGGGTTCAAACCAACCAATGGTTCGTGATGAGCGTAAAGTGGGACGTAATGAGCCTTGTCCATGTGGCAGTGGTAAGAAGTACAAACAGTGTCACGGTCAAATTAACTAATTGAGTTTGATTATGTATTAAAAAGAGTCGCTTAGGCGGCTCTTTTTGTATCGATAGATCTAGGGATAAACCCATGAAAAGAATTCACATTGTTGCAGCGATCATTTTCAACCAAGAAAGGTCGCAAATTTTTATTACTAAGCGTCCCGATGATAAGCACAAAGGTGGCTTTTGGGAGTTCCCCGGCGGTAAAGTTGAGCAAGGTGAAAGTGTTGAGTTAGCGATGGCTCGTGAACTGGAAGAAGAGATCGGCATTACGATCACCGAGCAATCTCTGTTTGAACACCTTGAATATGATTACCCAGATAAGTCATTGAAATTTGATTTTATTTCTGTAACGCAGTTTGATGGTCAACCTTATGGAAAAGAAGGGCAGCAAGGTCGTTGGGTTGAAATAGGCGCATTATCAAACTATGCCTTCCCAGAAGCGAACGTACCGATTCTGGAGCGAGTGATTAAAGAGTTTTCTTAACTCACAGCGAACTGTCTTGTGGTTAACACGGGATATTGTTAGTTTAAAAAGATTCAGTGAAACGAAAGAGAACGAGAGTAAGCCTCGTTATCCAGAGAAGGAGAGAAAGCGCAATGGTTCGTATTGCAATCGCAGGTGCTGCAGGCCGTATGGGTCGTAACCTAGTTAAAGCATCACACCTAAATCCAGAAGCATCCGTTACTGCGGGATCTGAACGTCCTGAGTCTTCATTAGTTGGTGTCGATGTGGGTGAGCTTTGTGGGGAAGGTAAAATTGATGTCTTCTTGACCGATGATCTTGCTAAGGAAATCGACAACTTTGATGTGATCATCGATTTTACCTCTCCAGTCAGCACGTTAGCTAACCTTGAACTGTGTAAACAGCATGGTAAGAGCATTGTGATTGGCACAACAGGCTTTAGTGAAGCAGAGCGAGCATTGATTGAGGACGCGGCAAAGCAAGTCCCTGTTGTTATGGCTCCTAACTATTCTGTTGGCGTGAATCTTGTCTTCAAGCTACTAGAAAAAGCCGCCCAAGTAATGGGTGACTACTGTGATATTGAGATTGTAGAAGCGCATCACCGTCATAAAGTTGATGCCCCATCTGGTACTGCGATTGGTATGGGCGAAGCGATTGCAGGTGCGATGGGCAATAAGTTAAGCGATGTTGCCGTTTACGCTCGTGAAGGTATCACAGGTGAACGTACCAAAGACGAGATCGGTTTTGCGACGATTCGTGCTGGTGATATCGTGGGGGAACACACGGCAATGTTTGCTGATATTGGTGAGCGTGTCGAAATCACTCACAAAGCGACCGATCGTATGACTTTCGCAAACGGAGCAGTAAAAGCAGCCGTGTGGTTAAATGCTAAGCCATCAGGTTTTTATAGCATGACCGATGTGTTGAGCTTAAATGAGCTTTAAGTACATAATCATTCACCGGCGCAAGCCGGTTTTTTTATGTTTATCGAAAATGATGTAAAAAAATCTAGTAAGATTTTTGGCCTTTCTGGGGTGGGTTAAGTGTGGTTTATGTGGCTTTTGTGGTTGTTTTTGCTTGAAGTGTCTAAAAGTTTGGTTTGTTTTTTTGGTGATGAACGTTTGCGTGATGATCACATAAATTTTTGTGAACTGTAATATGTTCAATTTTGTAAAATCTATAAAAGTGTCATCATGCTAGGTCTAATTTTAGATAAAACTTATTTTTTTAAGGCTCTTTGCTTGAAAATGGATTTACCTGCTAGAAAGCAATGATTTATTTTTCGAACGGTATTGACACTTTCTAAGTCCATCCTTAGAATACCGCCAATTTGTCAAAAATACCTGTTTATGTAGATATTCAAGGTAAAGGAAGGCAGGTTTGCAACTTAATTTATTTTTTATGCATTTTTATTCTGGAGGTTGTCTTGGGTAAATTAGCACTGTTAGTCCTAGAAGATGGGACAGTGTTCCGCGGTGTGTCCATTGGAGCAGATGGTATTTCCGTTGGTGAAGTTGTTTTTAATACCTCGATGACGGGGTACCAAGAAATTCTCACTGATCCTTCCTATTCTCAACAAATCGTTACTCTTACTTATCCTCACATTGGCAATACCGGAACCAATTCCGAAGACGAAGAATCCTCTTCAATCCACGCTCAAGGCCTTGTGATTCGCGATCTCCCTCTTATCGCTTCTAACTTCCGTAATGAACAATCCCTTTCTGATTACCTTAAGTCGCAAAACATTGTCGGCATTGCAGATATCGACACGCGTAAGCTGACTCGTATCCTACGTGAGAAAGGTGCGCAAAACGGTTGTATCGTTGCGGGCTCTTCTATAGACGAAGCCCTAGCATTAGCGAAAGCGAAAGAATTCCCTGGCTTGAAAGGAATGGATCTTGCGAAAGAGGTTACAACAAAAGAAGCGTATCAATGGAAACAAGGTTCGTGGACGCTCGAGGGTGGACTTCCTGAAGCGCAAGACGACAGCGAGTTGCCATATCACGTTGTTGCCTACGATTTCGGCGCAAAGCGTAACATCCTGCGTATGTTGGTGGATCGCGGCTGCCGCTTAACGGTTGTGCCTGCTGAAACTTCAGCAGAAGAGGTGCTGGCTCTAAATCCTGATGGCGTTTTCTTATCAAACGGCCCAGGTGACCCAGAACCATGTACTTACGCCATTGAGGCGACCAAAGTATTTCTAGAGAAAAATTTACCAATCTTTGGTATCTGTCTTGGCCACCAAATTCTTGCGTTAGCATCAGGTGCTAAGACGGTGAAGATGAAGTTTGGCCACCATGGTGCGAACCACCCAGTAAAAGATTTGGATCGTAATGTTGTAATGATTACGTCTCAAAACCACGGTTTTGCAGCAGACGAAGCAACACTACCTGAAAATCTACGCGCGACTCACGTATCGCTATTTGACGGCTCTCTGCAGGGTATTCACCGTACAGACAAGCCAGCATTCAGCTTCCAAGGTCACCCAGAAGCGAGCCCAGGTCCAGAAGACGCGGCACCGCTATTTGACCACTTTATCGAACTAATCAAAAAACACAGCGCTTAATTCGGAGTAGTAGATAATGCCAAAACGTACTGACATTCAAAGTATTCTTATTCTTGGTGCTGGTCCGATTGTAATCGGTCAGGCATGTGAGTTTGACTACTCTGGCGCACAAGCGTGTAAAGCTCTGCGTGAAGAGGGTTACCGAGTTATTCTGGTGAACTCTAACCCTGCAACCATTATGACTGACCCAGATATGGCCGATGCGACTTACATCGAACCAATCCAATGGGAAGTGGTGCGTAAGATCATCGAAAAAGAACGCCCAGACGCAGTACTACCAACAATGGGTGGCCAAACGGCACTGAACTGTGCGCTTGATCTAGAAAAACACGGTGTTCTTGCGGAGTTCGGCGTCGAGATGATTGGTGCAACCGCAGACGCGATCGACAAAGCGGAAGACCGTTCTCGTTTCGATAAAGCGATGAAGTCTATCGGCCTTGAGTGTCCACGAGCAGATACTGCAAAAACCATGGAAGAGGCATACAAAGTTCTCGATATGGTTGGCTTCCCATGTATCATTCGTCCATCTTTCACCATGGGTGGTACTGGCGGTGGTATTGCGTACAACAAAGAAGAATTTGAAGAAATCTGTCGTCGTGGTCTAGACCTTTCTCCTACCAATGAACTTCTTATTGATGAGTCACTTATCGGTTGGAAAGAGTACGAGATGGAAGTGGTTCGCGACAAAGCAGACAACTGTATCATCGTATGTGCGATTGAAAACTTTGACCCAATGGGTATCCACACAGGTGACTCCATCACGGTTGCTCCAGCTCAAACGCTGACAGACAAAGAATACCAACTAATGCGTAACGCTTCTCTAGCGGTACTGCGTGAAATCGGTGTTGAAACGGGTGGTTCAAACGTACAGTTTGGTATCAATCCGAAAGATGGTCGCATGGTTATCATTGAGATGAACCCACGTGTATCTCGTTCTTCTGCGCTAGCATCGAAAGCAACAGGTTTCCCTATCGCGAAAGTGGCAGCGAAACTGGCGGTTGGTTTCACGTTAGATGAGTTAATGAATGACATCACTGGTGGCGCAACTCCAGCATCATTCGAGCCAACCATCGACTACGTAGTCACTAAAATTCCTCGTTTTAACTTCGAGAAATTTGCCGGTGCTAACGACCGCCTGACTACTCAGATGAAGTCAGTTGGTGAGGTAATGGCAATCGGTCGTAACCAGCAAGAATCTCTACAAAAAGCGCTACGCGGCCTAGAAGTGGGCGCGACTGGCTTTGATGAGATGGTCGACCTAGACGCACCAGACGCATTGACGAAAATTCGTCATGAACTGAAAGAAGCAGGCGCAGAGCGTATTTGGTACATCGCAGATGCATTCCGTGCGGGTATGTCAGTTGATGGCGTATTCAACCTAACGCAAATCGACCGCTGGTTCCTAGTTCAAATAGAAGACATCGTTAAGCTTGAGCAAGATCTTAAAGCGAAAGGCTTTGCTGGTTTGAACAAAGAAGAGCTTAACAAGCTGAAGCGTAAAGGTTTTGCGGATGCGCGCCTATCTAAGATTCTAGGTGTTGCGGAAAGTGAAATCCGTCGCCTACGTGACCAGTACGACATCCACCCAGTTTACAAGCGCGTAGATACGTGTGCGGCTGAGTTCTCATCTGATACGGCTTACATGTACTCATCTTACGATGATGAGTGTGAAGCGAACCCAACAGACAAAGAGAAGATCATGATTCTAGGCGGCGGTCCAAACCGTATCGGCCAAGGTATTGAATTTGATTACTGTTGTGTACACGCATCACTAGCACTACGTGAAGATGGCTACGAAACCATCATGGTTAACTGTAACCCTGAGACCGTTTCAACAGACTACGACACGTCTGACCGTCTGTACTTCGAACCAGTAACACTGGAAGACGTACTAGCAATCGCTCGTGTTGAAAAGCCAAAAGGCGTTATCGTTCAATACGGTGGTCAAACACCACTTAAACTGGCTCGCGCACTTGAAGCGGCTGGCGTGCCAATCATCGGTACGAGCCCAGATGCCATCGACCGTGCAGAAGACCGTGAGCGTTTCCAAGTTGCGGTTGACCGTCTAGGTCTTCTACAGCCAGAAAACGCAACAGTAACCACGATGGAGCAAGCGGTAGAGAAATCTCGTGAAATCGGTTACCCACTGGTTGTGCGTCCTTCTTACGTACTGGGCGGTCGTGCGATGGAAATCGTATACGATGAGCAAGACCTACGTCGTTACTTCAACGAAGCTGTTAGCGTATCAAACGAATCTCCAGTACTACTAGATAGCTTCCTAGATGACGCAGTTGAAGTGGATATTGATGCTATCTGTGACGGTGAGCGAGTGGTTATCGGCGGTATCATGGAGCACATCGAGCAAGCGGGTGTTCACTCAGGTGACTCGGCATGTTCTCTTCCTGCATACACGCTAAGCCAAGAAATTCAAGACGTCATGCGTGAGCAAGTTGAAAAACTAGCGTTCGAGTTGGGTGTTCGTGGTCTGATGAACACGCAGTTCGCGGTGAAGAACAACCAAGTATACCTAATCGAGGTTAACCCTCGTGCAGCGCGTACGGTACCGTTCGTATCGAAAGCAACGGGTGCACCAATCGCTAAGATTGCTGCTCGTGTCATGGCGGGTCAATCTCTAGAGTCTCAGGGCTTTACGAAAGAAATCATCCCACCATACTACTCTGTAAAAGAAGTGGTACTGCCATTCAACAAGTTCCCGGGTGTTGACCCACTGTTGGGCCCAGAAATGCGCTCTACTGGTGAAGTTATGGGGGTTGGTGCAACGTTTGCGGAAGCTTATGCGAAAGCAGAGCTTGGCTGTGGAAATGTGTACCCAGAAGGTGGCCGTGCACTACTGTCTGTTCGCGAAGGCGACAAAGAACGTGTTGTTGACCTTGCATCAAAGCTATCTAAGCTTGGTTACCAGCTAGATGCAACACACGGTACAGCAGTCATTCTTGGCGAAGCGGGCATTAATCCACGTCTAGTAAACAAAGTACACGAAGGTCGTCCTCACATTCTTGACCGTATTAAGAACAATGAGTACACCTACATCGTGAACACTGCCGCTGGTCGTCAAGCGATTGAAGATTCTAAAGTTCTACGTCGCGGTGCACTAGCAGAGAAAGTGAACTACACGACAACGCTAAACGCTGCATTCGCAACTTGTATGTCACACACAGCAGATGCGAAGAGCACAGTGACTTCGGTTCAAGAGCTGCACGCAAAAGTGAAAGCGAGCCTAGAAGCGTAATAGATAAAAATCAGTAAGCCCGAAAAATAGGGCTTATATGACAACCTCATTGCCCGCTCATCTGAGCGGGCTTTTTTGATCTCATAAGAATTAATGAAAATCTAGAATAGGTTAGTGTCTTGAGTTTCCTTTTTCTCGTTTGTGAGGCGGTGTTATCGTTGCCTTCTTTTCGTTACACATTTTTACCAGGACGCATAAGTGGAAATCACTTTTGAGATTTTAATTGGATTGTTTTTTGTCGCATCAGTCGCTGGATTTATTGATGCTATGGCTGGTGGCGGCGGTCTATTGACTCTACCTGCTCTGCTGGCGGCGGGGCTAAGCCCAACTCAGGCGCTGGCGACCAACAAGCTACAAAGTTCATTCGGCAGTTTTTCAGCCAGTTGGTACTTTGTTCGTAATGGTATCGTTAGCTTGAAAGAGATGCGCCTTGCCATTTTATGTACTTTTATTGGCTCAGCCATTGGTGCTGAAGCGGTGCAGTATATTGATGCAGGAATATTAACTAGCCTTATTCCAGTATTGCTGATCGCGATTTCACTCTACTTCTTATTTGCTTCAAACTCGAAAGCCGCAGGCGGAGATCGGAAGCTTTCTGAAGCTATGTTTGCGTTATGCGTTGGTGGTGGCGTTGGCTTCTATGATGGCTTTTTTGGCCCAGGAACGGGGTCTATTTTTGCACTTTGTTTTGTTGCGCTTGGTCATTTCTCGTTAGTCGATGCAACTGCCCGAACTAAAATACTGAACTTTACCTCAAACATTGCGGCGCTGCTGTTTTTTATTCTGGCTGGTTTGCCAGTATTGGAAATCGGTTTCACCATGGCTATAGGGGGCTTTATTGGTGCTCAGCTAGGTGCCAAAGCCGTGGTGACTAAAGGCCAAAAGTGGATTCGACCTCTAGTAATTACCATGTCTATGCTGATGGCGATGAAACTTCTTTGGCAACAACATCAGCAATGGCTTCTATCACTGTTTTAATTCGTTCGCTGCGATACGCATTATGGCGTAAGCAGATGTGAATCGGGCGAATCAGCGGTGCTAGCTCGTCAAATGCATAGCAATACTCAGGTGCAATGTTTAAAGTTTTTACTATCGATTTGGGGATTAAAGCTGGTGCCATTCCACCCAGAGCCAACTGTGCGGCAGCAGTGTATGAGTCCATCTCCATTAAAGGCTGAATGTCGTGTTTGGACAACACAGCTTGCTGGTAAGTATTGGCTGGATTATTCAAATCATTGGTGAGAATCGTCTTTGGCATTTCAGTGAGCTTATGTTTACTGATGATAGAGAAAGGCTCATCCGCTAGATGAAAACTCATCAAACCATGATGTGGAGGTAAGTAGCCCGCGCAAAATCCCAGCGTGGCTTTGCCTGATTTAACGTTTTCAACGATTCGTGGCGTATGGTTGGTTGAAATTCTGAGGTAAGGATCTTGGGTCAAGCGCTCTTCCATGATCAAGCTGAGGTAACCTGCAACTAACGTTTCTGAGCAATCCATTCGAATCAACGATGTATCTTCGAGTTCTTGTTGATCGTGAATTTGACCACGTAATTCGTTAAAGGTTGGTTCAATGATACTGATCAGTGCAACAGCATCAGAGGTTAGCTTAATGTGGCGTCCACAGGGCTCAATCAGTTTCTTACCGAGCTTTTTTTCTAGATTCGCAATGCGTTTGCTCACGGCTGATTGGCTGATGTAGAGCTGACTGCCAGTGCGACTCATGGTTTTTTCTTTGCTCAGTACTAATAGCGTTTCAATGCCTTCCAGTAACATTATCTATCCATGAAAATGGGGAATAGTCACACCAATATAACCAAGCTTTCGGTCAGATGCTAATCGTGTGTTGAGAAATAAAAAGAGCCGATTTTTAGGTCGACTCTTCTCGAGAAACTTGCGATGCTGATTACTTATCGATTGATGGCAAAGGTTGGCAGTGATAAGTGCCAGCGAATTGCGCCCAGACGGATCATCAGCGTTGATATCACCCCAGCGAGTAAGGCTACAGAATGGTCGTAACCCATACTTAATGCTGTGGTATGGAAAATGCCACCAATGATACAAGCCGTTGCGTAGACTTCACTTCTCAAGACCATAGGGACTTCACGAGCTAGCACGTCTCGAATGATGCCACCGCCACAGCCGGTAATTACGCCCATGATCACTGCAACCATGCCTGATGCGTTATAGGCGAGAGCTTTCTCTACACCGATACCAACAAACACCGCCAAACCAATCGCATCACATACAGGAAGTACCCACCAAGGTAGGCGTTTAGGACGACGAACCAGAATCATAGTCAGTAAACAGGTGATGAAAATAACCCAAAGATAGGTGGTGTCAGTGATCCAAAATACCGGGGTTGCACCGAGCGCCATATCGCGAATGGTGCCACCGCCAATTGCGGTGACGCTACCGAGTACGATCACTCCGAAAGGGTCCATCTTTAATCGGCCTGCGAGTAAAACACCAGAAACCGCAAAGACAGCAGTACCGAATAAATCGATCATATAAAGCAGCATGGAGTCCATGTTACTTAGTACCTTTTAAACAAATTGTGGGGAACAGAAATAGGGTGGAAATTTTACGGGATTTCCAATGAAAACGTTAGCGTTTTTGCCGCACGCTTTCAAAGTGTTCACACACCTCTGTGATCGCGTTTAAGGTTCTTGGGGTCGGGCGGTTGATCAAATCGGCATTCAGAGACCAAACATGGCCATTTTTAAGCGCGGGGATGTCGTTTTTCCAGGCAACCCACTTACCATCATCACTCATTGCATGGCGAGAAGTGAACAGCACTTCAGGCTGGCGAGTCATCACTTGCTCGATGCTGACTTGCGGGTAAGGAGCAATGCCTTTGGCAAAGATATTCTCACCACCACAGAAGGTGAAAACTTCACTTGGCCAATTATTGCCCGCAACGGTGATGATCGGCTTTTCACTCAACTGATAGAAGTAGCGGACTTTCTCTTCGGTATTGTACTTTTCTTTTAACGCTTTCAGTTGTGCACGAAAATTTGCGGCGCTCTTTTGTCCTACTTCCGGTCTTTCACTGTACTGGCTGAGCTGTTCAATATTTTTGGCAATATCTTCTAGCGTCCCCGTTGTTGAAGAGTAAATAGGGATGCCAAATTGTTTGAGCTTCTCAAGTTCTTTGGCAGGATTCCCTGCAGGCCAAGCGATAACCAAATCGGGCTGAAGAGCAATGATGCGTTCAAGTTTGATACCTTGGTAGTTTGATACTCTTTCTAGGCCTTTAGCTTGCTCTGGGTAGTCACTCATCTCACTGACCGCTATCAGTTTGTCTCCAAGACCTGCGGCATAGGCGATTTCCGTTGCGTGTGGCGCTAGGCTGATGACGCGTTGAGCGGGTTCATTGGCAAAAGAAGCGGCAGAGAAGAAAAGAGGAAGAGCAAAGCAAAGTTTGTTCATCATAGTCCTTGATAAATGAGTCCGAGGATAAGGCTTTGGATAACGATCCAAGCCAAAATACGCCATACAATGAGGGTTTGGATTTGTGCCAAATGAATAGCAGATGGTGCGATACGACCACCAATTTTTGCTCGTTCAGCTCTTTGACCTTGGTACAGTGCTGGGCCGCCAAGTGACAATTGAAGCTTGTTACCAATCGAGCACAACAACCAAGCTGGTCCTGGAAGCGGCCAAGATTTCGCTTGTTGAAGCATGGAGGTGGAAACACTTGATAGGTTTTTCCCCATGCTAATGAACATGGCAAATAAGCGTAAAGGAACAATCTCCAATCCAGCCGTTAGCTGAATAGCAGGCTTACCAAAAGGTGAATACTGGCGGCGACTTGGGGACCAAGCGCGAGCGAGCTCTGCCGTTAGGCGATACATTAATGCGCCAATTCCACCAGTAAATCCATACCAGAACAACACGCACACAACGTTACGTCCGTAGCCCATGATGATGGTCTCTGCACCTGCTTTACCAATCCCTAAGAGCGATAAGCTGTCTGTATCGCGGTTAAGGTAAGGCTTGAGTAGTGCTCGGCACTGCACTTTGTTCTCATTCGACATTGCAGTGACGAGTTGTTTAGCTAGTGATTCGTTGTTTCGCCAGTCAAGAGCAATAAGCAGTAATGCCAGCTCAAATAAGGGCGCTTGCCAAACTAAGAGCTTCATCGCGAGCAGTAATATCAAACAGGGTACAAGCATAAGAAGCAGTGCGAGCCCGCCAGAGAGAACGCTTTGTGAGTAGTTGTGGTTGTTATTAACTTTATTCGCCAGTTGTTCTGCGAATTTATGCCACAAAGTGACGGGGTGTGCAGCGTGTGGAATGGGGATTAATAAGTGGAATAGTAATGCGCCCCACATGACGAGGAGCGCACCGTTGGCATAGATCTGTTGAAAGGTTTCTTCCATGAAATCTGAGAGACTTACTTAGTCAGTTCCAACATTTTGAACACCATTTCTGAAGAGCTTTTCGCTGCTAGCGGTAGGAATTCTTCGAAGCTCATTGGTGATTCTTTGTCTGCTACGTCAGAGATAGCACGAACAACAACAAACGGTGTGTTGAATTGATGGCAAGTTTGAGCGATAGCAGATGCTTCCATCTCTACTGCGATAACAGATGGGAAGTGTTTACGAATGAACTCTTGGCGTTCTGCAGTGCAAACAAACGCATCACCAGTACAGATAAGACCACGAACTGCGTGAGTGTTTTCCATTTGAGCCAGTGCTTTTTCCGCAAGATCCATTAGCTTCTCATCTGCTTTGAATGCTGCTGGTTGGCCTGCCATTTGACCCATTTCGTAACCAAACGCAGTTACGTCTGCATCGTGGTGACGAACTTCTGTTGAGATAACAACGTCGCCTAAGTTTAGGCTTGAGTCAAAACCACCCGCTGAACCGGTGTTGATCACTACATCTGGTTGGTATTCATCAAGAAGAATAGTGGTGCCAACAGCTGCCGCTACTTTACCGATGCCAGACTGAAGCAGTACCACATCTACGTCGTTAATCTGACCAGAGAAAAACGTACAACCTGCTTTGTTTACGGTTTGGCAGTTTGTCATAGCTTCTTTCAGGATGGTGACTTCTTGTTCCATCGCACCGATGATACCAACTTTCATAACACTCTCTTTGGGTAAAATTTGTAAGTTGGCGAGAGTATACCACTCTGCACCAAGATGTGGTGCTATTTGATTAATTTGGCCGTGGTTAGCAGAGAACGCAATTGGTCTGCGCGTTTGCGATTGACGCCAAAGTCGGAATAGCCTACACGAGACTCCGAGCGAACAATTAGCGTGTCACCTTCGATTTTTAATTCTAAGTCGTCTACAAATCGCATGATTTTAGATGTGCATTCAATACGTAGGTAATTGCCTGCTTTGAGGGCTGTCTTCGCCCCCGGCAGCGCAAGCGCCACTTGCTCAATCGCATCGATGTTCGCTGAATCAGTTAGGGTAAATGGCGTTAGATTATATTCTTCACGCGTGTCTTGGGTGGAAACGCAGTTTGGTTTGTCACCACAAGGTGATTGAGAACGATCTGTCATGGTTGTGACTCCTTGGCTACAAGCGGTTAAGCCGAGCAAAGTGATGGAGAGGAGAGCGACTTTTTTCATTATTCTATTCCTTATATTAGGAATTTAATTATATGTAATAAAAGAAAAAAGGATCCAACAATAGGATCCTTTTTGAGATGTTAGCTGTGATTAAACTTCGAGGTAATCGAGAATGCCTTCCGCCGCTTTTCGACCTTCATCAATTGCAGTCACGACCAGATCAGAGCCTCGTACCGCATCACCGCCAGCGAAGATCTTTTCGTTGCTGGTCTGGAATTGGAACGCTTGTTTTGCAGGGGCTTTGATACGACCCCACTGATCCAAATCGACATCAAACGGTGCTAACCAGTCCATTTTGTGTGGTTGGAAACCAAATGCCATGATCACGATGTCTGCCGGTAGAACGTGCTCGCTGCCTTCGACGGGCTCTGGACGGCGGCGACCTGCTTCATCAGGTTCGCCAAGTGCGGTTTTCACCACTTTGACCCCCGAGACTTTGCCTGATGCATCCACTTCAATCCCCAAGGGCTGCAGGTTGAACATGAACTTTACGCCTTCTTCTTTGGCATTTTTCACCTCGCGGCGAGAGCCTGGCATGTTGGCTTCATCACGACGGTAAGCACATATAACATTTGATGCGCCTTGGCGGATAGAGGTACGAACACAGTCCATTGCGGTATCACCACCACCCAATACCACGACGCGCTGTTTCGCCATGTCGATAAATGGCTGGTCGTGTTCTAAGCCCATCACTTTGTAAGTATTGGAAATCAAGAATGGCAGAGCATCGTAAACGCCCGGCGCGCCCTCATTTTCTAATCCAGCACGCATGTACTGGTAAGTACCAACCCCCAAAAAGACGGCATCGTACTTATCAAGCAGCTCTTGCATGTACACATCTTTGCCTACTTCGACATTCATACGGAACTCTACGCCCATCTCGGTAAAGACGCGGCGACGGTTTTCCATCACGCCTTTTTCAAGCTTGAATGAAGGAATACCGAAGGTCAGTAGACCTCCAATTTCAGGATAGCGGTCAAATACGACTGGTTTCACGCCATTGCGCACAAGTATATCGGCGGCGGCCAAGCCTGCTGGCCCTGCACCAATGATGGCAACCTTTTTATCGGTCCATTCCACTTTGGACATGTCAGGCTTCCAGCCCATTTCGAACGCTTTGTCGGTAATGTATTTTTCAATGTTACCGATGGTGACAGCGCCAAAGTCATCATTGAGGGTGCAAGAGCCTTCACACAGACGATCTTGCGGACAAACTCGACCACAAACCTCTGGCAAGCTGTTGGTTTGGTGTGACAGCTCAACGGCTTCAAGGATGCGACCTTCATTGGCAAGTTTTAGCCATTGAGGGATGTAGTTGTGGACTGGGCACTTCCACTCACAATATGGGTTACCACAATCCAAGCAGCGATCCGCTTGCGCGGTCGCTTGTTGCTTGGTAAACGGTTCATAGATTTCAACGAACTCGATCTTACGAATTTTGATGGGTTTCTTCGCAGGATCAACGCGCTGGACATCGATAAATTGGTAAACGTTCTGGCTCATGATTCAAACATCCTCCATGATTACTGGGCTTGAACGCGCAGTTCTGCGGCGCTACGACTTTGGTGACCAAGCAGGGTGCGTAAGTCTGCTGCTTGTGGTTTCACCAAGTAGAACTTTGGAATCCATTCATCAAAGTTCGCCAAGATATCTTCTGCGTAGCTTGAGCCGGTTTCTTCAAGATGCTCAGCAATCAGACCACGTAAGTGCTCTTGGTGGATGTAGAGATCCGACAGAGAAATTGCTTCAATTGATTCGCTGTTCACGCGACCTTGGAAGTCTTGGTTCTCATCCAATACGTAAGCAAAACCGCCAGTCATGCCTGCACCAAAGTTCACGCCTGTTGCGCCAAGAATGGCAACAATACCGCCAGTCATGTACTCACAAGCGTTATCTCCAGCACCTTCAATGACGGCAATCGTGCCTGAGTTACGCACGCCGAAACGCTCACCTGCTTTACCTGCTGCGAACAGTTTGCCGCCCGTTGCGCCATACAAGCAGGTGTTACCAATGATGGTCGCTTCATTACACTTAAACGCCGTGCCAAGGTGAGGCTTGATCACGACCTTACCACCAGCCATGCCTTTGCCGACGTAGTCGTTCGCATCACCAGTGAGGTAAAGCTCTACGCCACCCGCGTTCCAAACACCAAAGGATTGCCCTGCGGTTCCATCTAGGTACAACTTGATTGGCGTTGCCGCCATGCCTTGGTTGCCGTAACGCTGAGCAATTTCACCCGATAGGCGAGCGCCGACAGAACGGTCGGTGTTGATCACGTTGTAAAAGAAGCTTGCTGATTGACGTTTCTCAACTGCTTGCAATGCGTCTTCAACGATCTTCTGGTTTAGCTCCGCTTTATCAAATGGTTTGTTTGGCTGTGTCCAGTAAAGGGGATGTCCCTCTGGAGAGACTGGCGCTTCGAGAATATTGGAGAGATCCAACTTTGATTGTTTCGCTGTCAGACCTTCAACGGTTTCCAACAAATCCGTACGACCAATCAAGTCAGTCAGTTTTTCAGCCCCAAGTTCCGCGAGCAATCCACGCACTTCGTCCGCCAGACCAATGAAGTAGTTCATTACCATTTCCGGTAGACCTTTGAAGTACTCTTTACGCAGTGTCTCGTCTTGAGTTGCAACTCCAGTTGCACAGTTGTTGAGGTGACAAATACGTAGGAACTTACAACCCATTGCCACCATTGGCGCAGTACCAAAACCGAAGCTTTCTGCACCTAGAATTGCCGCTTTAACCACGTCTAGGCCGGTCTTTAGACCACCATCTACTTGCAGGCGGATCTTATGGCGCAGACCATTAGCAACCAGTGCTTGTTGTGTCTCCGCCAGTCCCAACTCCCAAGGGCTACCAGCGTATTTCACTGAAGTTAGCGGACTTGCTGCGGTACCACCGTCGTAGCCGGAGATGGTAATGAGATCAGCGTAAGCTTTCGCTACCCCCGTTGCGATGGTGCCAACGCCTGGCTCAGAGACTAACTTCACTGAAACTAGCGCATTGGGGTTGACTTGTTTCAGGTCGAAGATCAGTTGGGCTAAATCTTCAATAGAATAAATATCGTGGTGCGGAGGAGGGGAGATCAGAGTAACCCCTTGTACCGAATAACGCAGCTTAGCGATTTCTGCTGTGACTTTGTGTCCTGGCAGCTGGCCACCTTCTCCCGGTTTCGCACCCTGTGCAATCTTGATTTGCAGTACGTCCGCATTAGTTAGGTAATGAGGCGTTACACCAAATCGACCTGAAGCAATTTGTTTGATGCGCGAATTACGCTCAGTACCGAAGCGACGAGGATCTTCACCGCCTTCACCCGAGTTAGAGTAACCACCCAGGCGGTTCATCGCTGTTGCAAGCGCTTCGTGCGCTTCTGGGCTAAGTGCACCAATCGACATTGCTGCCGAGTCAAAGCGTTTGAACAGTTCAGTGCTTGGCTCGATTTGCTCAAGTGGTAGCGGTGAATCTGATTTTTTCAGCGACATTAAGTCACGCAGCATGGCAACAGGACGTTGGTTTACCTGTTTAGCAAAGCTCTGATAATCGTTGCTTTCACCTGATTTCACTGCGGTTTGCAGTGTGCCGACCACATCTGGGTTGTATGCGTGATATTCGCCACCGTGGACGTATTTCAGTAAACCGCCATGCTCGATGGCTTTACGTTTCGCCCAAGCTTTACGGGAAAGGTTGTACAAGTCTTGTTGGAAGTCGTCGAAGTTCGCGCCCTCAATGCGAGTGGTTACGCCTTTAAAGCATAAGTCGACCACTTCTTGGCTCAAACCAACGGCTTCAAACAGTTGTGAGCAGCGGTAAGAGGCGATGGTCGAGATACCCATTTTCGACATGATCTTGTACAGACCTTTGTTGATGCCTTGTTGATAGTTTTGCATCACATCGCGATAGTATTTTTCTAGTGCTTTATCATCAATCAGTTTACCTAGCGTTTCATACGCAAGGTATGGATAAACCGCAGTGGCACCAAAGCCAAGCAAGACCGCAAATTGGTGTGGGTCACGTGCTGTGGCGGTCTCAACAACAATGTTGGCATCACAACGTAGGTTCGCATCGATCAGGCGAGTTTGAACCGCACCGACCGCCATTGCTGCAGGAATTGGCAGTTTGCCTTTGACCAACGCGCGATCCGAAAGCACCACTAGTACCGTGCCTTCACGGACGACTTGTTCTGCTTGATCACACAGTTCATCAATGGCTTGTTTTAGATTTTTCTGCTGTGGATCATAGTTGATATCGAGAATGGTATTACGGTAGTGATCGTCACCAAGCTCGAGTAACTGTTGCATGTCGGAATAAAGCAACACTGGCGAATCGAAGGTCACTCGATATGCGTGACCATCGGTTTCACAGAAGACGTTCATCTCCTGACCGATGCTAGTCGCCAGTGACATTACGTGTTTCTCACGCAGAGGATCGATTGGCGGGTTGGTTACCTGGGCGAACTTCTGGCGGAAGTAATCAGTTACCAAGCGCTCTTTAGAAGACAGAACGGCGATTGGGGTGTCATCACCCATAGAGCCGACCGCTTCTTGGCCCATATCACCAAGGACACGCAGTACTTGATCGACTTCTTCATTGCTCATGGCGAATTGCTTTTGATAAGTCTTAAGCAAATCTTCATCAAAGCTGCGCTCGCCCACTTGATCTTCAGGTAGCTGAGCAAAAGGTGTGAGCTTATGAACGTTGTTCTCCATCCATTTGCGATAAGGGTGACGAGATTTCAGATCGTTATCGATCTCGCGAGACTGCCAAAGTTTACCTTTACGGGTGTCTATAACCAGTAGTTCACCCGGACCAACGCGTCCTTTCTCGGCAACTTCATCGGGAGCGTAATCCCAAATCCCCACCTCAGATGCTAGGGTGATCAACTTGTCTTTGGTAATCACATAACGAGCAGGACGCAGACCATTTCTATCGAGGTTACAGGCAGCGTAACGGCCATCGGATAGTACGATACCTGCCGGGCCATCCCATGGTTCCATGTGTTTGGAGTTGAAGTCGTAGAACGCTCGCAGATCCGGATCCATGTCTGGGTGATTTTGCCATGCTGGTGGCACAAGCATGCGCATGGCACGGAATATATCCATGCCGCCAGCTAAAAAGAGGTCTAGCATATTATCGAGGCTGGAAGAATCTGAACCTGTCTCGTTAACAAATGGTGCTGCCGTTTGTAGATCTGGCAACAGTGGTGATGAGAACTTGTAAGCACGTGCTCGCGCCCATTGGCGGTTACCTTCAATGGTGTTGATCTCACCATTGTGAGCAAGGTAACGAAACGGCTGAGCCAGTGGCCAACGTGGCTGAGTATTGGTTGAAAAACGCTGGTGGAACAGGCAGATAGCGGATTCCATGCGTAGATCAGCAAGATCAAGATAGAAGCGTGGTAAGTCTGCAGGCATACACAAACCTTTGTACACCAAAACCTGTGTAGACAGGCTACAGATGTAAAAATCTGGATCTTCTGTGATTTGTTTCTCGATGCGACGGCGTGCGATATAGAGGCGACGTTCAATGTCACGCTCGCGCCAACCTGCCGGTGCAGAGATAAAGACTTGCTGAATATTTGGAAGCGAATCAGCGGCAATAGGCCCGAGGACTTCTGAGTTGGTTGGAACCTTACGCCAGCCTGCAATGGTTAAGGTTTCTTGGGCGAGCTCTTTATTGACGATGTTTTTAGCGAGCTGAGCTTTCACCGGATCTTGGTTGAAGAAAATCATCCCTACGGCGTATTGCTTACCAAGATTGAAACCACTTTCTTCGGCGATAAGGCGTAAATAGGAGTCGGGCTTTTGAAACAAAAGACCACAACCATCACCGGTTTTGCCATCGGCGGCGATACCACCACGGTGAGTCATGCGATCAAGTGCAGAAATTGCTGTACGTACCAACTTGTGACTTTGTTCGCCTTCCATGTGCGCGATTAAGCCAAATCCACAGTTGTCTTTCTCAAGACTTGGATCATAAAGAGCCATTGCAATTCTCCCTTTGCTTATCTGTCATCCCTACAGATATATCAACACTGCTCAAGTTGATAACGATGACTAACTACGCGTCACTTTCTAAGTTTTATGTATTTCTATTCAATAAAATTCGTTAAATATATTAACAAAAGTTGTGCGTTTTATTTGCACCAAATTCACAACCTATAGCTTATTGTAAAAAAGGTCAAGTTATTAGTGAATCATCGCGCGAATATGCGATTTACCATTTAATTGGCTAAAATAATTCAAGTAATTCAGCGATATAGGCTATTTAATGTTACGGAGTCTTAATATTTGGTCTTGAGGGAAATAAAAAAGACCAGCACAAAATGCTGGTCAAAATATAAAGATTGGAAGGAACGGTCTTCTTTCCTGATAATCAGCCATCTATAGTGCTGATGGCTGGATTTACGGATCGAAAAGAAGAAGTGAGCGAACGCTGTTTACGTAGAAAGCATCAATGAATCTGCTTTTGCTTCTAGGTTTGTGCCACCCATTAGGTAACCATCGATAGCACGGGCACATTCACGACCTTCGTTGATGCAACGCACAACCAGAGATTGGCCTGTTCGCATATCACCTGCAGCAAATATACCTTCTTGGTTAGTGGCAAAACCTTGTGTTGCTACGTTACCGCGATCATCTAGCGCGATATCCAGTTGAGCAATCACCCCGGTTGGCTCTGGGTGTAGGAAACCCATCGCAAGGAATGCCATATCACATGGGATCACACGTTCACTGCCTTCTACTTCTTTGAAGCTTGGGCGCTCGCTTGGCTTAGCATCTTGCCAAACAATATCGGCCAGACGAAGGCCAGTGACTTCACCTTTGTCATTACCAATGAATTCTTTGGTCAGGATGTTCCAGTGACGATCAACGCCTTCTTCGTGAGACGTCGACGTACGTAGGATCATCGGGTACTGTGGCCATGGCATATTGGCAGGGCGCTTCTCTGGTGGAATCGGCATGATTTCAACCTGAGTGATGCTTGCTGCGCCATGACGGTTGGAGGTACCTACACAATCAGAGCCAGTATCGCCACCACCGATGACGACCACATGCTTACCTTTTGCATGGATCTCTTCTGTTTTGAGATCCATGTTGTTAGCACGACGGTTGTTCTGTCCTAGGAATTCCATCGCAAAATGAACGCCTTTTAGCTCGCGGCCTGGAACTGGTAAGTTACGAGGAACGGTTGAGCCACCAGTCAGTAGAACCACATCGAATTCTTGACGCAGTTGCTGGGCATTCACATCAACACCAACGTGTTGGTTAACTTTGAATTTGATGCCAGCCTCTGCCATCAGATTGATCTTACGATCAATCACATCCATTCCCAGTTTGAAGTCTGGGATCCCAAAACGCAGCAGACCACCTACTTTCTCGTCTCGCTCGAATACCGTGACGGTATGACCTGCGCTGTTTAGCTGCTCAGCAGCCGCAAGACCCGCAGGGCCCGAACCAATGATCGCGACGGTTTTACCAGTGCGAGAACGCGGTGTTTTTGGTTTGGCATACCCTTCACGATACGCCGTTTCTACGATGGTTTTCTCGATATTACAGATGGTGATTGGGTCTTGGTTGATGCCAAGTACACAAGCACTTTCACATGGAGCAGGGCAAACACGACCAGTAAACTCTGGGAAGTTATTGGTCGAGCTTAGAATGTTCCATGCTTCTTCCCAGCTATCACGATAAACTGCGTCGTTAAACTCTGGGATGATGTTACCGATAGGGCAGCCGCTATGACAAAACGGCACGCCACAATCCATACAACGAGAAGCTTGAGTATTGATCTTGTCACCAAACTCCTCGTTCAGAACGAACTCTTTGTTGTTCTTGATGCGTTGAGCTGGGTCGACCTTCTGTGGAAGTTCACGACCATGCTCTAAAAATCCAGTAGGCTTACCCATTATACTGCCTCCGCTTGAGTTTCGTTTCCTTGAGACTGTGCTTCAGCTTTACGTTTTTGAAGAACCGCTTTGTAGTCACGCGGCATCACCTTAACCATAGAGGCTAGGCTAGCTTCAAAATTGTCTAGGAAAGACTGAGCGACTTCACTTCCTGTGAATTGAACATGCTTAGTTAGCATGTCGAGCAATAGATCTCTGTCTTCTTGCTCGATTGGATCTAGGTCTACTAGCTCTGGGTTCAGTTTTGACTCAAAGTCGCCTGATTTATCCCATACGTAAGCCACACCGCCACTCATGCCTGCGGCAAAGTTACGACCTGTTGAGCCAAGGATAATTGCTGCACCACCAGTCATGTATTCACAACCGTGGTCACCAACGCCTTCTACAACCACTTTCGCGCCTGAGTTACGAACACAGAAACGTTCACCAGCCATACCGCGAATGAAAGACTCACCTGAAGTTGCCCCGTAGAAACAGACGTTACCAACCACGATGTTGTCTTCTGCGACAATGCTCGACTTCGCATCTGGGTATAGCACTAGCGTGCCGCCAGACAAGCCTTTACCCCAGTAGTCGTTGGCATCACCTTCAACTTCGAATGTCACGCCCTTAGCTAGGAATGCACCGAATGACTGACCAGCAGAGCCTTTGAACTTAACGTTCATTGGTTGAGGCAAGCCTGCGTCTTTGTACACTTTCGAGATTTCGTTCGACAGCATGGTACCCGCAGAGCGGTCTGTGTTGACGATAGGGAACTCGGCATTTACCGCTTCACCTTTCTCTAGAGCAGGAATGGCGGCTTGAATCAGTTTGCGATCCAAGACATCTTCTAAGTTGTGGTTTTGCTGTGTTTGATTGAACACGCCATCCGCTTCGCGCGCTTGTTCAACGTGAAGAACTGGTGATAGGTCAAGATTCTTGTATTTCCAATGAGATACATCTTGGCGAACTTTTAGTTTTTGTCCTTGACCAACCATTTCGTCGATCGTACGGAAACCAAGTTCAGCCATGATTTCACGTAGACCTTGTGCCATGTACTGGAAGAAGGTTACGACGTCTTCTACGCGACCATCAAAGCGTTCGCGAAGTGTTTTGTTCTGAGTTGCGATACCAACAGGACAGGTGTTCTTATGACACTTACGCATCATGATACAGCCTTCAACCACCAACGCTGCGGTTGCTACGCCCCATTCTTCTGCACCTAGTAGTGTTGCGACTGCAAGGTCACGAGGTGTCTTCATCTGACCATCTGCTTGAACCACGATACGATTACGTAGACCATTCTTCAGTAGCGTTTGGTGAGTTTCTGCCAAGCCAAGCTCCCAAGGAAGGCCGGTATGACGGATTGAAGACATTGGTGATGCACCCGTACCTCCGTCGAAACCTGCGATAAGCACAACGTCAGCTTTCGCTTTCGCTACACCAGAAGCTATCGTACCTACGCCAGCTTCCGATACCAGCTTCACGTTCACACGGCCTGCGCGGTTCGCGTTCTTCAAGTCGTAGATCAGCTGAGCCAAATCTTCGATTGAGTAAATATCGTGGTGTGGCGGTGGCGAGATCAGACCGACGCCAGGCGTCGAGTGACGTGTTGCACCGATCCAATCATCAACTTTATCACCCGGTAGCTGACCACCTTCACCTGGTTTCGCACCTTGAGCCATCTTGATTTGCAGCTCTTCAGCGTTAGTTAGGTAGTAAGAGGTTACGCCGAAACGACCTGAAGCCACTTGCTTGATTGCAGATCGTTCCCAATCGCCGTTCTCTTTGCGCTCAAAACGCATTGGGTCTTCACCACCTTCACCAGAGTTCGACTTCGCGCCAAGGCGGTTCATCGCAACAGCCAGTGTGGAGTGTGCCTCGTAAGAAATAGAACCGAATGACATAGCACCTGTCGCGAAGCGTTTCACGATGCTTTCAATTGGCTCGACTTCGTCGATAGAGATAGAACCTGCTGGGTTCTTAATGAACTCAAGTTGGCTACGCAGGGTTACCGCGTTGTCGCCTTGCTTATCTACTGCTGTCGCGTACTGCTTGAACTGCTCGTAGTTCTTGTTGCGCGTAGACTCTTGCAGTAGAGAGATAGTTTCTGGGTTGAAGAGGTGCTTCTCACCACGTTGTTTCCATTGGTAAACACCGCCAACATCCAACATTTGAATTGGGATTTCGCGTTGTGGGTAACCGATGCGGTGACGGATCAGCACTTCTTTGGCGATATCATCAAGGGTTAGACCCTGGATACGAGAAACCGTACCTGTGAAGTATTTGTCTACCACTGATTTGTGGATACCCAAAGCTTCAAAGATTTGCGCACCATGGTACGACTGTAGCGTAGAGATACCCATCTTCGAGAAGATCTTCAGAAGACCGCCATTGATCGCTTTACGGTAGTTGTTGAATAGGTCGCGAGGGTTCGCTTCTGGATCCAACTTCTTGGTGCGTTGTAACTCAACGATGGTTTCAATAACCAAGTATGGGTTAACCGCATTCGCACCGTAACCAAGTAGCGTTGCAAAGTGGTGCGTTTCACGCGCATCACCGGTTTCAACCACGATGTCACACTTCGCACGTAGACCTTTACGGATTAGGTGGTGGTGTACTGCGCCAACCGCCAGCATTGCAGGGATCGCCGCATGGTTTGAGTTCACTGCACGGTCTGTTAACAGGATGATTGAGTAACCATCGATAACAGCGTCTTCTGCGTATTGGCAGATACGTTTTAGTGCACGCTCAAGTTTGCCTTGATCTTCACTAGCTTGGAATACAATATCCAGTGTCTTCGCTTGTAGGTGCTCGTTATCGATCGCACGCAGTTTTTCAAGCTCAGAGTTCGCCAGAACAGGCGATTCCAATTCGACTTTCTGACAGTGAAGTGGGGTTTCAGTCAGAAGGTTTTGGTCTTTACCTAAGTAAGTATTCAGCGACATGACCATACGCTCACGGATCGGATCGATCGGTGGGTTGGTTACCTGTGCAAACAGCTGCTTGAAGTAGTTTGAAAGATGCTGAGATTGGTGAGATAGAACCGCAAGCGGCCAGTCGGCACCCATTGCTGATAATGGCTCTTTCGCGTCATTCGCCATTGGGACGATGATTTCGTTTACTTCTTCACTGCTCACACCGAAAGCTTGTTGACGGTGTAGCAAACGCTCAGGAGAAGGTTGGCTGAATTGGTTGCTTGCGTCTGGCAGCTTCTTCAAGCTCAGTAGGTTGTCTTCTACCCATTTCTCGTAAGGCTGGGCCGTTGCGATGGTGTCTTTGACTTCTTCATCAGAGATGATGCGACCTTGCTCTAGGTCTGCAACGAAGATACGACCTGGTTGTAGACGACCGCGGAATTCAACGTTCTCTGGCTCAATATCCACCACACCAGATTCAGAAGCCATTACTAGGAAGTTGTCTTTGGTCACTGTGTAGCGAGAAGGGCGCAGACCGTTACGGTCCAGTGTCGCACCAACTTGAACACCGTCAGTAAAACATACTGAAGCTGGGCCATCCCATGGTTCCATGATGTTCGCGTGGTACTGATAGAACGCGCGACGTTTAGGATCCATGGTTTTGTTTTCTTGCCATGCTTCCGGGATCATCATCATCAATGCATGTGGCAGGCTGCGGCCAGAAAGCACTAGGAGCTCAAGTGCCATATCAAAGTTAGATGAATCTGAACTGCCTTCCTGACAGATAGGAAGCAGCATGTCGATTTCAGCCTGAGTGAACAGATCTGATTCTAGGATTGCTTCACGGGCTTTCATCCAGTTCAAGTTACCGCGAACTGTGTTGATTTCACCGTTGTGTGCAATGTAACGGAAAGGCTGTGCAAGACGCCATTTCGGGAAGGTATTGGTAGAGAAACGAGAGTGTACCAGTGCCAGTGCGGTCACCATGGTCGGGTTTTGCAGATCAAGGAAGTACTGAGGTACTTGCTCTGTCGTCAACTGACCTTTGTATACCAATGTCTTGTAAGACATTGAGTTAATGTAGAAGTCGTCACCAATATTTGAAACGCTTTCTAGGCAAACACGTACCGTGTAGTTACGAAGTACGTACAGTTTGCGCTCTAGCTCTTCAGGTGTGATGCCAGGACCACCAGAGATAAACACATGCTCAAACTGAGGCTCTGTGCTTAGCGGATCTGCACCGATCATTGAGTTATCGGTTGGCAGTACACGGTAGCCGATAACTTCAAGGTCTAGACGCTGTGCGTTGCGTTCTAGAATGTCACGGCATTGTTCGCGTTTGTATTCGTCTTTCGGGAAAAGAACGACACCAACCCCATACTTTTCAAACGAAGGCAGTTTAATGCCTAGCTTAACAGCTTCTTCTAATAGGAATTCATGAGGTTTTTGTAGCAAGATACCCGCACCGTCACCGCTGCATGGGTCACAACCTTGACCACCTCGGTGTTCCATGCGAGCCAGCATATCCAATGCTTGAGTCACGACTTCATGAGATTTACGGTTTTTAAGGTGAGCAACAAAACCGATACCACAAGCGTCATGCTCCAGCTCCGGAGTGTACAGCCCCTGTGAATTTTGCTCTCTATCTACCATAGATACATCCTTCCAGTTCAATGTCGACGCAAGAATCCCGGACAGATCTCGACTGCCTTAGGTGCGCTCTGTGCGTCTTGTCCTTTATATTTATGATTCGCCACTGGCCGAGGTTGACCAGTCTTGATTCCTTTCCGTATCTCGCAGGAAAAGTATTGCGAGAAAAACAATCCTTGGTGATATCCCTTTATTTATTGCCACAATTTAGTGACTTATATAGGTGGGAACGAGATAACACCGACAATTCCCGTAATTGATGTCGTCTTTTTAATAACAAAAATTACGAGATTGTGTAAGTATCCTACAATTTAGTGACTTCGTAATGCAACGAAAAGTCGCTTTTGTGAGCTAAAAAAATTGTTTAAATATGCACTTTTTGTTTAACATTTGCGCAACAATGCATGCTTTGAATTGTATTTATGCAGGTTTATTGATTTCACACCACTCATGCATCGTTTGAATTGACTAAAATTGTTTGTTTTTTCTTGCAGGGATGTAATTTACTTACATTAATCGTAGTGAGATGCATTACGGTTTACAATTGGTGAGAATCTATGCAGTTACATGAATTGGTCAATACGTTAGGCCAAGACCTTCAGCGTCGTTATGGCGAAAAAGTCCATAAATTGACTTTGCACGGCGGCTTTAGTTGCCCAAACCGCGATGGTACCATTGGTCGTGGTGGTTGTACGTTTTGCAATGTGGCGTCTTTTGTTGATGAAGATGTGCAAATCAAAGGTATCCATGAGCAATTGAAAGATCGCGCCGGTGAGATCCACCGCGCTAAAAAGTACCTGGCATATTTTCAGGCATACACCAGTACCTATGCTGAAGTGCAAGTTCTTAAGAACATGTATGAAGAAGCGCTCAAGGCGGCAGATATTGTCGGTCTGTGTGTGGGGACGCGGCCAGATTGCGTGCCAGATGCCGTGCTTGATTTGCTTTCTGATTATGTGAATCAAGGCTATGAAATCTGGTTGGAACTGGGGCTTCAAACGGCCAATAACGAGACACTTAAACGCATCAACCGCGGCCATGATTTTGAATGTTATGCCGAGATCACCAAGCGTGCCCGTGCTTTAGGCATTAAGGTATGTACTCACCTGATTGCGGGCTTACCAAAAGAGACGCGCGTCGATAATGTCGAGACGATGCGAAAAGTGCTTGAAGTGGGCACGGATGGCGTCAAATTGCACGGATTGCACATTGTTGAGGGTAGCACCATGGCAAAGGCATGGCGTGCTGGTAAACTGGAAGCGCCGGAGCTGGAAGAGTATGTCGCGGTTGCTTCTGAATTGATCCGCATGACCCCCCCAGAAGTGGTCTACCACCGCGTTTCATCTGCGGCACGTCGACCAACCCTGCTATCCCCCCTGTGGTGTGAAAACCGTTGGTTAGCGATGACAGAAATTGGTCGTGCACTCAACAAAGAAGGTGCGCAGGGCAGTTTAGTTGGCAATCCCTTTGTCTACTCTAAGCCAGAATTAAAGATAGATTGAGTAAGTAGAGCGATCAACCGGTGGTCGCTTTGCATTTTAAAGGTTTATCTCCCTCATTTCCTCCCTTTGCCCTTGAGACGGAATCCGATGGGCGACAATTTCTATTTAGCGATAGTTTCTGCGCTTAGGCCGACCAAATTAAGATGGTTGGCCAATGCGTATCTGCGCGGCCTTAAATTATTGCTGATGCTTTGTGACCATTTGCTATAAGTTGAAAATAGACAGTTTAAATTGGCGTATTAAACACGCTAAACTGCATGTACTTTGGTGATTCCTCTTTGCTGGCCCTGAAGCATCTTCGATCACCAATATGTAATTCAGAAAAATTAAACAGACTGCACCTAAATGAACGGTTGTTTAAGCCTATCTAAATCCAAACGCTCAGGGCTCTATATCTCGCTTGTTCCATGGAGTAGTGAATGAAGCCCATGAAAAATCTCGCTCAGTATTACGTAGACTTACTCGTTAGGCTGGGGATTGTCCGTTTCTCAATATTATTGGCATTGGCATTAGTCGCATTGGCTGTTGTTGTTCAAGTCGGTATTACCTTGGCATTACAAGGCAATGTCGATGATATTGATATTGTCCGCTCTGTCTTTTTTGGTTTACTTATTACGCCTTGGGCGGTGTACTTCCTTTCCGTGGTTGTTGACCAGTTAGAAGAGTCTCGTCAGAGGCTAACTAAGCTGGTCGCTAAGCTTAAAGACATGCGCTCTCGTGACCAAGAGTTGAACTTTCAACTGCAGCAGAACATTGAAAAACTTAACCAAGAAATTGAAGAGCGTATTAAAGCCGAAGAAGGGCGTGAAGAAGCGATGCAAGATCTTGAAAATGAGGTCTTTCAGCGTGAACGCACTCAGTTAGAGTTGGCTGAGCGAACAGCATTATTGCGTTCTTTTATCGATGCATCTCCGGATCTGATTTATTACCGTAATGCCGATGGCGTATTCTCTGGTTGTAACCGTGCGATGGAAGAATTAACAGGCAAAAAAGAGCATCAATTAGTGGGATTGAGCCCTTGGGATGTCTATAGCAAAGAAGTGGCGGAACACATTGTCGACACTGACCAGCAAGTGTTCGATGACAATCAGGCAATCACTTACGAGCAGTGGCTTGAGTACCCTGATGGTCGCAAGAAGTACTTCGAGTTGCGTAAGGTGCCTTTTTATAGCAAGGATGGGCGCCATTTAGGCTTGGTCGGCTTTGGTCGTGATATTACAGAACGTAAGCGTCATGAAGAGTCATTAGAAAAAGCCAGTCGTGATAAAACCACCTTTATCTCTACGATCAGTCATGAACTGCGCACGCCACTGAACGGCATTGTCGGTTTGAGCCGTATGCTGCTAGATAGTCCGTTGGATGATGAACAGCGCAAGCACATGCAAACGATCAATGTTAGTGCGATTACCTTAGGTCATATATTTAACGATATCATTGATATGGATAAGTTTGACCGTCGTAAGTTGGAGTTGCTACCTGCCCCTTTGAACTTTGAAGACTTTGTTGCTGAGGTTGAGAGTCTCTCGGCATTAATGGCTGAACAGAAAGGATTGCGTTTTGATCTCGAGCGTTTGAGCACGCTACCTAAAGCGATAGAAGTGGATGCTACCCGCTTGCGTCAGGTGATCTGGAATCTGGTCAGCAACGCGATGAAATTCACCAAAGAGGGCGGAGTGGTCATGACCGTCAGTGCTGAAGTCGATGAAGATTACGCGACCATTATTATGGAAGTCGAAGATACCGGTATCGGTATACCAGAAGAAGAGCTCGATAAGATCTTTGCGATGTACTATCAAGTAAAGTCAGGCAAAGATAACTTGCATGCGGTTGGGACCGGTATTGGTTTGGCCGTATCAAAACAGTTGATCAATATGATGGAGGGTGATCTGACTGTTGCGAGTGAAGAAGGCTTCGGTAGTACCTTTACCGTGTCGATTCATGTACCGATTGTGGCGTTAGAAAAGCCGGTTATCGATGCGAAACGTGATAACGTGCATCTAAATATCTTTATGGTTGAGGATATTGAACTTAACGTGACAGTCGCCAAATCACTGTTAGAGAGCCTGGGTCACACCGTTACTGTTGCGATGACGGGTGAAGAGGCGCTAATTAACTTTGTTCCTAATGAATACGACTTAGCGCTACTCGATATCCAATTGCCGGACATGACCGGTTTTGATGTGGCGAAGTACTATCGTGAACACTACGATAATTTGCCGCCACTGGTGGCACTGACGGCAAACGTCATGAAAGACCGCCGCGAGTACCTAGATAATGGAATGGACGATGTAATCAGCAAACCGCTTGCGGTACAAGCCCTTCAAGCTGTGATTGATAAGTTCTTTGTTGAGTGCGTTGAGTGTGAGAAGGAAGTGGTTGTGGAGTCAGAAGTGGTAGAAGAGGTTACGCCAACCCCACCTCCTGTCATCAACACCCACTTGCTTGATCTGGATATGCTAGAGTCTTATGTGGATATCGTTGGTGTTAAGCCAGTGTTCGACAGTATTAAGATATTCGAAGATATGATGCCAGCGTACATAGGGGTTCTGGACTCAAACATGACCGCAAAAGATCAAGATGGAATCGTGTCGGAAGCACATAAAATTAAAGGGGCTGCGGGTTCGATTGGTTTAAAACACATTCAAAGTGTCGCGCAGAAAGCACAATCGCCAGATATGCCAGCTTGGTGGGAAAATATATCCGATTGGGTAGATGAAATTAAAAACGAGTATCAAAATGATATTCAGGTACTAAAAAGTTGGTTGGAACAGAGGAAATAATATGAAGAGACTGTTATCTGCAACACTAGCGATTGCACTGCTGGCAGGTTGTAGTTCTGCTCCACAAATTGTTTGGCAGGAAAATAGCCAAGTCACAATGAATCAAGTGAGCATTGAGCTTAAGAGTAACCTTTGGGTGAACCTAATGCCAACCATTGGTGAAGTGCAAGAACAGAACGTACACGGTGCTTTGTATTTACAAGCAAACAAAGATTTGCCTGCGAACTTGACGGTTGATGCTCTGATCATTAAACAAGGTGACTCTGAGTGGCAGATAAATGGTGACTTGCTAGAACTACGTACGCACAGTGAAAACCAATGGGAAGTGGTGTTTGTGTGGCAGATTGAAGCTAATATGGAAAATCCAGTTGATATTGCACTGCTACTTGACGATGCTGGGAAACAAGCTTGGTTAGTCGAAAAAGGCATCCGAATCGACAAGGTGTACTGAATATACCAAATCGAAGGTAGAAAAAGGGCTTGCTCATGGAGCAAGCCCTTATTATTTGTTCTGGGGCAGATTAGTCTTCTAGATCGCCACAGAAGCGGTAACCTTCACCGTGAATAGTCGCGATGATTTCTGGCGTACCTGATACAGATTCGAAGTGCTTACGAATACGACGGATCGTTACGTCTACAGTGCGGTCATGTGGTTTAAGCTCACGACCAGTCATCTTCTTAAGAAGATCCGCTCGAGTTTGAATCTTACCAGGGTTCTCACAGAAGTGCAGTAGTGCGCGGAATTCAGAACGAGGTAGTTTGTAGCTATCACCAGCAGGGCTCACTAGCGAGCGACTGTTGATGTCTAGCACCCAGCCGTTAAACTCGTATTTTTCTACCGAACGTTTCTCTTCTTGCACTGCATTGCTGCTCATAGAGCGGCTCAGTAGGTTACGAGCACGGATAGTCAATTCGCGAGGGTTGAATGGTTTTGTGATGTAATCATCAGCACCAATTTCAAGACCTAGGATCTTGTCTACTTCATTGTCACGACCAGTTAGGAACATCAGTGCGATGTTCGCTTGCTCGCGTAGTTCACGAGCTAGCAGGAGGCCATTTTTGCCTGGAAGATTAATGTCCATAATGACCAAGTTGATTGCATTTCCTGACAATACTTGGTGCATCTCTTCACCGTCACTGGCTTCAAAAACAGCGTATCCCTCTGCTTCAAAAATACTCTTAAGAGTGTTACGAGTTACTTGCTCATCTTCTACGATAAGGATCTGCGGGGTTTGCATTGGCGGTACCTAAATTTGTGACAAAATTGTGCTAATAGAATAAATTCTAGGCAAAAATATAACATACAGGTAATGTGATTTTGATAATAAATCAACTTGTTCAAAAAAACACTTCTTTCAGCTATTCGCCTTCCGTGGAATTTTGCCAACTCACCAGTATCCAATGGCGACGTTTATTCTAAAGGGCTTGTTTACCGTTCAACTCCTATCTGACAGGGACTTTAGAACGTGAACACCCTAAGACATGGTGCGGATTTTATATTGTTAACAGCATGCTAACAATGCTCAAATGTTAATTCCATGCAGTTTGTTGATTTACATCAATTGATGAAATGTAACAGTTATTAATTGCTTAAAGGTTATGATAGAAAAAAGTAACGCGAGCATAGACGCAAAGTTATGGAATGCTTATGCAGGTTCAGTGTTTCGGTTTAAGACTCAATGGCAGGTTTCAAGCTATGCAGTGATAACCGCTTGGAACCCTAATAGTAATCAGCGGTCAAAAGAAGAGAATTGCATAAGTAATCAGGCGTTAGAAAAACAGCTAAACCACGTCAATTATGTGCCAGTTACCGTTGGTGATGATTCGTTTGAGTGGTATGAAGAAAGCTATGCGGTTGAACTTTCACCAGCGGAAGCCATTATTTTGGCTAAAACGTTTGATCAAAATGCCATTTACTATGTTGTCAATGGCGTACTCTACCTCATCGCCTGCGTAGAACCTTTGGTACGGAAAAAGATTGGTGCAATCGAGGAGAGACTGGTGTAGCAAAATACGATTCGCTGGAGCGCTGCTCGGGCGATAAAATTCATGGAGGATATATGAGAGACATAACCCCCGATATTTGCGATCAATTTGAAGAGCAAGTGATGTTACTGAATTTGCCACTGCAGAGCTTTGGTGGACGTTCGGCGTTCTTTGGTGAAATTGTCACGATACGTTGTTATCACGATAATTCAAAAGTTCGCGAAGTTTTGGAACAAAATGGGACGGGAAAAGTGCTTATTGTGGATGGGCATGGCTCGTGCCAAAAAGCATTACTTGGCGATCAGCTCGCTATGCTCGGTGTTGAAAATGGCTGGGAAGGCATCATCGTTTATGGCGCAATACGTGATGTGGCACAGCTCTCTCAAATGACGATTGGCGTCCAAGCGCTCGGAACTTGTCCCTTTAAAACCGAGAAACGAGGTATGGGAGAGGTGGATGTAACGCTTACCATGCAGAACCAAATCGTTCAGCCAAAACACTACGTTTATGCGGATTTAAATGGGGTGTTGACTTCTAAAGAGGTGTTTGATGTTTAGAAACGAAAACCTAATCCAACTTCAAAGCCTTGTTGCCAGTCTTGATAATCTAATGTTGCGTGAAGATCTAAACTCTCGGTGATCTTTACTCGGCTCGATACTTCGGCAGCAAGGTTGCGATCTTCTTCGCGCACGCCCTCCACCGTTTCACCTTTGTATGAACGAACGGTACTCTTTACGGTCACGCGATCATTAAAGTGATAGCTGATCCCACTGAGAAAACCACTTTGGTTTTGAGTTGGGGAGTTGTTCACACGAGCGCCAACGTAAAGATCAACAGAATCAAACAGTTCGTATGAGTAACCACCATCAATATTCCACACATCGAAATGGTCGTTTTGGAAGTTTTCACTTGAAATGAAAAGTTTGTGAGGTGATGACACCGTTTTTCCTGGAAGATAAGGTAGGACATTTGCCAAGGAAATGCTAGGCACAATAGATAGCAACAGAAAAATCCATTTTTTCATGTCGACCACTCCTTATGTCTAACTTTGTTATTAGTATTAGCTGAAAGCTTTCACTATTAAAGCATAGAATATGAAAGCTAGCTCATTAATTTGACGATATGTTTGATCCTATAGGGCTTGATCACGATTTACTTGTGTTGAATTGCATTAGAGAGTGATCAATTCTTTGATCTTGTCCTTTGCTGCCAAGCTCAGCCATCTTTGAGTTAAACTCTTTTTCTTTGTAGGAAGCGTACTCACATACGTACAGAAAAATGAATTATCGGCAAAGTGCTTTCTCGTGATTGTTCTTTAATTTCAATAGGGTTACTTAGAATAAACCGCTGAAAGACCGAAGAATAGACAACTTTTTATTGACTCGGCATGGGAAAGTCGGTAAACGTAGAGTTAAGTAAACGCGAAATTATCGTTGAATATTTATGACACCTAGTAACTTAGTAGCAATAACCATGACCATTATTATTACCGACACATCGCATGTTGGGGCAGGCTGCTGAGCGAAAGAAATTCAAAAAAAAGGCCTGTATCCAACAAGATACAGGCCTTTTTTTATGCTTTTTTAAACGAAATTTAGACAGAATTAAGCAGATACATCGGAGGAAGGGATGCGAGTATTGAAGTTTGGCGGTTCATCACTAGCGGATGCAGAGCGCTTTTTAAGAGCTGCGGATATTATTGCGAATAACGCTCAACAAGAAGAAGTAGCCGTTGTGCTATCGGCTCCGGGGAAAACGACGAATAAGCTTGTTGCCGTGATTGAAGGAGCACTACGTAACGGAGAAGCTGAGCTACAAATTAATGAGTTGGAAGAGTCATTTAAAACACTTTTAGCCCAGATCCAAACGGTATTGCCGGGTATTGACGCCGCGGCATACGATAACCAAGTCAAAACCTCACTTTCCCAGCTGCGCCAGTTTGTTCACGGTATTAACCTTTTAGGCATGTGCCCAAATAATGTCAATGCACGCATCATTAGCAAAGGTGAGCGTATTTCTATTCAGTTGATGAAAGCAGTGCTTGAAGCCAAAGGACAGCCAGCAAGCCTGATTGATCCAGTTGAATACCTATATGCGAAGGGCGACCACTTAGAAGCAATGGTCGACGTTGAAGTTTCTACTCAAAACTTCCGCCAAAAACCACTGGTGCAAGGTCATGTAAACATCATGCCTGGTTTTACCGCCGGGAATGAAAAAGGCGAGTTGGTTACCCTAGGTCGTAATGGTTCTGATTATTCTGCAGCGGTTCTTGCAGCGTGTCTTCGTGCTGATTGCTGCGAAATTTGGACAGATGTAGACGGTGTTTATAACTGTGACCCACGCTTAGTTGAAGATGCTCGCCTGCTTAAATCTCTTAGCTACCAAGAAGCGATGGAGCTTTCTTACTTCGGTGCATCCGTTCTGCACCCGAAAACCATTGCACCCATCGCACAATTCCATATCCCATGTCTGATCAAAAATAGCTTCAACCCACAAGGTGCGGGCACGCTGATTGGTCAGGACACGGGTGAAGATAACCTAGCTATCAAAGGCATCACGACGCTAAACGACCTGACAATGGTCAACGTATCAGGCCCTGGCATGAAAGGCATGGTGGGCATGGCAAGCCGTGTTTTTGGTGCCATGTCTTCTGCAGGTGTGTCTATTGTACTTATCACTCAATCCTCTTCTGAGTATAGCATCAGCTTCTGTATTGAAGCGGAAGATAAACTAAAAGCGCAGCAGGTACTTGCCGAAGCGTTTGAATTGGAATTGAAAGATGGCTTATTAGAACCTGTAGAGTTCATTGACGACGTGTCTATCGTGACGCTAGTGGGTGATGGTATGCGTACTTCACGTGGCGTCGCTTCTCGCTTCTTTTCTTCTCTTGCTGAAGTGAACGTCAACATCGTAGCGATCGCACAGGGGTCATCTGAACGTGCTATTTCAGCGGTTATCCCAGAAGATAAAATCTCTGAAGCGATCAAAGCGTGTCACGAAAACCTATTTAACTCAAAGCACTTCCTCGATGTCTTCGTTGTTGGTATTGGCGGCGTTGGTGGTGAGCTGGTGGATCAGATTGAACGCCAACAAGCGAAGCTTGCGGAGAAAGGCATTGTGATTCGCGTATGTGGCTTGGCAAACAGCAAAGGTCTTCTACTTGATAGTGAAGGTCTGCCTCTAGAGCATTGGCGTGACCGTATGTCGGCAGCAACTGAAGAGTTCAGCCTAGCGCGTCTGATTTCTTTGGTTCAGCGTAACCACATCATCAACCCAGTATTGGTTGACTGTACTTCAAGTGAAGATATCGCAAACCAATACGCTGATTTCCTAGCTGCTGGCTTCCACGTGGTGACGCCAAACAAGAAAGCAAACACAGCAAGCATGACTTACTATCATCAGCTTCGCGATGTTGCGCGCAGCTCACGTCGTAAGCTGATGTACGAAACAACCGTAGGCGCTGGTCTACCGGTAATCGAAAACCTGCAAAACCTAATCTCAGCTGGTGATGAACTTGAGCGCTTCAGTGGCATCCTTTCTGGCTCTCTATCTTACATCTTCGGTAAGTTAGATGAAGGTATGAGTTTAAGTCAAGCAACCAACATCGCTAAGCAAAACGGCTTTACGGAACCTGATCCTCGCGACGATCTATCAGGTATGGACGTGGCGCGTAAGCTGCTTATCCTTGCTCGTGAAGCGGGTATGTCGCTAGAGCTAGAAGACGTTGTGGTTGATCAAGCTCTGCCACCAGGCTTTGATGATTCAGGCAGTGTTGATGAATTCATGGCGCGCTTACCAGAAGCGGATGCGTACTTTAAAGAGCTATCAGCTAAAGCGGCAGAAGAGGGCAAAGTGTTGCGCTACGTTGGTGAAATCGTTGATGGTAAGTGCACAGTCAGCATTGCAGCCGTGGATGAAAATGACCCAATGTTTAAGATCAAAGACGGTGAAAATGCACTGGCATTCTACAGCCGCTACTATCAACCAATTCCACTCGTGCTGCGTGGTTATGGTGCGGGTACTGAAGTAACGGCAGCTGGCGTATTCTCTGATGTGATGCGTACTTTAGGTTGGAAGTTAGGGGTATAACCACAATGAGTTCAAGTGATATGGGTGTTGTAGTTTATGCTCCAGCATCAATAGGTAATGTAAGCGTTGGTTTCGACGTTCTGGGGGCGGCAGTGTCCCCAGTTGATGGCACATTATTGGGTGACAGTGTCTTGGTTAAATCTGGGCCTGAGCCGTTCAGCCTAAAGACGGCTGGTGATTTTGTTGAGAAGTTACCAACCGAGCCAAAAGAGAACATCGTTTACGATTGTTGGGTAGTGTTTGCCCGTGAGCTAGACAAAAAAGGCATCGAGCTAAAGCCACTTGAAATGACGCTAGAAAAGAACATGCCAATTGGCTCAGGTTTAGGCTCAAGTGCTTGTTCTATCGTTGCTGCGTTAGATGCATTAAACCGATTCCATGGTCAGCCGCTTAACGAGACAGAGTTACTGTCGCTGATGGGAGAAATGGAAGGCAAGATCTCTGGTGGGATTCACTACGATAACGTCGCGCCGTGTTACCTTGGTGGTGTGCAATTGATGCTTGAAGAGTTGGGCATCATCAGCCAAGAAGTGCCTTGCTTTGACGATTGGTACTGGGTGATGGCGTATCCGGGCATCAAAGTGTCCACAGCGGAAGCGCGTGAGATCCTACCATCTCAATACCGCCGACAAGATATCATTGCTCATGGTCGTCACCTTGCGGGCTTTATTCATGCGTGTCATTCTGGTCAGCCAGAACTTGCTGCAAAAATGATCAAAGACGTGATCGCAGAACCGTATCGTGAGAAACTGCTTCCAGGGTTTGCGAATGCACGTCAATACGCCGCATCTGCGGGTGCACTGGCAACGGGTATTTCTGGCAGTGGTCCGACATTGTTCAGTATTTGCAAAGAGAAAGATGTCGCTGAGCGAGTTGCTCGCTGGTTAGAACAGAACTACGTACAAAACGAAGAGGGATTCGTCCACGTTTGTCGTCTCGATAAGCAGGGTTCGAAAGTAACAGGAAGTGAGCTATGAAGCTTTACAATATAAAAGAAAATGATGAACAAGTTTCCTTTGGCCAAGCCGTTCGCCAAGGGCTAGGCCGTAACCAAGGTCTATTTTTCCCATCGGAATTACCAAAATTTGAAGACGTTGATGCGCTACTGGCAGAAGACTTTGTCTCTCGTAGCACGAAAATCCTATCAGCACTGATTGGTGATGAGCTGACGGAAGAGCAAGTAAACGCATTGGTTGATGCTGCATTCCAATTCCCAGCACCAATCAATCAAGTGAAAGACGGTGTTTACGCATTGGAGCTTTTCCATGGTCCAACGCTCGCATTTAAAGACTTTGGTGGACGCTTTATGGCGCAATCACTTGCAGCCGTTTCGGACGGCGGCAAAATCACCATTCTGACGGCGACTTCTGGCGACACTGGCGCAGCCGTTGCACACGCTTTCTACGGTATGGAAGACATCAACGTTGTGATTCTTTACCCGAAAGGCAAGATCAGCCCACTGCAAGAGAAGCTATTCTGTACGCTTGGTAAGAACATTCATACCGTCGCGATTGATGGCGACTTCGATGCGTGTCAGGCGCTTGTTAAGCAAGCTTTTGATGATGCAGCACTGCGTGAAGAGATCGGTCTGAACTCTGCAAACTCAATCAACATCAGCCGCTTGATGGCGCAAATCTGTTACTACTTTGAAGCCGCGGCGCAAATGAGCAAGCAAGAGCGTGAAAACCTAGTGGTGTCTGTACCAAGCGGTAACTTTGGTAACCTAACCGCAGGTCTACTGGCAAAAGCACTGGGTCTGCCTATTAAACGCTTTATCGCTGCAACTAATGCGAATGACACTGTGCCACGTTACCTAGAAACGGGTAAGTGGGAGCCAAAACCAACGGTTGCAACGACATCAAACGCAATGGATGTAAGCCAACCAAACAACTGGCCTCGTATCGAAGAGCTATGCCGCGTGAAAGAGTGGGGCTTGGAGACGCTAGGTAAAGGTGCGGTTTCAGATGAGCAGAGCGCACAATCTGTGAAAAATCTTTACTCACTCGGCTACCTATGTGAACCGCACGGTGCGATTGCTTACTGCGTTCTCGAAGAGCAACTGCAAGAAGGTGAAACTGGTCTGTTCTTATGTACTGCTCACCCTGCGAAGTTCAAAGAAGTGGTGGATGATATTCTACAGTCAGACATCGATCTTCCAGCTCCGCTAGCAAAACACGCTGCGATGGAACTGCTATCAGAAGATCTTGACGCAGACTTTGATGCATTGAAACAAGTGTTGCACCGCGTACAGTAAGTAACAAAAGAGGAACAACTAAAAAAGGTGGAGTGCGATCTCCACCTTTTTGTTCAAAGAAAAACGGCGCTCTCAGAGCGCCGTTTTTAAAATCTTACTGACGAATGTCTCTATTATAGAGACTCAGTAAACGTACGAGCGATTACGTCACGTTGCTGCTCTGTAGTTAGCGAGTTGAAACGTACTGCGTAACCAGAAACACGGATAGTCAGCTGTGGGTAGTTCTCTGGGTGAGCCACTGCGTCTTCTAGCGTTTCACGCTTAAGAACGTTCACGTTTAGGTGTTGGCCACCTTCGATGCGTGGAGCCGTTTCGATTGCCACTTCACGGCTTTCGTATTCACCTAGATCGCTGATTGCGATAACTTGGTCAGCGTCGTAGCCAGTCGCCGCAGCCACACAACGTGCTTCGTTCTTCTCGCTATCTAGTAGCCAGATTGAGTTTAGTAGTTCGTCGTTAGCTGCTTTAGTAATTTGGATACCTTGGATCATTACTGTCTCCTAGACCACTTCTGTGGTGATTATTGGTGTTAATTTTCGATTTTTTGTTGAGCTAGGTATTATATAGCTAATATCCACTATATTAATATTGATTTAGGTCAAAAAAACACTAAAAACCTTAACTTTTAGGGGGTGATTTTCTTGAGTTAAATCAATAAAACGTTTGAAAACATACTGTTTACAATTTATTTGATAATATAAAAAATATTTAAAAGTTAAATTTGTTGTAAATTTACTACATTTTTGGTTTAAAATTTAACCATAAGTATGTAACGCTCTGTATTTTGGTAACCACACTGAAAGTCAAAAGTGATTAAATGACAAACATGAAAAACAAGTTCGGAAACAAATTTATTGGTGCGCACGTGTCTGCTGCGGGTGGTGTCGATCAAGCCCCTTTGCGTGCGAAAGAAATTGGTGCAAATGCGTTTGCTCTGTTTACGAAGAATCAGCGCCAGTGGGTAGCAAAACCATTGGAAGAAAAAACCATTCGAGCATTTAAAGCCAATTGCAAGATGCTAGGCTTTAGCGCAGAACATATTCTTCCACACGACTCTTACCTGATTAACTTGGGCGCGCCCGAAGAAGAGAAGCTCAGCAAATCACGCGCGGCCTTTATTGATGAAATGGAGCGCTGCAATCAGCTCGGTTTAACGCTGCTAAATTTCCACCCAGGCAGTCACTTAAGAAAAGTCTCTGAGCAGGAGTGTTTGGCGACGATCGCAGAGTCGATCAACCTCGCACATAAAGCCGTGCCAAATGTGATTGCTGTCATTGAGAACACGGCTGGTCAAGGAACCAATCTTGGCTGGAAGTTCGAACAGTTAGCTGAAATCATCGCTCAAGTGAAAGACAAAGAGCGCGTTGGTGTATGTCTCGATACTTGCCACACCTTCACGGCGGGTTATGACCTACGCACCAAAGAGGATTGTGAGCATACTTTCGCTGAGTTCGATCGCATCGTTGGCATGCACTATTTAAGAGCAATGCATCTTAATGATTCAAAAGTGGCGTTTGCGAGCAAGGTCGATCGCCACCATTCACTGGGTAAAGGTGAAATTGGTTGGAGTTGTTTTGAGTACATCGCGAAAGATCCGCGCTTCGATGGTATACCACTGATTTTAGAGACAATTGAACCTGATCTTTGGCCGCAGGAAATCCATGCATTGCGCCAGTTTTACATGGAGGAAATGGTGAATAGTTAGTGCAACAGTAAAGTTGGCATCCTTCTTTCTTAGTGACAATGGTTGAGCTGTTTACTGCTCTGCTCAATTCGCTTCTATACTATCCAAATGGGGCTGCACCAGTTAGGAGGATGACACTATGTCTCGAGCTGCTTCTTTTACTCTCGCAACACACGGAAAGCGTGTATTACGCTTACCTACACCCAACCGACATATCTCTGGTCAAGGGCACTTTCGGACTCCGCAGAAACACTAATTGATATTACTGCTCTTAAGTTGATAGGAAGTTTTGTTAGAATGTTGGCAAACTTTAGGGCAGGAATACTCCATGAATCAGTCACTTATTTGGCACGATGTAATCGGCGAAGAAAAACAGCAAAGCTACCTTATTGATACGCTAAATTTTGTTGAAGCAGAACGCGCGTCTGGCAAAGCGATTTTTCCTCCAGAAGACGATGTATTTAACGCATTTTGCTTGACTGAGTTCAATGATGTGAAGGTGGTTATTTTAGGGCAGGATCCTTATCACGGTCCAAATCAGGCGCATGGTTTGTGTTTTTCTGTGTTGCCAGGCATTAAAACGCCCCCATCTTTGGTGAATATGTACAAAGAACTAGCCCAAGATATTGATGGGTTTCAAATTCCGCAGCATGGTTTTTTGCAAAGTTGGGCTGAGCAAGGTGTGTTGCTGCTTAATACGGTATTGACCGTAGAACAAGGTAAGGCGCATTCGCACTCAAAAATCGGTTGGGAGACATTTACCGATCGAGTCATTGAAGCGATCAATCAACATCAGCATGGAGTCATATTCTTACTTTGGGGATCACACGCACAGAAGAAAGGACGTTTTATTGATCGTTCTAAACATCATGTGCTTGCCGCGCCTCATCCATCGCCGTTGTCTGCTCATCGAGGCTTCTTCGGCTGCCAGCATTTCTCACAAGCTAACCAGTTATTGATAGAGCAGGGCAAGGAGCCTATTAATTGGCATTTACCCATGAAGGCATAAGACAATATATTTTTAGCTTAAGGGGCTGCTGAGAGTAGAGCTACCATAGCATTACTGTTGTTGTTTTTTTGAACGGCGTCGACGCTGATATTCTGTTTCTCATATACACTTAATAAAAGTAGGTGCTAAGGAGAGACGCTATGATGCTCGAAAGAATCAGACGTGAACACGGCTATATGGTTCGTTTGTTGGCGATATTGCGCCACAAACTGAAGGAGATACAGCAAGAACATCCCATCAACTACTCGTTGGTGAGTGAGATTGTGGATTACTTGTCTAATCATTCTGAGAAGATCCATCACCCTAAAGAAGACATTCTTTATCATTACTTTCTTGAGCATTATGGGCAGCAAAAAAACATAGAAAACTTGGAATTAGAACACCAAGAACTTGCTGAAAAGACTAAGCAGTTTGCACTTGTCGTTGATATGATTTTACAAGACGCTGTCGTTCCTCAGGAGATGTTTGCTCGACAGTTAGAAGATTTTATTACCAGTCAAAAGCGTCACCTCGACATGGAGGAGAGAAAAATCTTACCATTGATAGAGGCATTGTTTACGACAGAGGACTGGCAATATGTCGAAAGTCAATGGCAGGAAAATGAGGACGATCCAGTCTTTGGCGACACTATCGCGGATCGCTATAAACAGTTAGCTGAACGTGTTCGCCAGAATGACAAGGAGTTCGTTTGACCTGCAGTTTGCGTCAAGTGAACGTTTGCCATTGTTGTGGTTTATTTTGTGCCTTTCTTATTTGGTGAGAAATTATCTAAATTTTAAACTTAGTAAACATGACAGAAAACTAAAGCATATTCTTACTAGGTGAGAATATGCTTTATTTAGGTGATTTTAGGCTGGTTAACCTTAGTCGTTTCATCTATTTATAAATGAAAAAGGCACCGTCAAGGTGCCTTTTGTCTGAATTAAAGTTTGATATCCTCTAAGGATATATCGTGACAGACATCCAGTTCTTTTAACTCCTTGAGCAGGTTACGTCTGTCGTTCATTTCCTCAATCTCACGCCATTTTCGCTTGATTCGTTTATTTCGAGGGCGAGTTGCAGAGCTAGTATCTAGGTCAAATGCATCATCGAGTTGAAAGCCTTCCATAAGCCACCTTACCTTTTATATCCAAACTAGTCAGTGTGGAGCTTTTTTATTACCATAATCACTGTAAGGGTAACCATGATATATTTCGCATTTGTGTCTCTAAGGTGACACTTTCATGTAAAAATACACACAGAATCACACTTTTTATGTATATGAAATGGAGAGAAAATAAGTGAACGAGCGCAAGAAAACGATTAAATAGTACGATCGCGTTTGTTAATTTGAGTCCTATAATGTGTACCTTGCCCAAGGGAGACTGTTGCATAAAGCCGACTCAATGATGTGCCGTTTAATACCCACTTCCCCGACAGGTTAGAATTTGGCGCATCACTTGTGGTTGCTAGCTTTCCCTCATACCTATGTAATTCTACGTTCCTCATTCAGCACTGGGCGACACGTTGCTGTTTTGTTGGTTTTGTATTTCCATTTGAGTGCGCTTCGGTTGTTGTTGTGTTTTTTCTTTGTACTCTTATGGTGAAAAGTAACATTGATGCCTCACCTGTTGCATATTGATTTTTGCTTGTTGAGGCTGCATTATCCGCCCGTCAAAAAATACGCGGGTACGTAAAATGGATGCATGAAGCGACGTTTACGATTCTAGATTGCGCAATAAACATTATTCAAAAAGCTAAGCACACTTTGACACTTAGCAGGCAATCTGGTGGATGGCTTGGACGCACAGACCGGCGCAACTCACTTTGAGGTACACATGACAGACTTAATCAATTTGATGAACGATCTCCTTTGGGGGTCGATTCTTGTTTATCTTCTTGTTGGTGTAGGGATCTACTTCACCGTTCGATTGGGATTCATTCAATTCCGCCATTTTGGCCACATGTTCTCGGTTCTTAAAAACAGCCGTAGAGCAGACAAAGCAGGTATCTCTTCTTTCCAAGCACTTTGTACCAGTCTTGCTGCACGTGTCGGCACTGGCAACATGGCTGGTGTTGCTGTCGCTCTAACTGCAGGTGGCCCTGGGGCAATCTTCTGGATGTGGTTGATTGCCATGCTAGGTATGGCCACGTCGTTTGCGGAAAGTACGCTAGCACAGCTATACAAAACCAAAGACGATGACGGAAATTACCGTGGTGGTCCAGCATACTATATGGAAAAAGGCTTGGGCATGCGCTGGATGGGCGTGTTGTTCTCAATTTTCCTTATCATCGCTTTTGGTTTGGTATTTAATGCCGTTCAAGCAAACTCAATCGCTAATGCAATGAGCACCGCATTTGGCTGGGATGACCTATATGTGGGTATCGCGGTAGTGCTACTTTCTGCGGTGGTTATTTTTGGTGGTATTAAACGTATCGCAAGAGTCGCTGAGCTGGTGGTTCCTATTATGGCACTGGCTTACTTAGTACTTGCGTTGTTCGTGATGTTCTCTAATCTAGACAAGCTACCAGACGTGCTAATGCTTATCTTCAAGAGTGCGTTCGGTCTGCAAGAAGCAGCAGCTGGTGGTCTGGGCTACGCAATTGCACAGGCGATGATCAACGGAATCAAACGCGGTCTATTCTCGAACGAAGCGGGTATGGGTTCTGCGCCAAACGCAGCAGCATCAGCAACGCCTTACCCGCCACACCCTGCGTCTCAAGGTTATGTACAGATGCTAGGCGTGTTCATGGATACGATTGTTATCTGTTCTGCGACGGTAGCGATCATCCTGATGTCAGGTGAGTACGTTGGCCAAGCAACGGAAGTAACAGGTATCGAGCTAACTCAGCGCGCATTGAGCTCACAAGTGGGTGATTGGGGAAGCATCTTTGTTGCGGTAGCGATCTTCTTCTTCGCGTTTACGTCAATCATTGCAAACTACTCATACGCTGAAACGAACCTAATCTTCCTCGAGCACAACCACAAAGCAGGTCTAGGCATTTTCCGTATCGTTGTACTAGGCATGGTGATGTTCGGTGCACTAGCTTCTCTACCAGTGGTTTGGTCACTCGCTGACGTCTCTATGGGTTTGATGGCGATAGTGAACTTGGTGGCAATTATACTGCTGTCAGGCATCGTGATTAAGTTGGCGAAAGATTACAACCGTCAATTAGATGAAGGTAAAGTACCAACGTTTGATGTCAACGATTTTCCTGAGCTTAAATCTCAGCTAGAAGATGGCATTTGGGACAACACAAAGAAAGAAGACTAAGTGACGTCCAATCATCGTTGAAAGCTATCAACACGATTCAAAAAGCCATGCAGACAATGCATGGCTTTTTTTGTACCCTAATGGAAAATAAAATTAGGGAAGTTAAAGTCATGCTTATCGTCGTTTCTCCTGCTAAAACGCTTGATTACGAATCACCACTCGCGACCGAGAAGTTTACTCAACCAGACTTGGTTAGCTATTCAAAAGAGCTGATCGAGGTATGCCGTAAGTTAACACCTGCCGACGTGGCATCACTGATGAAAGTAAGCGATAAGATCGCTGATTTGAATGTGGGCCGTTTCCAAGAGTGGAGTGAGACCTTCACTACAGATAATGCGCGCCAAGCGATTCTTGCGTTTAAAGGTGATGTGTACACTGGTCTTGAAGCAGAAACCCTTTCTGATGCCGATTTCGATTACGCTCAAGATCACTTACGCATGCTGTCTGGCTTATACGGTCTGCTTAAGCCGCTTGATTTGATGCAACCATACCGTCTTGAGATGGGCACTAAGCTTGCGAACGATAAAGGCAGCAACCTTTATCAGTTCTGGGGGAACGTGATTACCGATAAGCTGAATGAAGCCATTGCAGCACAAGGCGATAATGTTCTGATCAACCTCGCATCGAATGAATACTTTAAAGCGGTCAAGCCGAAGAATTTGGATGCGCAAGTGATCACGCCAATCTTTAAAGATTGTAAGAATGGTCAATACAAGGTGATCAGCTTTTATGCGAAGAAAGCACGCGGCATGATGGCGCGTTACATCATTGAAAACCGAATAAAAAGTGTCGCGGACTTAACTCAGTTCAATACGGCGGGTTATTATTTCGTAGAAGAAGAGTCGACACCAACAGATTTGGTGTTTAAGCGCGAAGAGCAAAACTGATCACGCGATGGATTCTTATCGGCGATAGAGATAAAAAAGGGTTGGCAGTGCCAACCCTTTTGCTTTTGTTATTAGAAATTAATTCGCACGATTATTTCTTCTTCGCGACTTTCTTTTTCACTGTTTTTTTCTTGTCGTCTTTTTTCTTTTTCTTCTTAAACACAGGTTTCTTGTGCTTAGGGCGCATCTCTTTAACGAAGCGCTCTTTGATGTCTTCTTTCACGTAACGCGCCACGCGATCCAGCATTGGTTGGTCGTGCGCTTCTACGATAGAGATTGCGTTACCCTTTTTACCTGCGCGCGCTGTACGGCCAATGCGGTGAAGGTATACGTCAGCAGTGCGAGGCATGTCGTAGTTGATTACGTGTGATACGTCTGGCAAATCGATACCACGAGCAGCCACATCGGTTGCCAGTAATACGTTTACGGTGCCGTCACGGAAGCGAGAAATTGCGTTGTTACGACGATCTTGTGGCATTTCACCTTGAATCCAAGAGCATGGGATTTGTGCACTTTCTAGCTGTGCTCGAAGCTCACCCAGACGCTCACGAGTCTTCAGGAACACGATGGTACGCTCTGCCTGCTCTGTGATGATGTGTTTTAGCAGGGCAAGTTTATGCTCTGCGTCATCAGCACGGTGGTACCACTGTGCGATCTTCTTACGTTCACGCAGTGGTGATTTCGCGTCGATCTCTGCGGGTTCATTCAGTAGATCGGCGGTAAAGCCTTCGACACCTTTACCTTCTAGTGTGGCAGAGAAAAGAAGGGTTTGCTTACGCCAGCGACATTCGTTAGATAGGCGGTCGACGGTAGGCGCAAAGCCCATATCTAGCATGCGGTCTGCTTCGTCCAGAATTAACCATTCAATGGCACGACAATCAAAACGTTCAGCATCAATGTATTCACGCAGGCGTCCAGGAGTTGCCACCACGATGTCTTGCGTGGTCGCTAGGATGTTTGCGTGCTCTTGGTATTGAACACCACCCGTGATGGTGAAGATGTTTAGCTTGGTATTTTTTGCCAGTGCGCGAGCTTGATCCGCTACCTGCATCGCAAGTTCACGAGTTGGTGTTAGGATCAGAATACGCGCAGGTCCAGGTTTACGACGTGGGAAATCTTGCAGATATTGCAGTGCTGGCAGTACGAATGCCGCCGTTTTACCAGTACCAGTTGGTGCAGACGCTAGAATGTCACGACCATCTAACGCTTGTGGAATCGCTTCTGCCTGAATTTTAGTTGGGCGCTCGTAGCCCATCTCTTCAATGGCTTCAAGTAAGTTTGAGTCTAGATCAAGTTCAGCAAAGGTTCTGATCACAATGAGTTCTCCACAAGCAAAGCTTGGTTAATGGTTCGCGAAAGCAGCATAGATTTTAAAAGGTCGCATATTATAAAGTGATTAGTGATAAGGATCACATGTTATTTCACATCTTAAGATAAAACTCGTGAGTTAGCTGGATAAAATCCTCGCTGTACCCCGCATCTGTGTGGATAAGCAACTGTGATTCTTGAGTATCACAAGGTTGCTTTGCTAATTCAAATAGTACGCGGTGCACAGGCTTTTTCTGTGATGGTTGCACGCGACAGATGCGTGATAGGTACCATCCTTGTTGTTTTGCTAAGGTAATAAACTGTTCGCCTTCCGTAATCGGCAGCACAAAACTGGCCGTTCCATTTTGCGAAAGTAATTCATAACAGCGTTTGAGTAATGCATCGTGCTGCAAGGTATCTGTGTGTCTTGCGGTAGCACGTTGGCTCTGCTTCGATTGCTCTCCACTGTTAAAGTAAGGGGGGTTACAGATAATGTGTTGAAATGCGTGTGGAGCTTCAAAGCTCAATACATCGGCGTGCAACAAAGACAGCCTATCTCGCCAAGGAGAGTGGGCAAAATTGTCACGTGCGGCGTCAATCGCCGTTTTTTCAATATCTACGGCGGTAATTTTTGCTTTGGTAAAGCGCTGAGCACACATCAGCGCGAGTAACCCCGTTCCGGTTCCAATGTCGAGAATATTTACTTCACGATGGCTTTGAAACCATGCGCCTAGTAGAACACCATCGGTGCTAACGGGCATGCCACTTTCACTTCCGTCGATAGTAAATTGCTTAAATTTGAAGCCCTTAGTTTTGAATGATGGATTATTCATGATGTTTCGCACTTGCTCAATATTTAAGTTAATTTTGCTGTTGTTTCGTAATTGTACAGGGTCTTGTTTTGTTGGTTATCAAATTGTTTTGTAATTTACTTGGTGTAAAAGACTGCCCTATCACCAAATGCTAGATGTATTAACTGCTTTTAGCTTCCGTAGGTAAATTAATATGGTGTTTTTTTCTTTAAGGTTGCCAAATGATGAGTCTTTCGTCATTATTCGGCGAAATATAATAGATTAAACCACGAGTATCTATTTACTTTAGATAATCAAAAGTGGTCTATGCATACACAACATTCATTAATTAGAAGTAAGGGTTATCTGTGAAGCAGACGTTAAAACTAACAGATATTATCGCAGTAGGCTTTATGCTATTTGCGTTCTTTTTGGGTGCCGGCAACATCATTTTTCCACCACTAGCAGGTCAGTTAGCAGGTGAGAACCTGCTGCCTGCAATGTTTGGTTTCTTGCTAACAGCGGTAGGTCTACCTCTTATTACCATCGTTGCTATTGCTGTGGCTGGTGGCTCTTGGGATCACTTGACTCAAGATCTTCCTAAGAAAGCAGCGGTGCTGATGGCGGCGTTGATCTTCATTATCATCGGTCCTGCATTTGCTGCGCCTCGTACTGGTCTTGTCGCTTACGAAATGGCAGTAAAACCATTCTTTTTAGGTGCATCTCAAGCGCATCTGACGGCATTCTCAATCTTGTTCTTCGCGGTAGCAATGGCTTTCGCTTGGTCTCAAGGTCGTTTGATTGATTTGATAGGTAAAGTGCTAACGCCAGTTTTGTTCCTTGGCTTGATCATTCTTGCTATTGCGGTATTTGTTGATCCTCAAGGGGAAATGATGGCCGCACGGGGCGAATACCTAACTCAACCACTGACTAAAGGCTTCCTTGAGGGCTACAACACCATGGATACTTTTGCATCGTTGATGTTTGGTATGTTAATGGTGGACTCACTGCGTAGCAAAGGTATCACTGAACGTGCAGCAACAACTAAATACTTGATCTACGCGGGCTGTATTGCTGCCGCAGGTCTTGCATTTGTTTATATTTCTCTATTTTACTTAGGCGCGACCAGTGCAACAATTGCAGCTGGCGCGGACAATGGTGGTCTAGTCCTAAGCCAGTACGTGCAAGCACTATTCGGCCCATACGGTCAGATTGTATTGTCAATCATTGTACTACTTGCGTGCTTAACAACGGCTATCGGTTTGATCTCTGCGTGTTCTGACTTCTTTAGTTCTAAGACATCCCTGTCGTACAAGCATTGGGTTATCATTAACGGTGCCGCATGTGCCCTAGTTGCGAATGTTGGCTTAGCTCAATTAATCTCGCTATCCGTACCTGCATTATTTGCATTGTACCCAGTCGCAGTGGCGTTGGTTACTCTAACGTTTGTTCGTAGCAAGCTACCAAATCCACGCGTTGCTTACCGCTCAGTACTGCTTGTGTCGCTGTTATTTGCGTTGATTGATGCAGCAAAGGTTGCTGGTCTGGACGTATCGGCATTCAGCATGTTGCCACTATTTGAAGTGGGTATGGGCTGGTTGCTACCAACTACGGCCGCGATTGTTTGCTCTTTCTTCTTCGCGAAGTCAACTCGTCAAGAGCTAGCGGAAGAAGCGGCGTAATTGTCGACTAATAAAATGTAAAAAATAAAATGTAAAAAAGCCCGGTGAATCGCTTTACCGGGCTTTTTGTTTGTAATCAGTTTGTCGCGGCTTATAGCGTGTCGTGAAATTCGACTAACACTTGCTCACACCATGTTTCGATGCGCTCATCGCTCAGTTCGTATTGTGAATCTTCATCCAGAGCAAGGCCAACAAATTGGCTACCATCTTCGGTCAGCGCTTTCGACGCTTCAAATTCATAACCTTCGTTTGGCCAGTAACCAATAAATTGTGCGCCAGTGGCTTTTAGCTCATCGTGTAAAAGCCCCATCGCATCTAAGTACCATTCGCCGTAACCTTCTTGATCACCCAAGCCAAATAGCGCGACGACTTTGTCTTTGAGTGGCGTGGTTGTGATGTCTTGCCAAATCGCACTCCAGTCCTCTTGAATTTCACCAAAGTCCCAAGTAGAAATGCCAATCAGCAGCAGATCGTAGTTAGCCATGAGTGATAACGGTGCCTCTTTCACATTGTGAATGTCGACAAGGTCTTCACCAATAATATTGCGAATTTTCTCTGCTGCCATTTCGGTGTAGCAGGTCGTTGAGCCGTAAAAGAGTCCGATTTTCATTATATTTGTCGTTTTCTATGTTGCTGTTGTAGCAGATTCTAACCATAAACTGAGGGAAATTGCAGCGAATATCCTAAGCGGGATGATTTTTTATGGTATTGGCTGGGCAGTTGCCTTACTCTCAACACTGTAAATATAAACAGATAAGGAAGCGTGCATGACGGCAAAACAGCCTGTCAATCAACAAGATTTTGGTCTTGTTGAGCAATTCTTGGATGCGATGTGGATGGAGCGTGGCTTGTCAGAGAATACACTAGCTTCATACCGAAATGATTTAATGAAATTGCTCGTGTGGATGGAACAACAGCGCTACCGCCTTGACTTCATTAGCCTGTCTGGCCTGCAAGAGTATCAATCTTATCTGGCGGATTTGGATTACAAGCAGACTTCGCGCGCGCGTATGTTATCGGCTATTCGCCGTTTATTTCAGTACCTCCACCGCGAAAAAGTGCGTGCCGATGATCCGAGTGCACTGTTGGTGAGCCCAAAGCTGCCACAACGCCTACCGAAAGACATCAGTGAAGAACAAGTCGACGCGCTGCTTGATGCGCCAGACCCCAATGACCCTATCGAGTTGCGCGATAAAGCCATGCTTGAACTGCTTTATGCGACGGGCTTACGTGTGACAGAGTTAGTGAGCCTCACTATGGAAAACATCAGCCTGCGACAAGGGGTGGTTCGCGTAACGGGTAAAGGCGGCAAAGAGCGCTTGGTTCCGATGGGGGAGAATGCCGTGGATTGGATTGACACATTTATCCAACAAGGGCGGTCTGCTCTATTGGGGGAGGCGACGTCGGATGTTGTGTTCCCAAGTAAACGAGCAAGACAAATGACCCGCCAGACCTTTTGGCACCGTATAAAATACTACGCAGTGATAGCAGGTATTGATGGGGAACAATTGTCACCACACGTTTTGCGCCATGCTTTTGCGACACATTTATTGAACTATGGCGCCGATCTTAGAGTCGTACAGATGCTGTTGGGGCATAGTGACTTATCGACCACACAAATTTATACTCACGTAGCGACTGAGCGATTGAAACAAATCCACAGTCAACACCACCCAAGAGCATAATGATGGTTTGTTGCATCCTTTATCTCATTGGATGAAACGATTTTATTTTAAGGTGAATTTAATGAGCGTATTACGCCGACTAACTCTGCTGACTTTACCGTTTTTCGTCGCCGCTTGTGGTGCTGAAGAGGGGCAGGCAAAAACGGAAACTCCAGCACAACAAGTCGCACCTGCGGCAAAGCAAAATTTTGATGAAGAGGCGCTTAAGGCGAAGTTCTCTAAACTGGGGTTGTCGATTCTTGACATTCAACCATCAGACGTCGCAGGTCTATTAGAACTTCAAACCAATGGTGGTGTATTGTTTGCCTCAAACGATGGTAATCACTTTATTGCTGGTACGCTTTATTCTGTGGATGAAAATGGTGGTTACAAAGACGTGATTGCTGAGCGTCAAGCGCCATTGAACGCGAAAAAAATCGCTGAGTTCTCTGATAGTGCTATTGAGTACAAAGCAGAGAATGAGAAATACGTGGTGACAGTCTTTACAGACATCACTTGTGGCTACTGTGTGCGTCTGCACAGCCAGATGCAGGGCTACAACGATCTAGGCATTACCGTTCGTTACCTAGCTTACCCACGTCAAGGTGCTACTGGTCCGGCCGCTGAGCAAATGGCGACGATCTGGTGTGCAGAGGATCCTAAAGCGGCAATGCACAACGCGAAAGTGGAACGTACTTTTGATAATCCAGTGAAAGATCTCAATCAGTGTAAAGAGACGATCAAAGCACACTACAATCTCGGTCGTGAGCTTGGTATTTCTGGTACACCAGCGATCTTCCTACCAAACGGTGAGCTAGTTGGTGGTTACCTGCCACCAGCAGAACTGCTAAAACGTTTAGAGCAACAATAATCCTTTAAGGAGTAGAGCCAGCCGTGATTGCTGGCTCTTTTCAAACATGATAGAAATTCAACGACGTCCTGAACCGGATCTTTCTCTTCTTCCTGATTCCATTCCCTCGATTCTCAAGCGCATTTACATCAATCGTGGCATCACGGATGTAGCACAGCTTGAAACTTCTGCACGCGGTTTGCATTCCTACCAACAGTTAGGTGGTATTGAACAGGCGGTGGAATTGCTTTTTCAAGCGATTAATGAGCAAAAGCGTATTATTGTCGTGGGTGACTTCGATGCCGATGGTGCGACTAGCTCAGCGCTGTCTGTGCTCGCGTTACGCATGTTAGGTAGCAACAACGTTGATTACCTAGTGCCGAACCGTTTTGAAGATGGCTATGGCTTGAGCCCTGAAGTGGTTGATCAAGCATTAGAGCTTGGCGCAGAAATGATCATGACGGTGGATAATGGGGTATCGTCGATTGAAGGCGTTCGTTATGCCAAAGAAAATGGCATAACCGTTCTCGTGACCGATCACCACCTTCCGGGGCACGTTCTGCCAGATGTCGATGCGATGGTGAACCCGAACCTCGACAGCTGTGCGTTCCCATCTAAAGCACTTGCGGGTGTTGGCGTCGCTTTCTATCTGATGATGGCGCTGTGTGTTTACATGCGCAAACAGAACTGGTTCGCAAAGCAACGCATGCAAGAGCCAAAGTTGATGGAGCTGATCGATTTAGTTGCGCTTGGAACTGTAGCTGATGTGGTTCCGCTTGATGAGAACAACCGCATCTTGGTGCACCAAGGCTTGCAGCGTATTCGTGCTGGTAAAGCACGCCCGGGGATTCAAGCACTGATCGAAGTGGCAAAGCGTGATGCTCGCCGTTTGGTGGCGTCTGATTTTGGCTTCGCACTGGGGCCTCGTATCAATGCAGCAGGTCGTTTGGATGATATGTCTTTCGGGGTTGAGCTGTTGATGTGTAACAATATTCACGCAGCACGTCGAATGGCGAGTGAGCTTGATGGCCTTAACCAAACTCGTAAAGAGATTGAAGAGGGCATGAAGCAAGAAGCCATGGCATTTTGTGAACGCTTACAGTTTGGTGAAAATAGCAAGTTGCCATGTGGCTTGGCATTGTTCCAACGTGATTGGCACCAAGGTGTGATTGGTATTCTCGCTTCGCGCATCAAAGATAAGTTCCATCGCCCAGTGATTGCCTTTGCTGATGGAGGTGAAGGTACCATTAAAGGTTCTTGTCGTTCGATTCCAGGTCTGCACATGCGTGATGCTCTCGATTTCATCGATACGCAAAACCCAGGTTTGATCATCAAGTTTGGTGGTCACGCGATGGCGGCAGGCTTAACCATTAAAGAACAAGATTTTGAGCGCTTTAGCCGTCTATTTGATGATGTGGTTAAGAAGGAGCTTGATGAAGCCGCCTTGAAGGGCATCATTCTTTCTGACGGCGAACTCAAACCAGAAGAGTTTTCTATGCATGTCGCTGAACAGTTGCGCGCTGGTGGGCCGTTTGGGCAGGCTTTTCCTGAGCCAATCTTTGATGGTGAGTTTAAAGTGCTGCACCAAAAACTGGTGGGAGAGAAGCACTTAAAATTGATGCTAGAACCACTGTATAGAGGGCATCCAACCAACATCATGATTGACGGTATTACGTTTAATGTAGATCTTCGTCGCTGGCCGGATGCATCCGTTAAAACGGTACGTTTAGCCTATAAACTTGATATTAATGAATTTCGTGGTAATCAATCATTGCAACTGATGATTGATCATATCGAAGCCAAGTAAATTCTCATTTTTCGCTTACTATAGAGTACGGTCGCCCTTTAGTGGACTCAAAATTTTATGACCGTGCTCTCTCTAATTGCAATCTGATTTCCCACCCGAAATTTTCCTGTATCTCCGTCACATTTTTGAGTAGAATTTCTCGGTTAAATTCTATTCTAAAATGTTGAGCCAACATGTTTGAAATCAATCCAATTAAAAACCGTCTGCAGGATGTGTCTGAACGCACAAATGTCCTGAGGGGGTATCTTTGACTATGACGCTAAGAAAGAGCGTCTAGAAGAAGTCAACGCAGAACTTGAACAACCGGATGTGTGGAACGAACCAGAGCGCGCACAAGCACTCGGTAAAGAACGCGCATCATTAGAAGCGGTTGTTGAAACGATTGATCAGCTAGAGCAAGGTGTCGAGGACGTTGAAGGTCTTCTTGAACTCGCTGTTGAAGAAGAAGATCAAGAAACGTTTGACGAAATCGAACCTGAACTGACAGAGCTTGAAGACAAGCTAGCGAAGCTTGAATTCCGCCGTATGTTCGCCGGTGATCACGATGCTTCTGATTGTTATATTGATTTACAGTCAGGCTCAGGCGGTACTGAGGCGCAAGACTGGACTTCCATGATGCTACGTATGTACTTGCGTTGGGCTGAAGCAAAAGGCTTTAAAACCGAAGTAATCGAAGTCTCTGAAGGGGATGTTGCAGGCCTTAAAGGCGCGACAGTGAAAATTTCAGGCGAGTACGCGTACGGTTGGTTACGCACCGAAACTGGCGTGCACCGCCTTGTTCGTAAGTCGCCATTTGACTCAAGCGGTCGTCGTCATACGTCATTTGCCTCTGCGTTTATTTACCCTGAGATTGATGAAAACATTAATATCGACATTAATCCTGCCGATTTACGTATCGATGTTTATCGTGCGTCAGGTGCAGGTGGTCAGCACGTTAACACCACTGAGTCTGCGGTACGTATTACTCACGTTCCTACGAACACAGTCGTGCAATGTCAGAATGACCGTTCTCAGCACAAGAACAAAGATCAGGCAATGAAACAGCTTCGAGCGAAGCTATTTGAGCTTGAGCTGCAGAAACAAAACGCGGAAAAACAAGCTAATGAAGATGCAAAATCTGACATTGGCTGGGGCAGCCAGATCCGTTCTTACGTTTTAGATGATTCTCGCATTAAAGACCTCCGCACGGGCGTTGAAAACCGCAATACTCAAGCGGTTTTAGATGGCGACCTAGACAAATTTATTGAAGCTAGCCTGAAGTCAGGCTTGTAACGCTTTTCACCGACAAAAACAGGATACATCGAAAATGACTGATGCTGTTCAAAACGAAACTGTACAAGAAGCCTCTACTCAAGAAGAGAACAAGCTAATTGCTGAGCGCCGCGCTAAATTGGATGCAATCCGAAAGAGCTGCAAAGCAAACGGCCACCCAAATGATTTCCGTCGTGACAGCCTAGCTGGCGACCTTCAAAAAGAGTTCGGTGAAAAGAGCAAGGAAGAGCTAGAAGAGCTTAACCACGTAGTAGCAATTGCTGGTCGTATCATGGCTAAGCGTGGCCCATTCCTTGTAATCCAAGAAACATCTGGCCGTATTCAAGCGTATGCTGATAAAGAAGTACAAAAAGTACTAAAAGATCAATACCAAGGTCTAGACATCGGTGACATCATCGGTGTGAAAGGCGCGCTACATAAATCTGGTAAAGGCGATCTATACGTAAACATGGAAGAGTACGTGTTGCTAACAAAAGCGCTGCGTCCACTGCCAGAGAAGTTCCACGGCCTGACAGACCAAGAAATGCGTTACCGTCAGCGTTACGTTGATCTCATTGTAAACGAAGATTCTCGCAATGCGTTCGTTGTACGTTCTAAAGTCATGTCTGCAATCCGTAACTTTATGATCTCAAAGCAGTTCATGGAAGTTGAAACGCCAATGATGCACGTAATCCCTGGCGGTGCGAGTGCGCGTCCATTCATCACGCATCACAACGCGCTAGATATGCCAATGTACCTACGTATCGCGCCAGAGCTATACCTGAAGCGTCTAGTGGTTGGTGGTTTCGATCGCGTATTCGAAATCAACCGCAACTTCCGTAACGAAGGTCTTTCTCCGCGTCACAACCCAGAATTCACGATGATGGAATTCTACATGGCGTACGCAGACTACAAAGATCTTATGGATCTAACAGAAGAACTACTAAGCTCAGTTGCTCTAGAAGTTCTAGGTTCAACCTCAATGCCTTACGGTGATGAAACGGTTGAATTTGGCGGCACTTATGCACGTATGAGCATGTTTGAAGCCATCAAGCACTACAACCCAGACCACGCTGAGATCCAAGCGTTAACTGAAGCGGATCTACAAAACCGTGATCTGATGGTTTCTATTGCGAAATCAGTTCATGTAGAAGTAGAACCTTTCTGGACATGTGGTCAGCTACTAGAAGAAATCTTCGGTGAAACGGCAGAGCCTAAACTAATGCAGCCTACATTCATCACTGGCTACCCAGCGGATATCTCTCCATTGGCTCGTCGCAGCGATGATAACCCGTTCTTCACAGACCGTTTTGAGTTCTTCATCGGTGGCCGTGAAGTGGCAAACGGCTTCTCAGAGCTTAACGATGCAGAAGACCAAGATGCACGCTTTAAAGCACAGGTTGAAGCGAAAGAGTCTGGTGATGACGAAGCAATGTTCTACGACGCAGACTACATTACTGCACTAGAGCACGGCCTACCACCAACAGCGGGTCAAGGTATTGGTATCGACCGTCTGGTTATGCTACTGACTAACACGCACACTATTCGTGACGTGATCCTATTCCCAGCAATGCGCCCACAAGCGTAATTTTCTTGCTGAGAAATGAAAAACCACCTTCGGGTGGTTTTTTTTATGTCTAAAATTCGAGTAAATTCAAATAATTGATGACTTTTTTAGTGTGACTATGCAAATGAATTCTAGAAAAATCCCAATCTGTTGCATAGTCTTAAAAGTGAGACAGACTAATCCGGCAGTAGTCTCGATAATGTTACCCGTTCTCAAAGATCGGTTTGTAGAACATAAGATTTATCAATAATGAATAAGGGTTAGCGAATGGTTGGGCAGTTTAAGATGGATTCCATTCCTGGGTCGCTTGTTGTCGTCGGTGGTAACTATGAACCTTGGTTATCAGTATTAGAGCAAGTGGGGTGGAAATGTCACCAAGTGGGGGATTTACGTAAAGCCAACACACTGTTAGAAGATATTGGGCCATGCATTGGCATCGTCGATCTCAGTCATGATGAATTCAGCTTGAATGGATTGGCAAACTTAGTGAGTTCTCACAAGCATGTTCGTTGGCTAGCATTTATCCGCGAGTCACAGCTCGGGGTCGATACTATCTGTCAGTTTATCGTGAACTTCTGTATTGATTTTTTTACTGCACCAATTCCAGATGCACAGTTGCTGAGTACCATAGGCCATCAGCTTGGTATGCTCAAGATTGAGAAAAAAGTGTGGCCAAGTTTTGGTAACAGTTTAGACATGGGCCTGATTGGTGAGTCAATCCCAATGAAACGTTTACGAGACCAAGTTAAACGCATTGGTCCTACCGATGTGAGTATCCTAATTTACGGAGAGAGTGGGACGGGCAAAGAAGCCGTTGCGCGCGCGATTCATAAGGTTTCTTCTCGCTCGCATAAGACGTTTTTGTCTATCAATTGCCGCGCATTGAATGAACAGCGCTTTCAGGCGGAGGTGTTTGGTATCAATGCTGACCCAAGTATTGGTCCTAGCTTACTAGAGCAAGCTGATGGCGGAACGGTGCTATTGAATGACATTCTAACGATTTCAAAAGATCAGCAAATGAACCTGCTGAGGTTTCTTCAAGAGGGGACGATTGAAACGAAAGAAGGCATTAAGAATGTTGACGTGCGCATCCTTGCTGCGAACTCATCAGATGTAGAAAAAGCACTGATTGATGGTGACTTTAACGAAGAGCTGTATCACTACATCAGTGTATTACGCATTAACGTCCCGAGTTTGAAAGAGCGTGCAAGTGATATATCGCTACTCGCTCGCTACTATTTGCAAGAGTTTTCAAAAGAGTACAATTCGCAGGCGAAGAGTTTCTCTGAAGATGCACTTAAAGCCCTGACGCGTTACTTCTGGCCTGGTAATGTACGCGAACTGATGAATCAAGTAAAACGTGCGGTGTTAATGTCTGATAGCATCATGATTGAAGGTATTCACCTCGACTTACCGCAACGTAACGAGTCTAAGCGTAGTTTAAAATCGATCCGAGAGAAGAGTGAGCGTGATGCATTGCTGGTGGTTCTTGAGTCGCATTCAGGTCAGGTATCAAATGCAGCCAAAGAGCTGGGGGTGTCACGCGCAACGATGTACCGTCTGCTCAATAAGCACAATTTGATTTCAGATCAAACGGTCTAGTGATGGCAGAATAGCGTAAGGGGACGTATCGTTCCCTTTTTTTATTCCGATTATGGTTTTTATAAAATCTCACAAGCAACCCATTCTTTGGGTGAATGTGTTATTTCAAAATGCATATGCAACCGATATGTGAAAATTTAATTTGTTTTTTGCTAGAAAGAAAAAACGCGGGTTGATAATTACGCAGGGTTGCTTACAATTTAACCGTAACTCATAGAGTTATATCATTTCAATCACGGATTAATTTTTAGCTAGGAGGCGCAAGATGAAACAATATGTTGTTAACACCACTGCTTGCGCTGATCGTATGCCTGTCGTTCGTCTAGCCATTAAGACGGTCAAACAGGATACAACAGGCTCATTCGATTAAATTAATCCGTCACCTATCAATCTCACTAGGCTGCGGAAAAGTAGCGGCTTAGTCTCAGCAGACTCCTTCTGTTTAAAACACGCACTATTTTTCCCCAGTCGATCATTTATCGTAATTTGGAGAAAACATTATGCGTCATTCTATCTATTTGAAACTGGCTACTTTGCTAGTAAAGGCAGACCTAAAACGTGAGGAAAAACAGTGGCAGAGAACGGTTCGTCGCAGTAGTCATAACATTCCATGGACGAACGAACATCTGTTGAGAGACATAGGTTTGGACAAAGAACGCCGTTCAACTCATAGCAGCATTCCTGATGTCGTTAAAGTTGAGCGTCGAGTCCATCACCTTCGTCGAGTGTTAACTTCGCGAATACTGACGTAATCCAAAGCCCAAGTTGAACGATCCATCATACGTATTCAGTTCAATTTGGGCTTAATATAATCAAAACAGGCTGACCATTGTGGTCAGCCTGTTTTGATTTTAGTGTTTGCTACTTTAGCGTTGCTTCGCTTATGGGCAAGGGTTCGAGTAGGTCGTACCAATGGCTTGGATTTCTGTTAATAGCTCGTCACTTAAGACGATCTCAATACTCTCTATGTTGGTTTTTAGCTGTTCTAGATTCGTCGCGCCAATGATGTTTGAAGCAACAAATGGGCGTTGATTAACAAATGCGAGTGCCATTTGTGCCGGATCTAAACCATGTTCTCTTGCTAAATTGACGTATGCCTCGGTCGCTTTTATACCCTGTGGTGTGAAATAGCGAGCAAAGCGTTCCCACTTGGTGCAGCGTGCGCCTCTAGGTTTCGCATCATTAAGGTATTTACCGCTGAGACAGCCAAAGGCCAGTGGTGAATAGGCTAATAGTTGTACACCTTCGTAATGACTGATTTCAGATAAACCGACTTCAAAGCTGCGGTTGAGCAGATTGTAGGGATTTTGAATGGAAACGATACGTGGTAAGTCATGCTTTTCAGCGAGTCGGAGCAAAGACATCACTCCCCAAGGCGTTTCGTTTGATACGCCGATGTAGCGTACTTTCCCTGATTTTACCAACTCTGTTAGTGCTTCCAATGTTTCCACTAAAGTGACTTCTTCTTGTTTATCTGGATAGGGGTAATTCAGCTCACCAAAACAGTTGGTTTGACGCTGCGGCCAATGCAGCTGATAGAGGTCTATATAATCGGTTTGTAAGCGCTGTAAGCTGTCCTCAATCGCGGTATGGATATGACGACGATTGAGACTCATATTCTCGCGAATATAAGGTACATTTCGCGGACCTGCGATCTTGGTTGCGAGTAGCACTTTCTCGCGTTTCCCGCTCTTAGCTAACCAATTCCCGATGTATTGCTCTGTGAGCCCTTGAGTTTTAGCTTGCGGTGGAACGGGATACATTTCTGCGGTATCAATGAAGTTAATCCCGTAATCAAGAGCAAAGTCGATCTGTTCAAAGGCGTCTCGTTCAGTATTTTGTTCACCAAATGTCATAGTACCAAGGCTGATCTTACTGATCTCTAGAGATGAGTGAGGGAGCTTCGTATATAGCATATCACTTCCTTGCACAGTTTACGGTCGAGTAAGTTATTACAATATAGGGGAATTCCAACCAACTGGGCAAATGATTTCCGTTCGTAGATTGGATGACTCGAAAGCGGAGCATTGTGCAACTACACTTAAACCGTAAAGGAGGTGAATTATGCAGATACATCAACTGGACATGTGGCTACATGGCCACCACAAAGATACCTACAAAAAACCTAAGGTTTTTGTGATTGGTTGTTCTGATGTCTCTGACTATTTGCTAGCAGTGGAGTATAAACATCAGCTTGAGCCAATAAAAAATGGCGAAGATCCCATTCACTTTGGGTCGTTAGAGTTGGTGAAAGAAGAGCTGCTGCGGTTAGGGATAGATAAAGCCTACTTGAGACTGCACAACGCTTACGATGAGTTCGGTAGTGAAGGCTCTGACTCGTACTGTGACATTGAACTGTCACTGGTGACGCACTGATCCAAGACAGCATCATTATTCTGATTGTGCGTTGATGTAATGCTTCAGTAGGATCTGCTCAGTAAATTGTGTTCTGAGATAGAAGCCTCGAGGTAGGGTTTTTATCGGTTTTCCATAAGAGCTATAAGCTTCCGTCAGTGCTTTTGCATTGGCGGCTTTTGGGCGCAAATGCAGTGCTTCGCCATGTCTGGCCGAAATTTGATCGAATTTGCCTAGAACGATCATTTCCATCAACTCTTCCCAATCATTTCTTAGGATGTGTTCTTCTTCTTGGTCAGGAGACCATATTAGTGGGCTGCCTACACGTCTTTCTGCGAGCGGTATTTCTCGCTCCCCCTCAACGGGTACCCACAATACGCGAGATAGTTTGTTACGCACATGGCTGGTTTCCCATGTCAGTCCTTGTACACCTGTCAGTGGGGCAACACAAACAAAGGTCGTCTCTAATGGCTTGCCAGAGTAACCAATAGGAATGCTCTTTAATTCTATCCCGAGCTTGGCGAAATCTTGCTGAGGTTTACTTCCCGCAGGCGCACCGAGATGCCATTCGAGCAGTTGACCCACCCAGCCTTTATCGCGTTTTAAGTTCTCAGGCACGATCATTTCGGCTTCTTCTGCAAGCTCAGCAAATGTTAAGCCTGCAATGTCGTGTGCTCTTTCCATGAGTTCAGCTTCAGAGTGTGGTTCTGGTTTCATAATGTGATAGTGATAACTAAAACATTGAGTTTACCAAATTACCGGAAAATACACTGCCCAAGATTGCATCAAGCTGAATTAAGAATGATTAATTCACTACTTATCCACAGAAATGACAGCAACCGACAAGATCTTGATGGGTAGTGGACGAATACACAGTGTTATGGCGGTGTATTGCGACTTGATTTTAGCGAGATAACCTGAAGTCCTACCTGTTGTATGTGGATAAATAGCCTATTGAACGATCTTTAACCGATCTGTGTGTGGTGAAAAGATCATCAAAATAAATGAGGGCGCATTTTGTTCATATAGAGGTTATAATCATTTATTATCAGTTGTTTATTGTGATTTTTCTCAATTTTAGATAATGGCGCTAAGAATGGTGTTGAACAAAAAATATTGTTGATGTCGATTTCTTCACAAAGTTATTCACAGAAAAGGTGAATAAATGTGGGTCATGTCTCAATGCTATGTTGATAAAGTTGGATTTGAGTAAAAGATATCCAGTGAAGGCGAGGTGCTAATAAATCTTGCTCATATCACATCAGTAAGTTTGCTAGTAATGGGGATATGTGGAAAAATCACGGTAATAAAAAATTATTCATAGAGGTTAGCCGGTGATAGATGGCGATGGTTACCGACTCAACGTTGGTATTGTGATATGTAATAACCATGGTCAGGTCTTCTGGGCTAAACGATACGGGCAGCACTCATGGCAATTTCCACAAGGTGGAATTGACGAAGGTGAAACACCTGAACAAGCCATGTTCAGGGAGTTATATGAAGAAGTCGGTCTGACGAATAAAGACGTTAAGATCATAGCAGCAAGCCGTCATTGGTTAAGATATAAGTTACCAAAGCGATTGGTTCGTTGGGACTCTAAGCCTGTTTGTATCGGCCAAAAACAGAAATGGTTTCTGTTGCGATTAGAATGCGATGAATCTCGTATCAATATGCAGCGTGGGAAATCCCCTGAATTTGATGGTTGGCGCTGGGTGAGCTATTGGTATCCAGTTAGGCAAGTTGTTTCTTTCAAGCGAGATGTTTATCGTCGAGCCATGAAAGAATTTGCATCTTTAGCGATGCCTTTTCGCGAGCGTAAAACGAAAGGGAAAAGAAAAAAGCAACGTAGGTAGAGGATAAACATGCTTAGTCAGCTAAGGGACATAGTTGAAAAAGTCTCCAGAGTCGATGATGTACATCTGGCTTTTGATATATTGGTAAAAGAGACTTGTGCTGCCCTTTGTTCTGAGTGTTGTACTATCTATCTTGCAAATGAAGAAATGCAGCGCCTTGAGTTGATGGCAACTCAAGGCCTTATTTTTGAAGGCGATAGTATTCATATCAACTTCAATGAAGGTCTGGTAGGGTTGGTAAAGCGTAGTGCTGAACCGCTAAACCTTGCAGAAGCGGCGACCCATCCTGATTTTAAGTTTTTTCCTCAACTTGGTGAACAGGTTTACCACTCGTTCCTCGGTACACCGATCATTCACCGCAAAAAAGTATTAGGTGTTCTGGTCATTCAGCAAAAAACGCCACGTTTGTTTAGTGAGATGGAAGAGTCTTTCCTTGTGACGCTCTCAGCTCAGCTTGCGGTGTTGATTGCTCATGCTCAAAACCTCGGTCACTGGCAGTTGGCATCGAAGCCTAAAGTGATAAAAGGATTGCCTGCTTCTACGGGCGTGGCGATTGGGGAGTTTTGGTTTGACAATACCCAGCCTAGCTTAAATGATGTATTCCCCACATCGACTCTGGATAAAGAACGTGAACACGAACTTTTGGCGGTTGCCGTAGAGAGGGCATTAAACGACTTCCGCCGTATGCGTAAGAAACTCGACAGTGAAATAAATAAAGATGCGTTGGCCATTTTTGATCTTTTTACTCACTTACTTAACGACCCTATGCTGCGCGGAGATCTTAAAAAACAGATTGAGAAAGGTGATCGAGCGGAATGGGCTTTACGTCAAGTTGTTGAGACTTACTCTAACCGCTTTGCCCGTATGTCTGACGTCTATCTGCGTGAGCGCGCACAAGATATCAAAGAGCTTGGCCAAAGGCTGTTGTACTTTCTACAAAATAGTGAGCAAGAGCATTCGGCGATTGATCGCCCGGTTATCTTGGTTGCTAATGAGTTGACGGCAACCTTACTGGCGTCCATTCCTAAGCAGCACCTGCTTGCCGTCGTATCACTGGAAGGTGCGGCGAATTCCCATGCGGCGATTTTATCACGCGCTTTAGGCGTCCCTGCTATCATGGGAGCTCACATTAACACCTGTGAGGTGAATGGTAAGCTAGGGATTGTCGATGGCTATACGGGTGAGGTTTTTTTAGAGCCGAACCGTCAGCTTCTGCGTGAATATCGAAGCCTGGTTAATGAAGAATCTGAGCTGTACGCAATGGTCAATAAAGATCTTGCGTTGCCAGCAACGACTCTCGACGACCTCCATGTTGAAGTGATGCTTAATGCGGGCCTTAGCGCAGACAGCAATATTGCGATTAACTCCGGTGTCGATGGCGTCGGTCTGTATCGAACAGAAATTGCCTTTTTACTTCAACATCACTTTCCATCGGAAGATGAGCAGTATCATCAGTACCAAGCAATATTAAATAGTTACCCAAACCAGCGTGTGGTGATGCGTACTTTAGATATTGGTGGTGATAAGCCGCTGCCATATCTACCCATTGAGGAAGATAATCCCTTCTTAGGCTGGCGTGGTATCCGTTTTACATTAGATCATCCCGACATTTTCTTAATCCAATTACGTGCCATGCTCAGAGCGAGTGCTGAGAGCGGGAATTTGAGTATTTTGTTACCGATGATTTCGGGCATTAAAGAGTTGGATGATGCCATTACCTTGATCAATCAAGCCTACAGTGAAGTCGTGTTACTGGATGAGCGGATCCCGGCGCCGGACATCGGTGTCATGATTGAGGTTCCATCCATGGTTTACTTATTGCCAGCAATTGCGCATCGAGTCGACTTTGTATCTGTTGGCACGAACGATTTGACGCAATATTTGCTCGCGGTGGACCGGAACAATTCTCGAGTTGCGGATGTTTATGAGTCTATGCACCCAGCCGTGCTCTTAGCCTTGAAGCAAATTCATGATGTCTGCCATCAGTATCAAGTGCCAGTTTGTATCTGTGGTGAGTTGGCTGGAGACCCCTTTGGTGCACTATTGCTACTGGGGTTAGGTTATACCTGTTTGAGTATGAACACCTCCAATGTTGCTAAGGTTAAATACTTAATTCGTCATAGTGAACAAAAAGAACTAGAAAAACTCGCCAAACAAGCCATGTCGATGTCTTATGGACAAGATATTCACCAGATGATGCATGATTTTTTTATTCAACAAGGATTTGCAGGCTTTATTCGTGCGGGTAAAAAGTAGGTAATTGTGACTGTTTCTTTATTTTTTTTATTGTTGGCGCTAGGCGCTTTTGTTGGCGTCATGGCGGGGCTTCTTGGGATCGGAGGCGGCCTGATTGTTGTGCCAGCATTGTTGTATCTCCTTCCACTTGCGGGCATTCCAATTGAGATGAGTATGCATATGGCTCTCGCCACATCGCTTGCGAGTATCATTGTGACATCGGGCTCATCCGCCCTGAACCACCTTAAACTCGGCAACGTGGACATGTTTGTGGTGAAATGGTTGATGCCAGGTGTGGTGATTGGTGGCTTTGTTGGTGCTAATCTTGCTGAGTGGATCCCGACCCATTACTTACCAAAAGTTTTTGGGGGAATTGTTTTTTGTCTTGCTGTACAAATGTTTCGCTCGATTAAAGTAACCAGAAACAGATCGATGCCAAGTCGTTCCGTCACCGTGATGTATGGTATGGGGATTGGTGTGGCATCTAGCCTTGCGGGGATTGGTGGTGGTTCACTATCAGTGCCATTTTTGAATAAGCATGGGATCGAAATGCGTAAAGCCGTGGGATCATCATCAGTATGTGGCTGCGTGATAGCGATTTCAGGCATGATGGGCTTTATTTTGCATGGCTATAACGTTGAAGGTTTACCTGCGTATAGTATTGGGTATGTTTACCTGCCAGCTCTGATTTCGATAGCGATGACGTCGATGATGACGACCAAATTTGGTGCGAAAATGGCAACCAACCTTCCTACAACGGTATTAAAGAAAATCTTTGCGGTGTTCTTAATGTTTGTCGCAGCAACAATGCTGCTGTGAGTTTATACCCAAGCCTCTTGAGGTTACTTAGGTATATTTGTTTTATTTGCTATAAGAAGAGAATGATTTATGTCTCAGGGATACTTTGAATTTCCCAATATTGATCCGGTTTTAATCTCTATTGGTCCTGTGTCGGTGCGTTGGTATGGCTTGATGTACTTGATTGGTTTCATCTTTGCCTTATGGCTTGCTAATCGTCGTGCAGACAAGCCGGGAAGCGGCTGGACGCGTGAGCAAGTATCAGACTTACTGTTTGCGGGCTTTCTTGGCGTCGTGATTGGTGGTCGTGTTGGCTATGTTCTTTTCTATAATTTCGATCTGTTTCTAGCCGATCCTCTTTACTTGTTTAAAGTGTGGACGGGGGGGATGTCGTTCCACGGAGGACTACTCGGTGTTATCACCGCAATGTTCTGGTATGCACGTAAGAACGGTCGAACATTCTTTGGTGTGGCCGATTTTGTTGCACCGCTTGTGCCATTTGGCCTAGGTATGGGGCGTTTAGGCAACTTCATGAACAGTGAGCTTTGGGGCCGTGTGACCGATGTACCGTGGGCAATCATCTTCCCTAATGGCGGGCCTTTACCACGCCACCCATCTCAGCTATATGAAATGCTACTAGAAGGTGTGGTGCTATTCTTCATCTTAAACTGGTTTATTAAGAAGCCACGTCCACTTGGTGCCGTGTCAGGGCTATTTTTAGCGGGTTACGGAACATTCCGTTTCCTCATTGAGTTTGTCCGTGAACCGGATGCGCAACTTGGTCTCTTCGGAGGGTACATTTCGATGGGGCAAATATTATCGTCACCAATGATTATTTTGGGCGTTGGAATGATGGTTTGGGCATATAAACGTGGCCTTTACCAAGATAAAGCACAAGTTAAAACAAAGTAAGGAACGGGTGTGAAACAGTATTTAGATTTGTGTCAGCGTATCGTTGACCAAGGTGTTTGGATTGAAAACGAACGTACTGGCAAACGTTGCCTAACAGTAATCAATGCGGACTTGTCTTACGACGTCGCAAACAACCAATTTCCGCTCGTGACCACGCGTAAGAGTTTTTGGAAAGCGGCGGTCGCTGAGTTACTTGGTTATATTCGCGGTTACGATAATGCAGAGGACTTCCGTAAGTTAGGCACTAAAACTTGGGATGCGAACGCAAACTTAAACCAAGCATGGTTGAACAACCCGTATCGTAAAGGTGAAGATGACATGGGCCGTGTATACGGCGTTCAAGGACGTTCATGGGCGAAGCCAGATGGCGGTCATATCGATCAATTGCGTAAGATTGTGGATGATTTGACGCGTGGTGTTGATGACCGTGGTGAAATCCTTAACTTTTACAATCCGGGTGAATTTCATATGGGCTGTTTGCGCCCTTGTATGTACAGTCATCACTTTTCACTGCTGGGGGATACGCTGTACTTAAATAGTACGCAGCGCTCTTGTGATGTCCCGTTAGGCTTGAACTTCAATATGGTTCAAGTGTATGTCTTCTTGGCTATCATGGCGCAAATAACGGGTAAGAAGCCTGGCCTGGCTTACCACAAGATTGTCAATGCTCACATCTATGAAGATCAGCTTGAACCAATGCGTGATATCCAGTTACAGCGTGAACCGCTAAAAGCACCGACGTTCCATATTAATCCGGAAATCAAGTCTCTAGAAGATTTGGAGACGTGGGTAACATTGGATGACTTCTGGGTAGAAGGCTACGAGCACCACGACCCAATTCAGTATCCATTTTCCGTTTAAAGATAAATCAATAATGAAAGGGCTAGCCTCTATGGGTAGCCCTTTTTTGTCGCTCTATGAAAGAGAATCTTCCTATTACTTCGCTGCAGGTATGGCGCTAAGACCAACTCGGAACAGTCAGTGACTTGCCTGTTGCGGTGGAAAAGTGGTTTAGAGCAACGTATAGATTGAAGCCAGTTCGCTGTTGTTGCGATTTCTTTCTCTGTCATTCCTTTAGAGTGATGAAGGAAGGTAAGACAACCAACAAAAAAAAGCCCACAACCAAGGTCGCGGGCTTAGAAATAAGTGATGGTAATCGTATTTTTATACTGTCAGAGCAAGAATTGAGCCTGGCAGTACTAGGAAAACCGTTAGCAAGTAAGCGGCCACTACGGCTTTGTTTTTAACTGCCATTTCAGAAATCAGCTCAGCACATTTCACTGGAATCTCACGTAAGAATGGGATGCCGAAGATGAACAGTGTCGCCAAAATATTGAACGCTAGGTGTACGAGTGCAATTTGTAATGCGAATACGGCGAACTCACCAGATACTGCAGTTGCTGCGAGTAATGCCGTGATACATGTACCGATGTTAGCACCTAGAGTGAACGGGTAAATGTCACGTACTTTCAGAACACCTGAGCCAACCAGCGGAACCATTAGACTTGTTGTCGTAGAAGAAGACTGAACAAGTACCGTTACAACTGAACCCGATACGATACCGTGGATAGGACCACGACCGATTGCATTCTTAAGGATATCACGAGCACGGCCAACCATTAGGCTCTTCATTAGCTTACCCATTACGGTGATAGCAACGAAGATAGTACCGATACCTAGAGCGATCAGGGCTACACCACCCATGGTGTCACCAAATGTCGATAGAGGCTCTTTAATCGCACTTACAACTGGCTTAGTGATTGGTTTGATGAAGTCAAAACCGCCCATGCTCATATCACCTGTTTTTAGCAGAGGTGATACCAACCAGTGAGACACTTTCTCTAGAATGCCGAACATCATCTCCAGTGGAAGGAAGATCATTACAGCAAGTAGGTTGAAGAAGTCATGAATCGTTGCACTTGCAAAGGCACGTTTGAATTCGTCTTTACAACGTACGTGACCAAGTGAAACAAGAGTATTCGTTACCGTTGTACCGATGTTCGCACCCATTACCATAGGAATCGCGGTTTCTACAGGTAGACCACCTGCAACCAAACCTACAATAATAGAAGTTACGGTACTTGAAGATTGGATTAGGGCTGTAGCCACCAAACCGATCATTAGACCTGCGACTGGGTGAGACGCAAATTCAAATAGTACTTTAGCTTGATCGCCAGTTGCCCATTTGAAGCCGCTACCAACCATAGATACTGCTAGAAGAAGCAGATATAACATGAATGCCAAGTTAGCCCAGCGTAACCAGCGAGTCGTACTCGAAATTGGCGCTGCTGTTGAAGTAGCTTGGTTCATCATAATTTTCTCCGTGGACCTTTCAGTTCGTTTATTTGGTCTGTTGTTGAATCTGGGGGCGATGTTAGAGATGAAATATTTCAGTAATATGACAGTTCGCTTTCTATAGGGATTTTTTATTGTTCTTTTTGAGAGTTAGCGGTTAACAAAAATTCATTTCAAGACAAGTTGTTGATTTTTAAGTTGAAAAATCACAATTTAAATGGGGTGTTGATTTTCATTTCCGTACGAAAGTGTGCTTTGGGGTTTTACTTTTATGACAGTGTGAATGTCTTTGTTTCGGTAAAAGTATAAGTAACCGGCAATTTATGTAGGTTTTGTCGAGTTTGTTGTTTGTTGTTGTCACATTTGGTATAAAAAGTGTCACCTTCTTTTTCGGAATAGGCTATGTCACATTTAAATTACAATCACCTTTATTACTTTTGGATGGTTTGCAAGCAAGGGTCTGTAACTAAAGCGGCGGATGCTTTATTCCTAACGCCTCAGACGGTGACCGGGCAAATTAAAGCGCTGGAAGATCGAATGAAAGGTAAGTTGACCAAGCGTAACGGTCGCACAGTGGAGCCGACGGAGCTTGGGCAATTGGTATTTAAATATGCAGACCGTATGTTTGGTTTGAGTTACGAAATGCTTGATATCGTCAACTACAGCCAGCATTCCAATATCTTGTTTGAAGTTGGCGTTGCCGATGCACTTTCTAAGCGTTTGGTTAGTAAAGTTCTTATGACAACGGTACCAGAAGATAACAGCATTCACCTGCGCTGTTATGAATCGACCCATGAACTGTTATTAGAACGCTTATCTCAGCACAAACTGGATATGATTTTGTCTGACTGCCCGGTGGATTCGACCCAAAGCCCGGGTCTGTACAGCAAGAAACTTGGTGAGAGTAGTATGAGCTTTTTTGCCTCTTCAGACATCCCAGACGCTAAATTTCCGGATATATTGGAGAACAAGAAGCTTCTGATCCCAGCAAGCCGTACGGCGATGGGGCGTAAAGTTTTGCAGTGGTTTGATAGGCAAGGTTTGCAACCGGATGTTCTTGGCGAGTTTGATGATGTGGCATTAATGAAAGCTTTTGCTCGTTACCGTGATGATGTGATTTTCTTGGCACCAACGGTATACATGTCAGAGGTTGAAGATGATCGCAGTTTACAGTTGATCGGGCATGTCGAGGATTTAAAAGAAGAGTATTACGTCATTTTTGCTGAACGAATGATTCAACACCCCGCAGTAAAGAACGTTTGTGACGCAGATTTTAGTCAAATGTTTGAGTGAATCCATTTCGTTGCTCAAACAAATAGATTACTATCGACAAAATTATAAGCGTAAATTATACGATATTTGTAACACAACAAACTGGCCAAGGTTGGAGTAAGTAGGTTGTAGCTAGAGGCCCAACATATGAATCTACAAGAAATGGAGAAAAACTCCGCGAAAGCCGTCGTGTTGCTTAAAGCGATGGCAAACGAAAGACGCTTACAAATTCTTTGTATACTTCTTAATCAAGAACTGTCCGTTGGGGAGTTGTGTGCAAAATTAGCACTAAGCCAATCGGCATTGTCTCAACACTTAGCTTGGCTTCGTCGCGATGAGTTAGTTACGACGAGAAAAGAAGCGCAAACGGTGTACTACACGTTGAAAAGTGATGAAGTGAAAGCACTGATCAAGACACTTCATGCTCTCTACTGCGAAGACAACGAATAGAACGCTCGTCGCATACAAGAAAAGCTGGCATTGCCAGCTTTTTTATTACTTTGATTTTGCGCTTTCGCAAAATCTGGATATAAAAAAACCGGCAAAAGCCGGTTTTTTCTTCACTGTATAACCAATTCTCTATTATAGAGCTTTGATTTGCGCAGCGAAACGAGACTTGTGACGAGCTGCTTTGTTCTTGTGAACAAGGCCTTTAGTCGCCATGCGGTCTAGGATAGGTGTAACTGCAGCGAATGCAGCAGTTGCAGCTTCTTTGTCGCCTGCTTCGATAGCAGCAACAGTTTTCTTCATGTAAGTACGCATCATTGAGCGACGGCTAGCATTGTGCTGACGACGTTTCTCAGCTTGGATAGCGCGCTTCTTAGCAGATTTACTATTTGCCAAGGGTCTAACTCCCAAAAACTTATTTCTATGACAATTTAAGGGCGAGGACTATCCCTCATTTGCGCCTAAATGTCAAATGATTTGTGCAAAAACCCATCGAAACCAAAACAAGTTTTGGTAAGAAAGGTCATCGCGGTTAAGATGGCGGGGATTCTAACAGTATTTTTAGACCAATGCTAATAATTATCCGCTTAGATCTGACAATAAATGGATATATTTCTAACGCCCATTTGGTGCTTTCAAAGGCTTAGCGGTATAGGGTTGGCTATATTAAGGTGATATACCGAGGTTAAAGTGAGTAAACGACTGCTCAAGTCAGGCATGATCGTCAGTGCCATGACACTAATTTCTCGCGTTCTCGGCCTAGTGCGTGACGTGGTAGTAGCGAATTTAATGGGGGCAGGCGCAAGTGCTGATGTCTTCTTCTTTGCGAATAAAATTCCTAATTTTTTACGCCGTCTGTTTGCGGAAGGTGCGTTTTCTCAGGCTTTTGTACCGGTCTTGACCGAAAGCCACGCTCAAGGCGATATGGATAAAACCCGCGAGCTGATTGCTCGTGCTGCGGGTACGCTCGGTGTCATTGTTTCGATAGTGACCATTTTGGGGGTGCTAGGTTCTGGCGTCGTTACCGCTTTATTTGGTTTTGGTTGGTTCTTAGATTGGATGCATGGTGGCCCATCGGCGGAAAAGTTTGAGCTCGCGAGTGTGATGCTCAAAATCACCTTCCCTTATCTGTGGTTCATTACTTTTGTCGCGCTATCTGGAGCGATTCTCAATACATTAGGTAAGTTTGCGGTTTCCTCTTTTACTCCTGTCTTTCTGAATGTGATGATCATTTTGTCGGCTTGGTTTATCTCGCCGCAAATGTCGCAACCTGAAATCGGCCTCGCGATAGGCGTTTTCCTTGGTGGCTTGGTTCAGTTTTTATTCCAGATTCCTTTCCTTATTAAATCGGGAGTGATGGTTAAGCCGAAATGGGGCTGGCGCGATCCGGGTGTCGTTAAAATCCGCACGTTGATGATCCCTGCTTTATTTGGTGTTTCGGTTAGCCAAATCAACTTGCTGTTTGACACCTTTATTGCCAGCTTTCTCCAAACCGGTTCGATCAGCTGGTTGTACTATTCAGATCGCTTGTTGGAATTCCCATTAGGCCTGTTTGGTATCGCAATTGCGACCGTCATTCTGCCTGCATTGTCACGTAAACACGTAGACGCTCACAGTGAAGGGTTTGCGCATACGATGGATTGGGGGATTCGTATGGTGACTCTGTTGGGGATCCCTGCAATGCTTGGTTTGATGGTATTAGCAAAACCAATGTTGATGGTGCTATTTATGCGTGGCGAATTTTCACCGCAAGATGTTCACCAAGCTTCCCTATCTTTATTGGCGTATTCATCAGGCTTGCTGAATTTTATGCTGATCAAAGTATTGGCACCAGGTTACTACTCTCGTCAAGATACCAAAACACCAGTGAAATACGGCATCGTAGCCATGGTGACGAATATGGTCTTCAACGCTATTTTTGCTTGGTTCTACGGTTATGTTGGCCTAGCTATTGCGACCGCACTGTCGGCTTTTGTGAACATGGCTTTATTGTATCGTGGTTTGCATTTGGCGGGGGTTTATCAAATTACTAAGCGTACCATCCTATTTATTGGACGTTTAGTGGTTGCTGGCGCCGCGATGGTTGCCGCTATTTTATGGCAACTTGAGGACATGTCCGTATGGCTAGAGTGGAGCTTTGTTCATCGCAGTGGGGTATTAGCAATACTCATTGGGTTAGGTGCTGCTGTATACTTAGCGGTGGTGTTTTTACTCGGAGTGCGCTTTAAAGACCTAAAAGCTGGGACAGAATAAGGTTGATTGGTATATAATCCGTCGGTTTGACACAGAGCAAAGTATAACAGGGGCATGAAGCCGTATCCAATGGAACTGATAAGAGGTATTCACAATATTAAGTCGCGCCATCATGGGTGCGTGCTGACTATTGGCAATTTCGATGGTGTACATAGAGGTCACCAACAAGTATTGCAGCAAGTGTCTGATCAAGCGGAGAAACTGTCGTTGCCTTCGGTTGTGATGACCTTTGAACCTCAGCCGATGGAGCTGTTTGCTCGAGATAAGGCACCAGCAAGGTTGACGCGGCTGCGAGACAAATTTGTGCAGCTAAGTAAGCTCGATATCGACCGTTTGCTTTGTGTTAACTTCAATCGTCATTTTGCAGACCTAACGGCGGAACAGTTTATCCGTGACTTGTTGGTTGAGCGATTGGGTGTTAAGTTTCTTGTCGTTGGCGATGATTTCTGCTTCGGTAAAGGTCGAACGGGAAACTTTGCGATGTTACAGGAAGCCGGGAAAAACTACGGCTTTGAAGTCGTCAGTACCCAAAGTTTTTGTTTACAGCGATTACGAGTCAGCAGTACAGCGATAAGAGAAGCATTGGCTCGTAATGACTTGCAGTCCGCTAAGGAGATGCTGGGAAGAGATTACAGTATCAGCGGTCGCGTTTCTCATGGGAGAAAGCTAGGTAGAACCATCGGGTTTCCTACCGCGAACCTTCCTTTGAAACGCTGTGTATCTCCGGTTTCCGGAGTTTATGTTGTTCAAGCGCTTGGTTTAGGAGATAAGCCGATTGGTGGCGTCGCTAATATTGGTCAACGACCAACGGTCAATGGCGTTCGTCAGCAGTTAGAAGTACACTTATTCGACTTTCACGCTAATTTGTATGGTAAACAGCTAGAAGTTGAACTTTTACATAAGCTTAGAGATGAGCAAAAGTTCGAGTCGTTTGAAGCACTTAAACAACAAATTGAATTGGATGCTGAAGTAGCAAGGGTGTGGCTACATCAGCTTGAGCGTTGAGCGGTTTATTCCACCGCTGAACATAATGTCTAATTTTCGCCCAATATAACGGAATTAAGAATCGATGAGTGAGTATAAAGATACCCTGAACTTACCTGAAACAGGGTTTCCAATGCGCGGTAACCTGGCCAATCGTGAGCCAGAAATGCTTGAGCGTTGGTACAAAGAAGATCTTTACGGTGAAATCCGTAAGGCTAAGAAAGGCAAAAAGTCATTCGTACTGCACGATGGTCCTCCATACGCGAACGGTGACATTCACATTGGTCACGCATTAAACAAGATTCTTAAAGACATTATTATTAAATCCAAAACACTTTCAGGTTTTGACGCACCATACATTCCAGGCTGGGACTGTCACGGTCTGCCAATCGAGTTGATGGTAGAGAAGAAAGTTGGCAAACCCGGCCAAAAAGTGACGGCTGCTGAATTCCGTGAGAAATGTCGTGAATATGCGGCAGGTCAGGTTGAAGGCCAGAAAGAGAGCTTTAAGCGTCTTGGTATCATGGGTGAGTGGGATAAGCCATACCGTACAATGGATTTCGCAACTGAAGCGAATATCATCCGTGCACTTGGTAAGATCGCAAGCCGAGGTCACTTACTGAAAGGTTTCAAACCAGTTCACTGGTGTACAGACTGTGGCTCAGCACTGGCTGAAGCCGAAGTGGAATACAAAGATAAAGTATCGCCATCTATCGACGTGCGCTTTAAAGCGGCTGACGAAGCGGCACTTCTGTCTCAGTTTGAACTGACTGAAGGTCATGAAGGTCAAGGTGACGTATCTATCGTTATCTGGACAACCACGCCTTGGACACTGCCTGCAAACCGCGCGGTATGTCTACGTGATGACTTAGAATACGTGCTTATCCAAGTTGAAGGTGACGAAGCATCAGAACGCAAGCCTGAGCGCATCATTGTTGCTGCTGAATTGGCGAAAGACGTAATGGATCGTGCGGGAATCGAGCACTTCCATAATCTAGGCTTTGCGAAAGGTGCAGACCTTGAGCTATCTCAGTTCCAACACCCATTCTACGATTTCACGGTACCGGCGATCCTAGGCGATCACGTTACGACGGATTCTGGTACTGGTGTTGTTCACACGGCTCCTGGCCACGGTCAAGAAGACTTCGCGGTTGGTAACAAATACAACCTAGAAGTAGCAAACCCAGTGGGCTCAAATGGTGTTTACCTACCAGACACTGAGCTGTTTGCTGGTCAGCACGTATTTAAAGCGAATGATGCCGTCGTAGAAGTACTGAAAGAAAGAGGTGCACTACTGCACCACCACGCTTACGAGCACAGCTACCCGCACTGTTGGCGTCATAAGACTCCAATCATCTTCCGCGCAACACCGCAATGGTTCGTGTCTATGGACCAAGCTGGCCTACGTGCAAAAGCACTTGAGTCAATCAAGAGTGTTGAGTGGATGCCTGAGTGGGGTCAAAGCCGTATCGAAGGTATGATTGAAGGTCGTCCTGAGTGGTGTATCTCTCGTCAACGTACTTGGGGTGTGCCAATTGCGCTGTTCGTTCACAAAGAAACAGCAGAACTTCATCCAAACACACTAGAGCTTATCGAGAAGGTTGCTCAGTTGGTTGAAGAGAAAGGCATTCAAGCATGGTGGGATGTTGATTCAGCAGAACTGCTTGGTGACGAAGCGGATCAGTACGAAAAAGTGCTCGACACGCTAGACGTATGGTTCGATTCAGGTGTAACGCACTTCTCTGTGGTTGATGCTCGTGAAGAGTACAACGGCAACAGCGCGGATTTATACCTAGAGGGCTCTGACCAACACCGTGGTTGGTTCCAATCTTCTCTGATTTCATCTATCGCGATGAAAGACGAAGCGCCATACAAGCAAGTACTGACACACGGTTTCGTGGTTGACGGTCACGGTCGTAAAATGTCGAAATCGATTGGTAACGTTGTAGCACCAAAAGACGTAACCAACAAGCTAGGTGCAGACATCCTGCGTCTATGGGTTGCTTCTACAGACTACACGGGTGAAGTTGCGGTATCGGATGAAATCCTAAAACGTTCTGCTGATGCGTACCGTCGTATTCGTAACACTGCGCGTTTCTTCCTTGCGAACCTAAGCGGCTTTAACCCAGCAACAGACATCGTTCCTGCAGAGGAAATGGTGGCGCTAGATCGCTGGGCTGTGGGTCGTGCACTAGCGGCGCAAGAAGAGATCATCAAAGCGTACGATGAGTACAACATCCACGCAGTAACTCAACGTCTAATGCAGTTCTGTTCTATCGAAATGGGCTCATTCTACCTAGACGTAATTAAAGACCGTCAGTACACAGCGAAGCAGGGTGGTCACGCTCAACGTAGCTGTCAGACGGCACTTTACTACATCGTAGAAGCGCTAGTTCGTTGGATGGCGCCAATCATGTCGTTCACTGCAGATGAAATCTGGAACGAAATGCCAGCGTTACTTCCATCTGGAGAGAGCCGCGACAAGTTCGTATTCACGGGTGAATGGTTCGATGGTTTATTCGGTCTTGCTGAAGGTGAAGAGCTGAACAACGAATTCTGGACTGAGGTCCAAGCGGTTCGTGGTGCAGTAAACAAACTTCTTGAAGACGCTCGTAAAGAGAAAACCATTGGTGGTGCGCTTCAGGCAGATGTGACGCTGTTTGCTGATGATGCTCTCGCAGCGAGAATCAACAGACTAGAAGATGAACTACGTTTCGTATTGCTCACTTCTGGCGCTAAAGTGAAACCACTAAGTGAGAAGTCTGACGCAGCACAAGCCACAGACATTGAAGGTCTGTTTGTGGAAGTGAAAGCCGCAGAAGGTGAGAAGTGCGACCGTTGCTGGCACCACACGCCAGATGTAGGCACCATCTCAGGCCATGAGAAGATCTGTGGTCGTTGCGTATCAAACGTTGATGGTGAAGGTGAAGTACGTAAATTCGCGTAATTACCTAGAACGACTGAACTTTTTTTAAATTTGACAGCCCCAGTATTTACTGGGGCTGTTTGTAGGTAAAGTAATGAGTGAAAAAGCACTGACGTTAAAGCAATCTGGGGTTCGCTGGCTATGGCTAGCCGTTGTGATCTTTATTGCTGATATTGGCATTAAACTGGTGGTGATGGATAACATGGGGTACGGATGGGCCAACCGCATTGAGGTGCTGCCATTCTTCAACCTACTGTACGTTCATAACTATGGCGCGGCATTCAGCTTCTTGAGTGATCAAGCGGGCTGGCAACGTTGGCTGTTCACTGGCATTGCGTTTATCGTGACGGGTCTTTTAACTTACTGGATGAGCAAACTGCCAGCCAAAGAGAAGTGGAACAATATCGCTTATGCCATGATCATTGGTGGTGCAGTGGGTAACGTATTTGACCGTGTTGTTCACGGCTTTGTTGTTGATTACCTAGACTTCTTCTGGGGTAACTACCATTGGCCAGCATTCAACCTAGCGGATACCACTATCTGTATTGGTGCGGCAATGATCATCCTCGACGGTTTCCGTAAAAAGACCCCAGAGCAATAATCTTTGCGATAGATAGAATAACCCTAAGCGTCGTCCGTTGATTCGGACGGCGCTTTTTATTATGTTGGAGCTCAATCAGGGCATCTTGATAAGAAAAGATTAAAAATAAACGCGGAAATACCCAAGAACAAGGAAGCAGTAACGTGACAATAATAAATAATGATTCGGCAGTAACACTGCATTTCACCATCAAGATGAAAGATGGCTCAGTCGCTGATAGTACTCACAATTTGGGCAAACCGGCTAAATTTGTTATGGGGGATGGTAGCTTAAGCAAAAATTTTGAGCAGTGTTTGGTTGGTTTACAGGTCGGTGAACAAAAGGTAATTGAATTGAAAGCTGCTGACGCCTTTGGCATGCCGAACCCAGACCATATTCACCATATGGACCGCACTAAGTTTGTTGGCGAAGCGGAAGTTGAAGTCGGCACGATCATGGCGTTTAGTGGCCCAGATGGTATGGAAATTCCAGGCATTATCACTGAAATTGCTGGAGATTCAGTTACGGTGGACTTTAACCATCCACTCGCGGGGCAAGACGTGACTTTCGAAGTCGAAATTTTGTCAGTAGAATAGCGAACCCAATAAAAGATAACTTCCATGAGCAATGAAATGAAAATCCTGTTAGCTAACCCACGTGGTTTTTGTGCCGGTGTTGACCGTGCGATTAGCATTGTAGAACGTGCGCTAGAGATGTATCAGCCGCCAATCTATGTTCGTCATGAAGTGGTGCACAATCGTTTTGTCGTTGAGGGCTTAAAGCAACGTGGTGCTATCTTTGTTGAAGAGCTAAGCGAAGTGCCAGACAACAACATTGTGATTTTCTCTGCTCATGGTGTGTCACAAGCGGTTCGCCAAGAAGCGAAATCGCGCGATCTAACGGTATTTGATGCAACTTGCCCATTGGTAACCAAAGTCCATATGGAAGTAGCGCGTGCAAGCCGCCGTAATATGGAAGTGGTGCTGATCGGTCATGCTGGTCACCCTGAAGTGGAAGGAACAATGGGTCAGTACTCAAGCGAGACTGGCGGCATGTATTTGGTGGAAACGCCAGTAGACGTTGAGAAGTTAAAAGCGATCGTAAAAGATCCATCCGATCTGCATTACGTTAGCCAAACCACGTTGTCTGTTGATGAAACGGCTGACGTGATTGAAGAGCTGCGTCGCGTATTCCCTGAGATCCAGGGACCACGTAAAGACGATATCTGTTACGCGACGCAGAACCGCCAAGATGCGGTGCGTGAACTATCAGGTGATGTGGATGTAATGATCGTTGTCGGCTCTAAGAACTCATCGAACTCAACACGACTCAAAGAGCTTGCAGAGAAGCTAGGCACGCCGGGTTACCTGACCGATTGCCCTGAAGACATCAAGCCAGAGTGGTTTGAAGGCAAATCAAAAGTGGGCGTGACTGCTGGCGCATCCGCACCTGAAGAGCTGGTAAACCAGATCCTAGAGCGCATCAAAGAATTGGTGGGGGCGCGATCTGTTGATGAAGTGCTTGGCCGCGAAGAAAATATGTTTTTCGAAGTGCCAAAAGAGCTGCAAATCAAGCAAGTTGATTAATACGCTCGAATACTTATGAAAAGGCGACCAGGTGTCGCCTTTTTTGATCGGATTCTTTTTCGTATTAGTGGCTAATACCCAGTGTCTCTTTGAGTACTTTAAGGTAACGGCGGCTGACGGGGATCTCAAAATCTGTTTTGGTGGTGATTTCAGCCAACCCATTTTCTAACAGCTTAATCTCGCTGATCGCTTTAATACTCACCAAGTACTGACGATGACAACGCACCAATGGCGTCTTTTCTTCCAAGGTTTTTAGCGTTAATTGTGTACAGGCGGTTTGGCTATTCGAGCGTACATGCACACCGCTGATGTCGCTGTAAGCGCACTCAACCGTGTCAGTTGCCATGATCACAATGCGGTTGTGGCCAATGCATGGGATTTGATCGAGGCTCTCTGGTGCAATGGCAGTAAACGATTGGGTAAGAGCAGATTGACTCACGACTTTGTTTAAGCGTTTGACCGTCTTAGTTAATCGGCAAGGATCGACAGGTTTTAACAAGTAATCAAATGCATTGTCTTCAAACGCTTGGATAGCGTACTGATCATAAGCGGTCACGAATACCACATAAGGCATGGTGTCTGGATCCAACATGCCCAAAAGCTCGATGCCTGTCACCTGAGGCATTTGAATATCTAAAAACACCACATCTGGCTTGAGTTCATTGATTTTCTTCAGACCGATGATGGCGTTTGGCGCATTGCCAATGACCTCAATCTGACCAGTTTCGTCTAATAGCTCTGCCAGCTCTTCACGAGCAAATGGTTCATCATCAATGATGAGGGCGGTTAACATCCAATACTACCTTTGACTGCTTTTGATTGTGTTTATGCTGATGGAGGGATGATAAAGCTCATTTTAGTAAATTGGTTCTTATCACACGTAATTTTTAGCGCTGAATCACGCCCAAATTGATTTGACAGTCGCTTATCAACAATTTCCAAGCCTAAACCAGAGTGATTCTCTTGTGGTGGCTCATAGCTGCCAGCATTGTCTTCGACGGTAATCAGGTGACCTTGTGGGTGTGGCTGGCTATAGATTTTTACTTGACCGCCTTCCAACAGATGAGAAATGCCATGCTTGATTGCATTTTCTACCAGCGGCTGCAAGGTAAAGCTTGGTAGCTTGATGTCGAGTAATGCAGGCTCAATGTTCATTTCTACTTCGAGACGATCAGTGAAGCGGGCTTTCTCAATCGAGAGGTAAGCGTTTACGTGGGCTAGCTCTTCTTTTAGCGTCACGGTATTGATATTTTGTTTTAAGTTGCTGCGGAAGAAGTGCGACAAGTTTTGGATCAGCTCTCGAGCTTTGTCGGGATCACGACGGGTGATGGCACTAATGGTATTTAACGCGTTAAACAAGAAATGTGGATTCACCTGAGCATGCAGCAGTTTAATTTCTGCTTGCGCTAATAAAGCTTGCTGCTGTTGGTAATCGCCGTAGAGAATTTGGCTCGATAGTAGCTGAGCGATCCCTTCCGCCATCGACATATTTGCAGTGGAGAACAGTTTACGCTTTGGCTCATAAAGCTTAATAGTACCCACCACCTCTTCGCCTGCCCGCAGTGGGATGATCAGTGCTGAGCCCAGTTTACAGTCTTGTGCCAATGAACATTGGTAGGGGCGTTCACTGCCATCAAGGTAGATGATGTCGTTCTTCTCCATTGAATCGAGTGTGCTTTGCGATGATATTGGAGTATTTGGCCTATGATGATCATCACTTATGCCAACGAAAGCCAGAATCTTTTCTTGGTCAGTAATGGCGACCGCACCGACTTTGGTTTCTTCATAGATGATACGGGCAATCTTATCGGCGTTCTCACTGTTAAAGCCGGTACTCAGAATACCGACTGAGCGATCGGCGATGCTCAATGCTCGGCGGGAAAAGGTCGCTGAGTACTTTTCAAAAATGGTTTTACGATCTTGCAGAATACTCATGAACAAAGCTGCACCAACTGAGTTCGCAATGATCATCGGGGCTGCAATAGTTGAAACCAACTCATAGGCTTGGTCGAAGGGTTTGGCGACAGCGAGCAACAGAACCATCTGCACGATTTCCGCTACAAAAGTGACGCTGAATACCACGCTTGGATTAAACAGCATCGCACCTTTGTTGCGCTTGATGAGGTAAACATGCAGTAAGCCGCCAATCAAGCCTTCAGCTGTGGTGGAAATCGCGCAGGCTAAATCGGTAAAGCCACCTAAAGTATAGCGATGGATGCCGCCAGTCAGTCCCACGGCGAAGCCAACCACTGGTCCACCAAACAGTCCTCCCATTACCGCGCCGATAGCACGTGTGTTGGCGATAGCATCGTTGATTTGTAAGCCGAAGTAGGTCCCAAGAATACAAAAGCCAGAGAAAAGCACATAACAAATGAGCCGATGGCTAAGGCGTGAAGAGATGCTCAGCAGAGGCAAAATGATCGGCGTTTTACTCAGCATGTAAGCCAGCACTAAGTAAACGCACATTTGTTGCAATAGGGAGATGACCAGTTCCATAGCGAGCCTAACCTGAAATCGAGATTTTTATTGTATGGGAATTATCTGAGAAACAAAAAGAGCCTGCGATAGGCAGGCTCTGTATCTTACCCCATCATGGGTAATGAGTGGGTTGATAAATGGAGGTATCGACTATGCTGTTTCAGAGACCGTTTCTGGTTTTTCTTCATCGGCGAACTCAGAGTCACCTTTGCCTTTCGAGATTTTGATAACGTAAGCCGCCGCGGCTAGTGCGAACAGAACGCCAGAGATAGTCGAAATTTGCATTGGCAGCCCAAAACCTAGGGTGCTGTTGTTTAGAATGAACGTTACACAAACGGTGGTCATGAACACGGCTGGGACAGTTGTAATCCAGTGCAGCTTGTTGTGACGCAGTAGGTAAGCTGACGCAGTCCAAAGCATCATTACTGCCGTGGTTTGGTTTGCGAAGCCGAAGTAGCGCCAGATGATGCCGAAGTCGACTTGAGTCAGGATGCCACCGATAACGAATAGTGGAATAGCCATTAGCAGACGGTTACGCAGTGTTTTCTGTTCCATACCGAAGTATTCAGCAAGAATCAGACGGCTTGAACGGAACGCAGTGTCACCAGAAGTGATTGGCAGAATAACTACACCAAGGAAAGCAATCACACCACCGAATACGCCTAGCAGACCAAATGAAGCGCTGTATACCACGTTACCAGGACCGCCGTTCTTCACTGCTTCTGCAAGACCGTCAATTGTACCGAAGAAAGACAGAGCGATAGCACACCAGATTAGCGCGATAACACCTTCACCAATCATTGCACCGTAGAATACGAAGCGACCGTTCTTCTCGTTTTCCATACAACGCGCCATCAGTGGAGACTGAGTTGCGTGGAAGCCTGAGATTGCGCCACATGCGATAGTGATAAATAGCGCCGGCCATAGAGGCATGTCGTTCGGGTTCAAGTTAGTGAACATATCGCTCACTTGGAAGTTACCCATCACTGTGTGCTCGCTAGAGAACGCAACCGCTGTCATTAGACCGACTGACATGAAGATCAGTAGAGCACCGAACAGTGGGTAGAAACGACCGATGATTTTGTCTACAGGAACAATTGTCGCGATGATGTAGTAAGCGAAAATTAACACAACCATGGTCGTCATGCTGACGCTTAGGCTGGTTTGGTCGTTGATTAGGTTCGTGATCATGCCTGCTGGCGCTGATACAAATACCACACCAACAAGAAGCAATAGGACAATGGCAAAGATGTTCATAAAGTGTTTTGCGCCATTACCTAGGTAGCGACCGGTAATCGTTGGTACTGATGCACCGCCGTTACGAACAGAAAGCATGCCTGAGAAGTAATCGTGTACCGCACCTGCGAAGATACAACCTACAACAATCCACAGCATTGCCGCTGGGCCGTATAGGGCACCCATGATTGGACCGAAGATAGGACCAACACCAGCAATGTTAAGTAGCTGAACAAGGTAAACGCGTTTGGTTGACATTGGAACGTAGTCAACACCATCCGTTTTAGTATGGGCAGGCGTTTGGCGATTCTCATTGATACCGAAAACTTTCTCAACGAAAGCGCCGTAGATGAAGTATCCGCCGATGAGGGCTGCGACACAGGTTAGAAACCACATCATAGCAATTGTCCTTGGGTGATTAGGTAGGGTAATTTTTTAAGCTCAAGATGTATGGTATTCGCCTCTTTTGTTAAGTGCATTCGCTCAGTGGATGAGTGGTCGAATAGAGAAGCGAGTGGTCGATATAAAGATTAAGTGGTTTTATCGTTTGCTTAGTGGCTATGCTAAGGATTGAGTGGTTGCTATCAAGGGTAAGCGGTTACCTCAAGAGTTAAGTGGTGAAATCGACAGATAAGCGGCAAACCACAGGCTTTAGTGGTAAGCTTGTTAGGAAACAACTAGTTAAGGAAGAATAATGGAAAAGGTAACGTTAGGCTTGACGCTGGCTTTACTGGCGGGATGTGCGGCAACCACGGAAGAACTGGCGCAATCCGGTGACTGGTATCAGATTGGCTATCAAGATGGTATCACTGGGCATACATCACGTACGATGAAAGATCTCAGTGCGTTAGGTAACGCAAAGCAAGGTGATTACGACCAAGGATATTTGGAAGGGGTTGCCGAGTACTGTAATCCAGACTTCGCGTACCAGATGGGCTTGTCTGGTCAGTACTACGAAGGTGTATGCGAAGGCACACCGCAAGCGCAGAAGTTCCGTATGGAATGGCAACGCGGTTGGAACGAATACAGTAACTAATACCATCATAGTAACTCTTTGCTCATATTAGCTTTTTACAACGCCCGATGACAGCGTTAACTTTTCGTTTCAAAGTAAATTGATTGTAGAATAACTACTTATCGAAATTTTTCGCCTTGTTCTCAAACGCTTTTCCTACGCTACTTCTGATCACTTATTTACAATGATTTGTATAACAATGATCAGCATCGAAAGGAGACCACTTGGTCTCCTCTGGTTTAGTTTGACTGGTGGCTTTCTACAGCTTTGCGCAAGAAACCATCTTGGTGATGCAGATGCGCACGAGCAGATTCAATATCCAGATCGGTCAGGATCATTAAGATCGCCAGTTTCACTTCATAATCCGTTTGCTTGAGCACTTTGGTCGCTTGTTCTTTATTGCAGTCAGTCGCTTGCATCACGATACGCGCGGCGCGAGCAACCAGCTTGTTGTTGGTTGCTTTCACATCGACCATTAGGTTTTGGTAACTCTTACCTAAACGGATCATGCTCGCTGTGGTCAGCATGTTCAGAACCAGTTTCTGTGCGGTGCCTGATTTCAAACGAGTTGAACCAGTTAAGGCTTCAGGGCCGACTACTGGGCAAATCGCGATGTTAGCAATGTCTGCAATGGGAGAGTCTGGATTACAAGACAGCGCCACCGTTGTCGCGCCAATCTCGTTGGCGTATTCCAAGCCGCCAATCACGTAGGGGGTGCGCCCACTGGCAGCAATGCCGACGACCACATCACGGTTGGTGAACTCGATGTCTTTCAAATCTTGTTCGCCGAGAGTCGGAGAGTCTTCCGCGCCTTCTTTCGCTTTTAGGATGGCTTCAGGCCCGCCCGCAATCAAGCCAATCACCATCTTGTCTGACACGCCAAACGTTGGTGGGCATTCAGACGCATCCAGTACCCCTAAGCGACCGCTGGTGCCTGCGCCCATGTAAACCAGACGACCACCGACTTTAAATGCATCGGTGATTTTATCCACGGCGAGTGCGATTTCAGGCAGCACTTTCTCAACCGCAAGCGGTACGAGTTTGTCTTGTTGATTCAGACGATGAACAATGTCCAGTGATGGCAGTAGGTCGATATCCATCGTATCTGGGTTGCGACCTTCTGATACCAGGTGGGCAAGAGCGGCAATAAGCGCGTCATTTGTCATAATGGTTTAAGCCTTTTGAATACTGAATTGGTTTCATTTCGAAGTTGTGTCTGGCACAACGCATTTAGTTTTTAGGATAGAGTACACCGAGTGAAGCAAGGCGACTCGCGCCCGTTACTTCCGGTAAATTGCTTGGCAGCCCATCAATGTGGCGCTGCGCAAGCCAAGCAAATGCCATGGCTTCCATATAGTCAGCATCAACGCCCTTGTCATTTGTTGTTGCCACTTCCCATTTTGGTAGACGTTCCGCTAGACGTTGCATTAGTAATGGATTTCTCGCTCCGCCGCCACATACTAATAGCTGAGGTGTTTGACCATAAGTGAATTTTTCCACTTCGTTTGCAATCGTCACGGCAGAGTATTCACACAGCGTGCGTTGTACATCTTGTGCGGAGGTATTGTGGTGATCTAACTGTTGATGTAGCCAATCGATATTGAATAGCTCTCGCCCTGTGCTCTTAGGCGCCGACATAGCAAGGTAAGGCGCTTCCAAGAGTTGAGTTAGCAAAGCAGAGTCGATGGTGCCTTGTAGAGCAAATTGCGCGTCTTTGTCGAAGCCTTGTCCGGTATGCTGCTCACACCATACATCCATTAGCATATTGCCCGGACCTGTATCATAACCAATGACAGGTTGCTGAGGATGCAGGACGGAGATATTGGCAATACCTCCAATGTTGAGCACTACTGTTGTGGAGTCTTGCATCGCAAAGATGCTTTTGTGGAAAGCCGGCACGAGTGGCGCTCCTTGTCCGCCAAGCGCCATGTCTTTACGGCGGAAGTCGGCCACGGTATCAATGCCAGTCTTTACTGCAATGATGTTGGCATCTCCTAGTTGGGTGGTGAAGGGCAGATCGCCAGTTGGTTGATGGAACACGGTTTGACCATGATTGCCTATGGCTCGAATTTGCTCTGCAGAATAGCCCGACTTATCCAACAGCTGTAAAACCGCATCAGCAAACAGATGCCCAAGCTGATGGTCGAGCTCGCCAATGGCTTTGAGATTCGTGTCTTGCCCTGTGCAAACCGATAATAGCGTCTGCTTGATAGGAGCGGGCATTGGATAGTCATCGTGTGCGATTAAGCGAACACGGTTATCTTCGATTTCAACCAGTGCGGTATCTACGCCGTCCATGCTGGTTCCAGACATCACACCGATATACAGTTTGTTAAGATTCACAGCCAATTCCGTCAATTCTTCGATTCACTTATTGTAAAGCAATTCTGAAGCGAATAACCTCATCGAATACGAGATATTCAGCCGATTTTGAGGAGAAAAAATGGGACCGTTATGGGTTGATGTTGCAGGCTATGAACTGACTGCGGAAGACAGAGAAATTTTGGAACATCCAACGGTTGGTGGCTTGATCTTATTTACTCGCAATTATCATGATAGCGAGCAGCTTCAAGCGCTTACCCAATCCATCCGCGAAGCGGCTAAGCGACCGATTTTGATTGGTGTGGATCAAGAAGGGGGACGAGTTCAGCGTTTTCGTGAAGGGTTCTCTTTGATTCCTTCAGCAGATGAATACGCCAAACACCAAAATGGCGAAGAACTAGCACGTATGGGCGGTTGGTTAATGGCGGCAGAGCTGATTGCTCATGGTATTGACTTGAGCTTCGCGCCAGTGCTCGATAAAGGTCACCAATGTAAAGCGATTGGTAGCCGTGCCTTTGGTGAAGATATGGACACCATTTTACGTCATAGCACCGCTTACATGCAGGGCATGAAGAGTGTCGGTATGGCAACAACGGGCAAGCACTTCCCGGGTCATGGTGGTGTGATTGCCGATTCACATCTAGAGACGCCATACGATGAGCGTAGCGATATCTTTGAGCAAGACCTAGCCATTTTCAAAGCGCAAATCGATTCTGGCATCTTAGATGCGATGATGCCTGCTCATGTCATCTTTCCAAATTATGATGACCAACCCGCAAGTGGTTCTGAGTATTGGCTAAAACAAATCCTGCGCCAGCAACTTGGTTTTAAAGGTTTGATCTTCTCCGATGATTTGACCATGGAAGGTGCTGCGATCATGGGTGGCCCTGCTCAGCGTGGTGCACAAGCATTAAACGCTGGCTGCGACATGCTGCTGGTTTGCAACAAACGCGATGCACAAGTCGAAGTGCTTGATAATCTGCCAATCACTTCTGTTCCTCTTGCTGAGACCTTGTTGAAGAAGCAAGGCTTTTCTCTAAGCGATCTAAAACTCTCGCAAGAGTGGAAAGAAGCCTCTGAAGCCATGGAACGATTGATTGGCTAACCATTTCACCTCTGAATAATGGTGTGTTCAGGGGGAGACGTAAATTTTCAAAAAAAAGCCCATTTAAAGCCGAAGTGCCCTGAGCTTCGGCTTTCTCTCTAGTGTAAACTTTAATTTGCACTAAATGTTTTTTATTGTATACAGTTGTAATTCTTTTTTAGCCTGTTATCTTGTTGGTTAAGCTTAGTTGTCTCGCTAAGGAACTGGCTTGGTGTAAAAATAAGTATACAGGTAAGGTTATGCAAAGAAGTGAATTGAGCAACATCAACATCAGCGAAGAACAAGTACTGATCACGCCTGAGGAGCTAAAAGTTAAGCTTCCTCTAAGTGAAAAGGCGCGCCGTTTCATTCAAGAGTCTCGTCAAACTATTGCTGACATCATTCACAAGAAAGATCATCGTCTACTTATTGTATGTGGACCATGTTCTATCCATGACGTAGAGGCAGCGAAGGATTACGCTAAGCGTTTAAAAGCGCTTTCAGAACAACTAAGCGACCAACTGTATATTGTAATGCGTGTTTACTTTGAGAAGCCTCGAACCACCGTTGGTTGGAAAGGCCTGATCAATGACCCACACCTAGACGGCAGCTTCGACATTGAACATGGTCTGCATGTTGGTCGTGAATTGCTGGTGGAACTGGCAGAGATGGAAATCCCGCTAGCAACAGAAGCCCTTGACCCAATCAGCCCGCAATACCTTGCTGATACCTTTAGCTGGGCAGCAATTGGTGCTCGCACAACGGAATCACAAACTCACCGTGAGATGGCAAGTGGTCTCTCTATGCCTATCGGATTTAAAAATGGTACGGACGGCAGTTTGGCTACGGCGATCAACGCTATGCAAGCCGCCTCTTCGAGTCACCGCTTCATGGGGATAAACCGCGAAGGCCAAGTGGCGCTACTGACCACACAAGGTAACCCGAATGGCCACGTGATTTTGCGCGGTGGCAAACAAACCAACTACGATTCAGTTTCTGTCACCGAGTGTGAGCAAGATATGGCGAAGTTTGGTTTAGATGCATCATTGATGGTGGACTGCAGCCACGCGAACTCACGTAAAGATTACCGCCGCCAGCCATTAGTCGCAGAAGACGTGATTCACCAAATCCGTGAGGGTAATAAGTCGATCATCGGTTTGATGATTGAGAGCCATATCAATGAAGGTAACCAATCTTCAGACCTTGCACTTGAAGAGATGAAATACGGCGTATCGATCACCGACGCATGTATCAATTGGGATTCAACTGAGGCACTATTACGTCATGCACATGAAGAGCTGGTGCCTTTCTTAGAGACTCGTCTTAAAGGCTAAAACGGAACTAATTTAAGGAACATCAATGGCAGTTGAACTTAACGCATTACGTGATCAAATTGATGCGGTCGACAAGCAAATGTTGGATCTACTGGCTCAGCGTTTAGCATTAGTAGAGAAAGTGGGTGACGTAAAAAGCGAACACGGTTTGCCAATTTACGCCCCTGATCGTGAGGCAGCAATGCTGGCGTCACGACGAGCTGAAGCTGAAAAAATGGGGATTCCTCCACAGCTGATTGAAGACATTCTTCGTCGAATCATGCGTGAGTCTTATGCCAGCGAGAAAGATTCTGGTTTTAAGTGTTTGAACCCTGAATTGCGCTCAGTGGTTATTATTGGTGGTAATGGTCAGCTAGGTGGTCTGTTTGGCCGAATGTTCAAGCTATCTGGTTACCAAGTAAAAGTGCTGGGCAGCAAAGACTGGGATCACGCGGATGATATCCTAAAAGATGCGGGGCTGATTGTGGTTACTGTGCCGATTCACCTAACAGAAGGTGTGATTGAAAAGCTAGGTAACCTGCCAAAAGACTGTATTTTGTGTGACCTGACTTCTATCAAGTACAAGCCTTTGCAAGCAATGCTGAATGTACACCAAGGCCCAGTAGTTGGTTTGCACCCAATGTTTGGTCCAGATGTATCAAGCTTGGCAAAACAGGTGATCGTGTACTGCGATGGTCGTGGCAACGAGCAATACCAATGGCTATTGCAGCAGCTTGGTATTTGGGGAGCAAGCCTGTGCCAAATCGATGCGCAAGAGCATGATCATGGCATGACACTGATTCAGGCGTTGCGTCACTTCACTTCATTTGCTTACGGCATGCACCTAAGCAAAGAGAATCCAAACCTTGAACAGCTGTTAAAACTGAGTTCGCCAATTTACCGTTTGGAGTTAGCGATGGTAGGGCGTCTGTTTGGTCAGGACCCACATCTCTACGGTGATATCATTCTTTCGTCGCAAGAGAACATCGACATGATTAAGCGATTCCACCAACGTTTTGGGGAGGCGCTAAGCATCCTAGATAGCAAAGACAAAGCAGAGTTTGTTGAAAGCTTTGAGCAAGTGAGTGATTGGTTTGGTGATTACTCTCAGCAATTTATGCATGAGAGCCAAAACCTGTTAAAACAAGCCAACGACAATATTCACCGCGGATAATTGCTGGTTTGAATGATAAAAAGAGCAGCGTCGCAAGGCTGCTCTTTTTTGTTGCACTGAAGCCAACTTCTATCAGTTGGTTTTTGTCTGACTGCTACTTTCACTCGAAACAGTACTGATACGAGTATCGCGGTACGGTGAGTTGGTCAGGTTGACCTGTAGACGAACTACATTATCAATGAGCTGTACCAGTGGCCCCCACTTTACCTTCTTCTCTTTTTCAAATACGTAGTTAAAGTTCTCTGGGGTCCAATCCATTAGATACTGCGGATTAAGAGCACGACCAAGAAAGCGTACTTCATAATGAAGGTGAGGGCCTGTTGAGTTTCCTGAGTTACCACATCTAGCAATCACATCGCCTTTACTGACAAACTCTCCACTTTTTACGTTGAACTTTTGTAAGTGAGCAAAGGAGCTAGAAAAACCAAACGAGTGGCGTAATGTCAGGTAATTACCGTAGCCTTTATTACTAGGGCGAACGGTTTCAATGACACCATCGGCAGGCGCAAGAATTTCTTCACCACGTTTACAGGTTAGATCAATGCCAGTGTGGACATGGCGTTTGCCTGAGATAGGGTTAACTCGAGAGCCGTAAGACGAAGAGATACGCTGGTAGGTCATCGGGCTGTCGTTTGGGATCAAACGAAACATGGTTGCGCGCACAGCAGAGTCAACCGCCGCCGCATCGATACGCACTTCCAATGCTAGGTTATTTTCATCTCCGACAAGCTCTTCATCAGCAAGGCCTAGTACGGACTCAACATCAAAGACACGCTTGCCTAGCAGTTGAATCTGGTTGTTTTTGTCCGTCAGAGATTGAGACAGTGAGTGGTTGGTATCCAATTGTTCTTCGTAAAGCGCAGTGATTTCTGCTTTTTCACTTTCAAGCTTAGCTATGGTCTGGCTAAGGGTCTGTGTATCATGAACCTGCTTTTGGTTCAGATACCATGCGCCGCCGACGACTGCGGGCAATGTAACAACGGATGCACAGATGGTTAGGATCGAAAGGCGACCCAAATGAAATTGCTGATTGCCATCTTTTGTCGGGATCAGCATGGTAATTTTTTTAGACATAGTTATTGTTACTAAAGTAGGCGCACAATTTATTCTTCCTCTAAACCTGAAAGGTGCTCTAACTCTCGATTCAGAAGCGCGTTATTGCCTACATTCAATTCTATAAAATGTTTTAGTTGGCTAATACTCTCGATGTCTATGTCGCTTATCTTTAACCGAATCTCATTGTTTGCAATTGAAATGATACCAGCACTTAGCTGCACCACCTGTTCTGATTGAATAAATGAGAAGCCCACTTCTACCGGAAGTGACGAATTCAACGGTTTTGCATCTTCAACTTTTAATAGCAAGCCATGTAATGAAAGATCTTGAATCGTAGCTTGCATTGCCAAGTCACCTTGCTCAATTAGAGTCGATACTTGGTAGATGATGCGTGAAAAGTGTCGTCTCTCCGTCATAGAGCTTTCTCGTAAAGTATTCAAACAATTGAAAGATTATATCAAACAGTACAAAGATTGTTCAATCTTTGCTCTTGAAATGTCGAGACAGCTACAGAGTTAGGCTAGCTAGTGGTCATGCTCTTGGCCTACTTGGGAGGCACTTCGAGTTATTTATGCAACCCATACAACAAAGGCCGCTATGATAGCGACCTTTGTACGAATGACAAGCAAAGGTGAGCGTAGGGTGATATACCACACACTCATCTTATAACCGAAATTACTTCGATACGCGCTTGTATTTGATGCGGTGTGGTTCAGCTGCTTCAGGACCAAGGGTCTTCTTCAGCCATTCCATGTACTCGTTGTAGTTACCTTCGTAGAAGTTAACCTGACCTTCATCACGGTAGTCGATGATGTGCGTAGCGATACGGTCTAGGAACCAACGGTCGTGCGAGATAACCATGGCACAGCCAGGGAATTCGAGCAGTGCTTCTTCTAGTGCTCGTAGCGTTTCAACGTCAAGGTCGTTGGTTGGTTCATCGAGTAGCAGTACGTTACCGCCAGCTTTAAGCAGCTTAGCAAGGTGTACACGGTTACGCTCACCACCTGATAGCTCGCCAATGATCTTCTGCTGATCTGAGCCTTTGAAGTTAAAGCGAGAACAGTAAGCACGCGCAGGGATTTCGAAGTTGTTGATCTTGATGATGTCAGCGCCTTCAGAAATCTCTTGGAATACCGTGTTCTTGTCGTTCATTGAGTCACGGAACTGTTCAACAGACGCCAGTTTCACTGTTTCACCCAGTTCAATAGTACCTGAATCTGGCTGCTCAGTGCCGCTTAACATCTTAAATAGGGTTGATTTACCCGCACCGTTGGCACCGATGATACCTACGATTGCACCCTTAGGTATGCTGAACGATAGATCATCGATAAGAACGCGACCGTCGAATGACTTCGTCAGGTTGTTCACTTCGATAACTTTATCACCTAGGCGCTCACCTGGCGGGATGAACAGTTCGTTGGTTTCGTTACGTTTTTGATGATCAGTGCTTTGCAGCTCTTCAAAACGAGCCATACGAGCTTTAGATTTTGCTTGGCGACCTTTCGGGTTCTTACGTACCCATTCCAGTTCTTTCTCGATGGTTTTTTGACGAGCACTTTCTTGAGATGACTCTTGCTGTAGACGGGCATCTTTTTGCTCTAGCCATGAGGTGTAGTTACCTTGCCAAGGAATACCTTCACCACGGTCAAGTTCTAGGATCCAGCCTGCCGCGTTATCTAGGAAGTAACGGTCGTGCGTGATAGCAACGACAGTACCAGTGTAGTCCACAAGGAAGCGCTCTAGCCATGCAACAGACTCAGCATCCAAGTGGTTGGTTGGTTCGTCTAGCAATAGCATGTCTGGTTTTTCTAGAAGCAGACGACAAATGGCAACACGGCGACGCTCACCACCAGATAGGTGGGCAATCTTTTGATCCCACTCTGGTAGGCGAAGGGCATCTGCAGCACGCTCTAGTGCGTTATCTAGATTGTGACCGTCTTTCGCTTGAATCAGCGCTTCCAGTTCACCTTGCTCTTTTGCAAGTGCATCGAAGTCTGCATCAGGCTCAGCATACGCTGCATATACCGCATCCAAACGCGTAAGAGCGCCAGCAACATCAGCAACGGCTTCTTCAACAACTTCACGAACCGTTTTTGATTCGTCTAGTACTGGCTCCTGAGGCAGGTAACCTACGTTAAGGCCAGGTTGTGGGCGAGCTTCACCATCGATGTCGGTATCGATACCTGCCATGATACGCAGCAGAGTAGATTTACCCGCACCGTTCAAACCTAAAACACCGATTTTGGCACCAGGGAAAAAGCTTAGAGAGATGTCTTTAAGAATTTGACGCTTAGGTGGCACGATTTTGCTCACCCGCGACATGGTATATACGTATTCAGCCATTGCCGATCGTTCCTAAATTAACTGTCATTTAAAGCGACTATTTTATACCAACTCATCCAGTTTTGTTACCGCATTGCAAGAAATTCCAATCTCGTGTGATTTCTTCTTTATCGCTGACCGGAAACTCACATGCTTAGGGTATACACTTTTGTTGTTCGCCTTTAAATAGAACGGACTCTGATGATGAACCATGACTTTTATGGAATCTATTCTTTTTGCAAGGCTCTAAAGTTTCACGAGCACAACATTTATTATATCAAGTCGCTTTACAATGAGCGTGTAATAGAATGCAAATAAATGCATATGCTTTATCTCCGTCACGTTTTGCTTTTGCTCGTGGCGGAGAGTAAAGAGAACAACGTCTGGGGAAATGACGCACATGACATTCAACGTATCTGAATTGGCTAAAAGAGTATGTTATGCAGCCGCTTTATGTGCGGTAAGTGTGACAGCAAGCGCGGCGCTAAGCTTAGAAAAGCAGCGTCAAGTCTACGAACAGGCTCAAAACCTAATAGATAACAATGATATCGATGGTTATTTGTCTATTCGTCCCAAAATCGCCGATTATCCGCTGACCCCTTATGTGGATTATCGAGTGTTTTTGAGGCAATTATCGAGTAAGTCCCCTGAGCAGGTGGATGAATTTATTAAAGACTATGAGGCTTTTCCATTCTCACGTCGGATTCGCGCCCCTTACCTAGATAGTCTATATCGCCAGAAAGACTGGAAAACTATTACCGAGTTCCAGAAGTTTGAGCCCAGTGGTGAGCGTTATCAGTGTATCTTTTATGTCGCTCAGCTAGAACAAGGCAAACAAGTCGCGGCCTTTAAAGGTGCTGAACATATGTGGCTGCGAGGTAAGAGCATTGCCGATGAATGCGATCCGTTGTTTTTTGCTTGGGATAAATCGGGCGGACGTACTGATGACATGATCTTGCAACGTATGTTGTTGGCGTTTGATGCGCGCAATGGTGGTTTAATTACCTATCTGCAAAAGCTACCGAAGTCGGCGAAAGCGCAGCAGCAAGCTAAGGCGATGAAAGCCCTGTTTGATAAGCCGGAAAGCGTAGCTGGGTTTGCCAAGAAGCAATCTGCTAATGACTTCAATCGTGCGCAGAGTGAATATGCGTTAAAAAAGCTGGCTCGTAAGAATATTGAACAAGCGCAAGTTGCATACGCGTCTGTTGTCAAAGGGCAGAAGTTCTCGCCGCAAGAAGCGCAAGCTCTCGCAGATTACATTGCGATTCGTTTGATTCGTACCGAGTCTGAATCGTTGGCTAAGTGGCGAGATGACAAAACGAAAACCAGTAAACACCTGCCATTAATTGAGAGTCGTATCCGTCTGTCGATTCAAAATGGCGATTGGGAAGGTGTGCAAAAATGGATTGCAGTACTGAATCAAGAGGAGCAGGCATCACTTCGCTGGCAGTACTGGTTAGGACGTAGTGAGATTGCTCTTGGTGAGCAAGGGGCTGGTAAAAAACGACTCGCTAAACTTGTCGGTCAGCGTAACTTTTACAGTGTCGCGGCAGCCAATGCGATTGGGCAGTCAATAAAGTATCCATCGAGCTCTGTAACGTTGGACAAGAAGGCCATTCAACCGTACCAAAAATCATTGCTTCGAATTGAAGAGTTAATTGAAACAGACAAAATTGCTGCAGCCAAAAGCGAATGGGCACATTTGCTACGTCGTGTAGACAACGATGAGAAAACGATGCTAGCGGCTTATGCTGCCTCAAAACGCTGGTACCACCTAACCGTGGCGGCGAGTATTCAGGCTAAAATGTGGGACAACATGGAATTGAGATTCCCAGTAGCACATCGCTGGTGGTTTAACTTTTATGCAGATAAGCACAATATCGATCCGATCACGATGATGTCATTAGCTAGACAAGAAAGTGCGCTAGATTCAGAGGCGCGCTCTCCTGTGGGGGCTCGTGGCTTGATGCAGATCATGCCTGCTACGGCAAAGTACACCGCGCGTAAATACAAGCTCAAGTATCAAGGAACAGAAGACTTATATAACGTGGGTAAGAACATTGAAATAGGCAGTCATTACCTGCAAGGCTTGATGGAGGATTACGATAATAATCGTATTTTTGCGCTCGCTGCTTATAATGCTGGACCTAACCGAGTAAAAACGTGGCGAGAGCGAACCCAAGGAAAAGTAGACGCTTATTCCTTTATTGAAGCGATTCCATTTAAAGAGACACGCGGTTACGTGCAGAATATCTTGATGTTTGAAACTTACTATCGTGATCTTTTGGGCGTTGATGGTGCGTTCTTGACCCAAAACGAGATCAATACCAAGTATTGAGTGAGGTAACTTGATGTCACATGAACCTGAGTACAAAGACTGGCAACAGATTGTTGAACTGATTCGCTCAAGTGTAGATAACCAGCAACATGAGATGCTGCTGACTATGCTAATGACACCGGATGAGAGAGAATCACTCACCGCGCGTGTGAACATTCTCAATGAACTGCTTAAAGGTGAGCTTTCTCAGCGTCAAATCAGTCAAATGCTTGGGGTTGGTATTGCGACCATTACCCGTGGTTCTAATGAATTGAAGTCGAAGTCTGACGCAGACAAAGATAAGCTTAAAACGTTGTTAGAGCAGGGCGCTCAATAATGTTAAGTTTCAGATAGTAAAAAGGGCGACACTATCGCCCTTTTTTAATGCTGTTTTTCTCTGTCAGTTTTACCACGCAAAAATGAACCGTTATTTACTACGATTGGTATTACAGATTTGACGGGAAGTGTTCTGGGTTGGTGAATGGAATTAGAGCCAAAATCAAGGCTTGATGATATACTGAACTGCGAGTGAGTTGGTGCTGTGTAAGTAAACCAATCGCACCGCCTTTCTGCTTGATATTCTCCGTGCCAAACACTTCATCCATTACATCACCAAGTTCGTTAGCATGTTCTAATTTTTTCAATACTTCTGGTGGTAGCATTAGGCTCGCTGAACGCGACTCCCCGCGGTGTGTTTCTGATTCAATCACCATCCAAGCAAACGTCACATTACCTTCGATACCCGCTTCAAGACCGACATAGAAATCTGCAGTTGTTATGACTTTTTTCGCATTGCGTACACGATTTAGTGCGCCAAGGTGCGTTTCCTTATTCGTCATTGGTTGTTCAGCCACTTCACTGGGGACATTTACGCCAACAAACTCGAAGCTTTGTTGTGGAAAAGCGCTTTGGAATGCACTCTCTACTGCTTTGATTTTGGCTGGGTTAAGCGAAGCAATAACGACTTTTTGGTCTACCATGATCTTTCTACTCATTGATGTCCATTAACTCAATTTTACTTGGGTTGGTTTTACGTTCTCACTTGGGTAACATCCCAATACTTTCAGATGCTTAGTTATCTTAGTGAGTTCTTCGAGCACTTGTTGCATTTCGGTTGAACCAAGATGAGATTCCAAGTCTACATAGAACATTTCTTCCCATGGATTACCCATGATTGGACGTGACTCTAGTTTGGTCATATTGATGCCGTAGCGCTGCAGAACCAACAGCGTTTCAACTAAGGATCCGGCTTCTTGTGATGTAGACATGATCAGCGTTGTCTTCGCTGGAATCTGGGGTGACACTTCAACAGGCTTACGAGCTACCACAATGAAGCGTGTGTGGTTTTCTGTTTGATTCGCAATGTTACCTTGGATAGCTTGCAGGCCGTACAGTTTGCCGCTTGATGCGTTACCAATAGCAGCTACGTCATCACGGGCAAGCTCTTGCACTTTTTGCATCGCATCAGCGGTGCTAGCACAAGATTCTAGTTTCACGCCTTTCATGCGGCTTAGGAACTCGCTGCACTGCTGATGTGGTTGCGGGTGAGAGTAAAGTGTTTTGATGTTCTCAAGGCGAATATCTTTCGTTGCAACAAGGCAGTGCTCGATAGGCTGAGTGAGTTCACCTACAATGTACAGCGTAGTGTGCTGAAGAAGGTCGTAAACTTCGTTGATAGAGCCAGAGCTCGTGTTTTCTATAGGTAATACGCCATAGTCTGCATGGCCGGATTCAACAGTTTGAGTCACTTCTTTGAAGTGTTCGCAGTTCAGTTCAATCAGCTCGGTATTCTTACGGCTAAAGTACTCACGGCTGGCAAGATGGGAGTAAGAACCCTTTGAACCAAGAAAAGCAACACGAGCTAAAGGCTTACGGCTTTGTTGTGGGTTGACTAAGTTTTGTAGGTAGCTCTGTTGAAGGAGTACAGAGTCCTCGATGATGGTATGGAAAAGTTTGGTGATGTACTGAGCGTCGAGTTCGTATTTATCACGGCCGTTAGTGATCAGTTTAACGAGAAGTTGTTGTTCACGGACTGCATCTCTAACAGGTTTTGACGTTTGTACTTTGCTTTTTGCTACTTCAATGCTGAGTTTTCGGCGTTCGGACAGTAGGCTAAGCAGTTGGTCATCGAGCTCATTCAAACGTAAACGAATTTCATCCAGGGAAATAGGTTGGTCAGTCATCAATTCTTTCCTTATAAAAAAGCCCCCCGATTTGGGAGGCTTTCTGTTTGTTTTTGACTTTTCTTTCACAAACGAGTTAGCCCCTCCTACTATGGAAGGAAAAAGAAGTCAAAAATAAACAGGTTGGTTAAATGCATAAATAGTGGTTAATTTGTGAGTGTTTAAACACAATAAGCAAGCTGGCGGGGAGCGTCAAGCAAAAAAATAGCGCCTTTCGGCGCTATTTCCTCAATCTGGTCTATTTACTCTTCTTCTTCCACTAGCTCAGGCTTATTCGCACGTCGAGCTTCAGGTTTGTGGGTCAGCTTATTCAATTGTCGTTCTAGTTTTTGCTCCACTTCGTTGATAGCTGCATACAGATCTTCGTGAGTTGCAGAGGCGATTAGCTGGCCTTTAGGAACTTTAATAACGGCTTCGAATTTCTTCTGTTTGTTTGGTTCCTCACTGAATGTTGCCTGGCATCCGATGATGTCGACTTGCCATTTTTCCAGCTTCTTGAATTTGCTCTCAATATGAGCGCGGATTGCAGAGGTGATTTCGATGTTTTTACCAGTAATGTTCATTGTCATAAAAGTTTTCCTCTGTTTCATCCCTCATGGGTTAAGTTCAGATTACCGCTTTGACGAGAAAAGAATGTGATCCAAGTCACTATTCAGGCTGGGTTTTTGGCGTTCAAAAACGAATGTGATCTGACTCAAGAACTGTCTAGATTTATGCGGAAATAGCTTGTTATCGGATTCTAAATCATTAGATTGAATAGAGTGTTGAGCTGAAAACTAACCCGTTTTTAGGGATATTTTACAGCCTGTAATTCTAGCAACTCAAAAATTAATCAATATTAAATCGTGATATGCATCGCACATTTTAGTGTTTCGATCGTGAATTAAAAGTGGGGTACCTTTCCCCAAGTGACCCCTTTACCTAGCAAGATTCATTCAGCTTAAAACATACGGTCAACTTTTCGGACTTGAACTTGAGTTGGGACTTGATGTGTCGTTTTTTTCTCCCGCTAAGCGAAGCAAATGACTATATATGACATAATAGCGATTAATATTTCGTACGTAGTTAACTGTCTCGCTAAAGCCACTTCCCCTCATAACCGTTTCAACATTTTGAAACCATATGTCTGGGTTGTAACCTTCTTGCATCGCTTTTTTACGCATCTTTTCAACGTTTCCTGGTCCTGAATTGTAGGCGGCAAGTGTTAAGTAAACTTGGTTTTCACGAGTTATCGAATTATCGCTGAAATATTGTTTACGAAGAAAGCTCAAATACTTAACTCCAGCGTGAACATTATTATCTAAGTTTTTAATATTTTTTATGTTTACATTTGCATCCCTAGCCGTACTTGGCAAAATCTGCATCATACCCACCGCCCCTCTTTTAGAAACTAAGTTATTATTAAATCCAGACTCCTGATACGCTAAAGCCGCAATCATCAAATAATTAAAATGATATTTATCAGCGTATTTTTTAAAAAGAGTGGATAGTTGTTCAAGCTTACTAAGGGTTTGTGGGCTGAGAACTTTATCGAGCCAATCAGTATTTTCTAGATAACGGCTATCTAAGATATTTCCCAACAAGGTTCCCTCTTTTGCTTTTTTAATGAAGGCATTCACAATGGCTTCTATTTCTGGGCTATTTTCTCGTACTGCCCATGCTATTTCAGCATCTTCTCTTAAGGGGATGATTTCGTGTACACGTAACGTATCCATGTGATTAAGCCATAGATCGGCTTTGTGACTATCGAGGACCATAGCTTGTATGTAACCTTTGTTTAGCATTTGAAGCAGTTCATAATCTTGTATTGTTTCATCAACAAAATGCACAGAGATTGGTTCAAGCCCTGCCTTGGCAAAAGTTTTGTTCAACGACAGAATACTTTCATAATGAGTTGAACTCTTACGAACCGACAATTCTTTGCCGCTTAACTGAGTGATGTCGGTGATCGTTGGTATATCCTTATTGGTGACTACCCACTCTGAAATGCCTGTCCGCAATGGGTCGCTAAAGTCGACAAGCTGTTCTCTACTTTCGGTTTTCGTTAAGTTAGCAATAGCTAGGTCTCCAAATCCTTCCTCTAAATATGTCAATATCTTATCTCTAGGGACGGGAATGACTTGAATGTGTAGTGATGGTTGGATTTTACGCAGATCTTTCTCAAATTCTGTCAACAGTTCAGCAGCGATGCCTTTAGATTGACCATTTTCAACGTAATAGAATCCAAGATCAGCGGTTACTAATACCCGAACGAGATTGCGCTCTTTGAGAGTGGAAAAGTCTCCGATATATGGAGGTTGCTTTAGTGGGGATAAACCTAGAGCATTAATCGATGCTGAAATGAGTAGCACTAACCAGAAAACTACCCATCGATTTATTAATGACACAATCACACCCAGACAAAACGAGAATAGTCTCTTAAGTGTAGACGTTGGAGCCTAAAAAGAACCAAGTAATTGCTTGGTGCTTAATTCATGGCTGTTTAGCTTCGATGAAAAAACGCCACAGAGTCAGCTGTGGCGGTAGGAGGTTATTTGACAGGATTGAGTTTAATGAGTTCTTCTGTTCTTACGATGGCATCGTCTAGACCGAGTTCTTTATAGGCGGCAAGTTGGATCTTAAGCGACTTACGAGCAGCCTCGGTATCTGGAAAGGCTTTTTGCAATTCCTGAGCGCGGTTAATGGCTGCGATCCAAGCTTCACGGCGTAGGTAGAAGTCCGCAGTGGCCAGATCGTACTCAGCAAGGCGATTCTTCAATGCTACCATGCGCTTTTGCGAATCTTCTGCGTATGGGCTGGTTGGGTAACGCTCTAACAGTTTCTTGAAGTCATCAAAGGCTTTCTTTACAGGTTCTGGATCACGGTCGCTACGATCAATACTGAACAAGTCATGCATAAAGTTACGGTCTTGCGCCATGTGGCTCAAACCACGCATGTAAAGCACCCAGTCCATTTTTTTGTGAGTTGGGTTTAAACGCATAAAACGAGAAATTGTTGCTAAGCCCAGTGCTAAATCGTCATTTTTGTAGTATGCGTAAATAAGGTCAAGTTGTACCTGTTCTGAGTAAGCACCAAACGGATAACGGGAATCTAATGCTTCTAGTTTTTCGATCGCAGAAAGCCAGTTACCGCTTTGTAGAGATGTTTGTGCGTCTGCATACAGTTCAGAAGGTGGCACATCAGGAACGATTTCTTCTTTGCTTGCACAGCCAAACAGAAGGGATACCGCTAAAAGGCCTATTAAAGTCTGATGTTTCATATCAGGAGTCTGTTCCTTGAATCTAAATATTTCTTAAGCTGCCGTTACTTTCTTTCCAGTAACAGATACAATGATGTAATACTCTATTTTTCCACAGTCGTGAGCATTAGTCTCACAGTTTTTAAAAAAGTTCGATATGGCTCAGCAGATTGTTTTAACCAACACCGTAAAAGATAGCCAGTTAGGTCAACGTTTAGACCAAGCTATCGCCGAATTATTCGCTGACTTTTCTCGCTCGCGCCTAAAAGAATGGTTGCTTGACGGGAAGGTTCAAGTGAATGGTGAAGTTGTCACTAAACCTCGTACCAAAGTAATGGGGGGCGAGGAAATTACCTTGCAAGCCGAGCTGGAAGATGAAGAACGCTGGGAGGCACAAGATATCCCGCTAGATATCGTCTACGAAGATGATGACATCATCGTGATCAACAAGCCTCGTGATTTTGTAGTACACCCAGGTGCAGGTACGCCAGATGGCACTGTTCTTAACGCATTGTTACATCACTACCCAGACATCGCTGAAGTACCGCGTGCAGGTATCGTGCACCGCCTGGATAAAGACACAACCGGTCTGATGGTCGTTGCGAAAACAGTACCAGCGCAAACTCGTTTAGTGCGTGCACTGCAAAAACGTAACATCACGCGTGAGTACGAAGCGATTGCGATCGGCCGTATGACGGCAGGTGGTAAAGTGGATCAGCCCATTGGTCGTCACTCTACCAAGCGCACGCTGATGGCGGTTGCGCCTCTGGGTAAACCGGCGGTAACACACTACCGTGTGGCGGAGCACTTCCGTGAACACACGCGTATTCGTCTGCGTCTAGAAACCGGCCGTACACACCAAATCCGTGTTCATATGTCTTACCTACAGCATCCGCTCCTAGGTGATACTGCTTATGGTGGCCGTGCCCGTATCCCAACGGGTGCATCACAAGAACTGACGGAGATGATTCGTGGTTTCGACCGCCAGGCACTACACGCAGTAATGCTACGTTTCGAGCATCCTATCACTGGCGAAGAGCTTGAGTTCCATGCTCCTATTCCAGATGACATGGTGATAATGACGGAAGCGCTGCGCAAAGATACGGAAGAATACGGTTTGCCAGACGAGTTCTAATATGAAGATAATTATTCCCAACTGGCCTGCACCTAAAAACGTAAAAGCTTTTGCCTCAACACGAGTCGGGGGCTTCTCTACGGGTTCTTATCAAGGACTGAATTTAGGTGCGCATGTTGGGGATGATTGGTCGTTAGTTGAAAAGAATCGTGATTGGTTGGCGCTGCAAGTAAGTATGCCGAATGCGCCAGTTTGGTTAAATCAAACGCATTCTACTGTCGTTGCTCAAATTAACGAGCCAACTTTGGATGTGTTGGATGCCGATGGTGTGTTCACCTCTTCTCAGCATGTTGTTTGTTCAGCGATGACCGCAGACTGTTTGCCGGTGTTGCTGACGAATACGCAAGGTACACAAGTCGCCGCTGTTCATGCAGGTTGGCGAGGTCTAGCGAACGGCATCGTTGAAAATGCATTAGAGTTATTTTCTGGTGAAGTTATCGCATGGCTTGGGCCAGCAATAGGTCCTCAAGCATTTGAAGTTGGTGACGATGTGTTACAAGCGTTTGTTGATTTTGATTCACAAGCTCGACATGCATTTCTACCGCGAGATATTTCCGGCAAATGGTTTGCCGATATGTCAAAACTCGCAACTCAGCGCTTGAACAAAGCTGGCGTCACACAAGTGTTCGATTCAGGTCTTTGTACTTTTCAAGACTCAGATTCTTTTTATTCTTACCGTCGTGATGGTGTGACGGGTCGACAAGCGACTTTTATTTGGATTGAAGAATAAGCATATCAACCAGACCTTACTTAAAGGTATCGCTATTGTTGCAAAGCTATCTTTATTGATTTACTCCCTTGAATTTCCCCCCAGTAGTATCCATCTTTCTAACTGTTAAAGAATTTTCTTCAGTTGAAGTTAGGAAGGTTGATATGCGTCTTGATAGATTTACCAGTAAGTTTCAAATCGCTATCTCTGATGCGCAGTCACTAGCGTTAGGTCGCGATCATCAATATATCGAACCCGTGCACTTAATGGTGGCGTTGCTCGATCAGAACGGTAGCCCAATTCGTCCACTACTGACGATGTTAGATGTGGATGTTACTCATCTTCGCTCTAAGTTGAGTGAAATGTTAGATCGACTGCCAAAAGTCAGTGGCATTGGCGGTGATGTTCAGCTATCAAGTTCGATGGGAACCTTATTCAACCTGTGTGACAAAGTTGCTCAAAATCGTCAGGATTCCTACATTTCTTCAGAAGTCTTTTTATTAGCTGCGTTAGAGGATCGAGGCCCACTTGGTCAGTTATTTAAAGAGATCGGGCTGACCGAGCAAAAAGTTAGCCAAGCGATCGAAAAGATCAGAGGTGGTCAAAAAGTCAAAGACCCGAATGCTGAAGAGCTGCGCCAAGCATTGGAAAAGTTCACCATAGATCTTACTGAACGAGCAGAGCAGGGGAAGTTAGATCCAGTTATCGGCCGCGATGACGAAATTCGTCGAACCATCCAAGTATTACAACGTCGTACCAAAAACAATCCCGTCATCATTGGTGAGCCCGGAGTGGGTAAGACCGCGATTGTCGAGGGGCTTGCGCAGCGCATCATTAATAATGAAGTACCAGAAGGCCTACGTGGTCGCCGTGTGTTGTCTCTAGACATGGGGGCATTGGTCGCTGGTGCCAAATACCGCGGTGAATTCGAAGAGCGATTGAAGTCTGTACTGAATGAGTTAGCCAAAGAAGAAGGCAATGTCATTCTATTTATCGATGAGCTTCATACCATGGTCGGTGCAGGTAAGGGTGAAGGCTCAATGGATGCGGGTAACATGCTAAAGCCAGCATTGGCCCGTGGCGAACTTCACTGCGTGGGCGCAACAACGTTGGATGAATACCGTCAATATATAGAAAAAGATGCCGCGCTTGAGCGTCGTTTTCAAAAAGTGCTTGTGGATGAGCCTACGGTAGAAGATACGATAGCGATCTTACGGGGTTTGAAAGAGCGTTATGAATTGCACCATCATGTAGAGATCACTGATCCTGCGATTGTTGCTGCAGCAAGTTTGTCGCACCGTTATGTTTCTGACCGTCAGTTGCCAGATAAAGCGATCGACCTAATTGACGAAGCGGCTTCGAGCATTCGTTTACAGATCGACTCTAAACCTGAGTCGTTAGATAAACTCGAACGTAAAATCATCCAACTTAAAATTGAGCAACAAGCGCTAAGCAACGAGCACGATGAAGCGAGTGAAAAACGCTTGGATGTTCTTAATGATGAGTTGAATGAAAAAGAGCGTGAATACGCAGAGCTAGAAGAGGTGTGGAATGCCGAAAAAGCCGCACTGTCCGGCACACAACATATTAAAGGTGAGTTAGAGCAGGCTCGCATGGATATGGACTTTGCGCGTCGTGCGGGTGACTTAAACCGTATGTCTGAATTGCAATATGGCCGTATTCCTGAGCTAGAGAAGCAACTCGATCTTGCGACACAGGCCGAAATGCAAGAGATGACTCTGCTGCGAAATAAAGTAACAGATAACGAAATTGCCGAAGTGCTTTCTAAGCAAACCGGTATCCCGGTATCGAAAATGCTAGAAGCAGAAAAAGAAAAACTGCTTCGCATGGAAGATGTTCTACATAAGCGTGTTATTGGTCAGGCAGAGGCGGTGGAAGTGGTATCAAATGCAATTCGCCGTAGTCGTGCTGGATTATCTGATCCGAATCGACCGATTGGATCGTTCTTATTCTTAGGTCCAACTGGTGTAGGTAAAACAGAACTGTGTAAGACACTCGCGAGCTTCATGTTTGACAGTGAAGATGCGATGGTGCGTATCGACATGTCAGAGTTCATGGAGAAACACTCCGTAGCAAGGTTGGTTGGTGCTCCTCCAGGCTACGTTGGTTATGAAGAAGGTGGCTACCTAACCGAAGCTGTTCGTCGTAAACCATATTCTGTCATCTTGTTAGATGAAGTAGAGAAGGCACATCCGGACGTATTTAATATCTTGCTTCAAGTGTTAGACGATGGTCGCCTCACCGATGGACAAGGTCGCACAGTTGACTTCCGGAATACAGTAGTGATCATGACATCGAACTTAGGTTCTGCTCGAATCCAAGAGAATTTTGCAACTTTGGATTACCAAGGTATTAAGAATGAAGTGATGGACGTGGTTAGTAAGCACTTCCGACCGGAGTTCTTAAATCGTGTTGATGAAAGCGTGGTGTTCCATCCTCTAGGTCAAAACCACATTAAGTCAATTGCATCTATTCAACTAGAACGTTTAGCGAAACGACTAGAAGAGAAAGGCTATCAATTTGAGGTGTCTGAGAAAGCGCTCGATTTGATTGCTCAGGTTGGTTTCGACCCTGTGTATGGTGCGCGCCCACTAAAGCGTGCCATTCAGCAATATGTTGAGAACCCACTAGCGAAATCCATTCTTGCTGGGCAAATTTTACCCGATAAGATAATTCAGTTAATCGTTAGCAATGACCAAATTATCGCTCACCAATAAAGGCATTAATTCAAAATTAAATGTGTTCAACTTCAACTATTAGGGGCCGTAAGGCCCCTTTTTACTCCCCTTTTACTAGGTTTTGATTGTTTTTTATTCGAACGGTTTAAAAGAGGCAGTTTTTTTTGAAAAATAGGCTTGCGTTCTTAAACGAACTCCCTATAATTCGCCTCCGTTGTCTAGGGGAAGCAAGCAAAGCAGAACCGAGGTGGCAAAGCGGTTGAGTTGGAAAGTAACTCGCAGAGAAATAACTTAAAAAAGTGTTTGACACGAAAAGTTATATCGATAAAATGGCCGTCCACTTTGAAGGTAACTTCAGAGTGTGCTCTTTAACAATATAGACCTATCAATCTGTGTGGGCACTCGTTGATGATAATCCAATTAGATACCTTGGTATCAAA
>NZ_JBNFXP010000006.1:0-193283 GCF_052877535.1 Vibrio sp. PNB23_22_6 | reverse complement strand
CCCTGGGAGTATTTAGCAAGGTGTGAGAATAGGAAAAACTCTAAGTTAGAGTGCCACTAATCCAGGGAGGGTTACAAATCGCCATTGCAGTATATAGACATATTTTTAATATTTTCATTTTTGTTGCTCATTTAATTACTGTTGCCTCAACCCTGAAGCCACAATCCCAATCGATGAATACACAATAAAGAAAATAGACACTACCTAACATGGTTTTCAGAAATTCATATTTGGCATAGCCAACAATGAGTATTAGTTACCCTCCAGTTCGCTTGTTCACGCACTTTGGGTTAGAGCTGAATTTGCTTGCTCCGCTCAATACTTTGCCGCCTTGCGAGTTATCACTTCCACCCTAAGCGCATAACAATGCAGTCCTCTACCTTATTTGAAGGGCATTCTATGCGAAAGAGGCGTTTTCTGGCGTCGCTCCTCAGTCGTCAGCTATGAATACATGTAATGTTATTCCATCACTACAGAATTGATGAAATAACAAACAAAAGGGCAAAAAAGAGTCAGCCTAACGGTCTGACTCTTTTGAATGAGAACACATGGTATCGTGGAAGAACTTATAGGGCGGTGGCAGGTTACACTCGCTTACTCCTTAAGCTGATGACCCGTCTTCTTCGCTAGTTCTTGCATCGCCTCGGCAAACGTTGTTGTCCTGCCTTTCGCTTTAACTTGCACTACCTTATACCCCATCTTTTCCAACGCTTGGCGTTCTGCCAAAACAGCGTTGTCACCTTGCTGACTACCTTGAGCAGGCTGATGAATGTACCACCCCTCTAGTTGACCATCTTCGACCAATTGGTGGTGTTTCAGTGCATCGATATCAAAATTCATAATAAGTCTTTTAATTTAAAATGGGGAGTTTCTGTGGCAGGTTACATTCGCTTTAAAGGTTTAACCACACTGTCTAAACCTTCAATTTTCAGTGCAAGGCAAAGCTTCAACAAATCACCTAGCTCCCCTTCTGGGAAACCCTTCTTATCGAACCAGAGTAAGTATTCTTCTGGTAAATCAATCAGCACACGTCCTGAGTACTTGCCAAACGGCATTTGTATACGAGCGAGTTTTAATAAGTTTTCTTTTTCTAACATTAACTACGGTGTCTGTCGGGATAAATCTTGGCTAAGAATAACACCCAAGCGATCGACCCACCAGTTTGTTGCATCTTTGGCATCGTCTAAAGAATCAATCAAGGTCGAGAAGTCTTTGTTTCCCGCTTGACGGTCTATTGCGGCAAAAAGATAAGTATCGTTTTGGGCGTCGCTAACCAGTAACTCAACCGTTGCTGAACCTACATTGGTGTGCACACCTGTGGTGGTTTTCGAGATGGTAGAAGTCCCTAAGCCGACAGGCTGAATGCTCGAAGTGACAGCGAATACGGGTTTGGCGTTTCCACATTGTTGATTGCAATACTTAAACGCAATGTTTTCTCTCCCGGTTAGTCGATAACCACACTATCGTATTCATCCAGTTTGTTTTTCAATCGAGTCGCATCACGCAACCCAACTCGCGCCTAAATTAGGTCCACACCACCTTCTGAACCACGCGAAATTCCTTATAAGAAGTGAATTTTCTGCCACTCACAATAGGACCATTAGCACAATCGACTACCCCCCCCCCAACAAACTGACAGATACACATTTCATTAATAACTTCAACATACCGACTCCTCAAACCTTGAATATACAGTTTGATATTCCATATGACATTAACCAGAATTCATTCACTAAAGTAATGTTTTCGAATCAAGTATTCCGCTTTATACAACGCCATTTCGTGCTAAGGTACGCCGATCAATGGAGAAATAACGAGAAAATAATGAAGTCACCTTGTCGCGCAGCCTGTAAAAATAATGGCGGAATCTGTTCCGGTTGCCACAGAACCATAGAAGAAGTCGTGCAATGGAAAGAGAAATCCGACGCGCAAAGAGACGCGATCATCGAACAGCTTGTCGGCAATGACTCGACTCACACTTGCCCTGAGTGTGGCACGAATGCGCATTGTGATATTGCGGCGGGAAAAGAGACGTGTTGGTGTTTTGATATTGAAACCAGAGATTTACCAAAGCCAGAAGCTAGGCAGCTTTGCTTGTGTCGTAAATGTCTGGAGAAAAAGCCAGTCGCTTAATGATACCAATCGTAATAACAAACTGTGATTGGTATTTGACTGGCTCATCGTTGAAATTACGTTTGCTTCTGCAAACTATTTCAGCTCTAGCGCCGGGGATTCAAACTTCACACCATCCCACCCTGTCACCATGAAATTGCGAATATTCTGATGATCGTTGTTCTCTGGATGTGCCAATACATCTTCTCGATAGAAACGACCAAAACAAGCTAGCGTCATGTCTTTGCTTAAGTTGTTGAGTTGACCAAAAGCGAAGATCTTGCACGACCCATTGTTCTCACCTGCATTATTCCGCGTTTCACCATTGGTGAAAGCCGTCGGCAAAAACTCGTAGTTCGCCTCAATCGCGGCCATCGTCGTTTCAAATTCAACAGTTTCTGGTGATGTCGCTAGTGCATCCAAAAAATCTTTCAGTTCCATTAATCCTACTTCCTAGTGTCCTAAATGGTCTTAAGTAAAAAACTGACATATTTGTTTCATAAAAAGCCCATATAAGAGTCATAAATCATAAATATATTCAGAGCCTTATACGTCAATCAATGTTCCGTTCTTCAATATCTTAATGAATGAATAGATATCTAATTTAGGTCCATTGAGCGACATTGTATCCGCTTAATAAGGAAATATCATGACCACCCCATTTAAGGCAATAGGCGTGTTGGCATTATCTTCACTTGCCATCGCATGTTCATCCCAACCTGAAGACGCCAGCTCATCATTCTCTACTCAATGTAAAGCAACGGTAACCCCTGTTATTGGAGCGTCATCCATTCAGGGTTTGACCTTTATGGGAACGTCGATTGCTGACGCACCATTCGATACATCGGCAGCAGAAATTGTTCAGTATGACGCCTGTACAGACAAACTTTACGTGGTGAATGCACAAGCAAAACGTGTTGATGTACTTTCTATGGATGAAGCAGGAGCGCCAACACAAACCGCATTCATCGAGCTAAACAGCGCAGGTGAAGCGGCTGGCATTGACATTGGTGCTGCAAACAGCGTTGCCGTATTCAATGGTTTGGTGGCTGTCGCGATCGAAAACAGCAATAAGCAAGCAAATGGCATTGTCGGCTTGTACCGATCGAACGACTTGTCACTGATCACCACCTTCCCTACTGGCGCACTACCAGACATGGTTGGTTTCTCAAAAGACGGCAAATACATCGCGACCGCAAACGAAGGTGAACCCAATGGCGATTACAGTGTTGACCCAGAAGGCAGTATCACGCTTATCGACTTAAGCCAAGGGGTGACCAAAGCGCAAGTAACACAAATTGGTTTTAGCGAGTTTGATGGTGCACGTAAACCTGAACTGCCTTCAGATGTACGACTCTCTGCTCCAAACGCGACAGTAGCGCAGGATCTAGAGCCGGAATACCTCACCTTTGCTGCCAACGGGAAGATTTACGTTGCCCTACAAGAGAACAACGCCATGGCCATCGTAAATCCGAAAACGAAATCCGTTGAAAAGATTGTGGGTCTAGGTGAAAAATCTTGGTCAGACGCAAAGTTGGATGCGTCGAACAAAGACAAAATCATTGGTAATTTTAAGAGCTATCCTCAGCTGGTTGGTCTGTACATGCCAGATACGCTCGATAGCTATTCTGTAAATGGCAAAACCTACATACTCTCTGCCAACGAAGGTGACGGTCGTGAGTATGGTTTCAAAACGACTCAAGCGCAGTGTGACCAAGCTGGCTTTAAATGGCATGACGACGACTATCTTGGCACCGATAAGTACACATCGCAGCAAGGCACGTGTTTAAGTCATGTGGACGAAGTTCGTGGTAAAAAGCTAAAAGTAGCAGCCGATCACCCATTAGCAGGAGCGCTAAAAGACAACAAACAACTCGCGCGTCTAAAGGTGATTAAACCAGAACAAGTGCTCACTGCACAAGACAACGTGCAAGCGTTTGGCGCGCGTTCATTTTCGGTTTGGGATGAGAACGGTGAGTTGGTTTTCGACAGCGGTGATGACTTCGCGACAATCGCGTTAATGAACGAAGGCAAGAACTTCAACAGCACCAACGATAGCAACGACAGTGGTGATGATCGCAGTGACGATAAAGGCATCGAGCCAGAAGCGATTGAGGTGGCGTACATCAACGGCCGTCACTACGCGTTTATCGGGTTAGAACGCCAAGGCGGAATCATGATTTATGACATCACCAATCCAAAACAAGCGCAGTTTCTGCATTACGTCAACCGTCGTGATTACAATCAACCTGTTTGTTCCCAAGTGGAAGACGGTGACTGTAAGAATGATATCTACAATCCTAAAGCGGGCGATTTAGCGCCAGAATCGGTCAACTACTTTGCTCGCAACGGGCAACACTTTATTGCTGTAGGTAATGAAGTTTCAGGTACCACGTCAGTATTCCGAATAGAGCTTTAGTGATCATCTTTCAGGACAAGACTTTTATAAGAAAGCGCCCGGACTTAAACCGAGCGCTTTTGGTAGAGTCTAGGTCAACGGTATTTCTACTCTTTACTCGTCATCTATTATTCTGCAATAGATAAAACATCACATTTCGATGCGCAGATAAAGTCATTCTTGTGCAACCCTTTAATTGAATGACTCCACCATGTTACGGTCACTTTGCCCCACTCCAATAAAATCGAAGGGTGATGACATTCATCTTCCGCCAATTCTGCAATTTTGTTACTAAATGCCCACGCTTGCTTGAAGTTCTTAAATTTGTAGACCTTTTCTAATTGTGGAATATCCTCTCTTTCCATGATCTGCCAATCGGACAATTGCAGCAGTAGAGACTGTTGTTCATCTTTACTGAGTGCAATAGCATCGTGACTACAAGCTTCGCATTTTTGTTTATTCAACATGAGCAGATTCCTTTGGTTCAAAAAGTGGTGGAAGCAATCCAGCTTCAATAGCAAGATCGGCTTGTTTTAATAAATTAAGCTGACTAATTTGGAAAAGCTGTGACAGATCGTCAATCACATAATATTTCGGCTGCATGATGTCGATGCGATAAGGCGTTCTTAAAACCGTTTGCAGGTCAAACTCATCACGAATCGCAGCATCACTGCCCAATGAATAGATGGTTTCTCCCGGAGATGAAAGGATACCGCCACCGTAAATCTTAGTTTGATTCCCTTCTTTTACTAAACCAAATTCAACAGTAAACCAGTACAGGCGCGCAAGGTACGCTCGCTGCTTGGGTGTCGCAGCTTGCCCTAGTTGGCCATAATGTTCAGTGAAAACGGCAAAATCCGGGTTGGTAAGCATGGCACAATGACCAAAAATTTCGTGAAAGAAATCTGGCTCTTGTAAATAATCAAATTCCTCACGAGTTCGCAGGAAAGTAGCAACCGGAAAATGTTTATTACTAAGTAAATTGAAAAAGCGATCAAAGTTAATCAATGCCGGAACAGGCTCTACTTGCCAGCCAGTCGTTTCCATCAATACCTGGTTAATTTCAGAAAGTTGAGGGACACGATCCTTAGGCAAATCAAGTAGCTTCAACCCATGTAAGTAAGCAGCACACGCACGCCCCTCGATCACACTCATCTGACGAGAAACCAAATCACGCCAGATAGCATCTTCTTCGCGGCTCCATTCCACTCGGCCATCCTGGTTCGTTGGTTTCGAATGATACTGAGTCATCGCACACCCCACTTAAATGTTCTTTCACCTTAAGCCTATCCATACTCGGTTTAGCTTCCAATTCCGCAAGCGCTTTCCTTCGCCAATCCGCCCGTAACATTATCTTTACATTTATATGTAAGGTAATGATTTAACTGATAAGTAATATTCTCCACTCGGTTTGACTTTATAGGATATTCACTCCAGACTGAAACTGTTAAAACGTTGTTACAGAGGGTGCTATGCACGAGAGCAATAGAGTCTGGAAGCCGACGCAAGATCGAATCGAACAAGCCAATATCACGCAATTCATCGAGCATATAAATCGACAAGGATTCGAGCTTAAAGACTATCCTGATTTGCACCAATGGTCTTTAGAACATCACGAACATTTCTGGCAAGAGGTGTGGCAATTTTGCGACTTAATCGGCACGCAAGGTGAAACAGTAAAAATGCAAGGAGAAAGCCGTTGGCAAATGCCAATGCCGAACCGAGATACGGTGTGGTTCCCCCAAGCAAAAATTAACTACGCAGAAAACCTGCTGAGCTTGGCAGTTCAACAAGCTGATGATCTGGCGATTTGGTTCGAAAATGAACGCGGTCACAACCAAACCTACACATGGCAACAGGTGTGTGAGGAAGTTTCAAGCATCCAGCAATGGTTGAAAGAGTGCGGTATTGAGCGAGGGGATGTGGTGGCTGGTTATCTGCCGCATATGCCACAAACCATTATTGCCATGCTTGCCACCACCAGCTTAGGGGCAGCATGGACATCAACTTCTCCAGATTTTGGCATAGAAAGTGTCATCGAACGCTTTGGTCAGGTAAGGCCTAAAGTACTATTTACTTGTGATGGTTATACGTTCAGTGGCAAAACTTTTGATATGTCAGAAAAGAACCAATACATTGCTGATCACCTTCCCGGAATAAAGCAGGTGTGCCAAATTGGGTATCTAAAACCGCACGTGTTTGAATGTGATGTTTGCACTCAGGATTGGCAAAGTCTGTTAAATCAATACACACCAGAGCCACTCACTTTTGACCGCATCCCCTTCAACGATCCACTATTTATTCTGTACTCCTCTGGTACGACAGGAAAACCAAAATGCATTGTCCATTCTGTTGGAGGGACAATGCTTAACCACCTAAAAGAGCATCAACTTCACTGTGATATTCAACCCAATGACCGTGTATTTTATTACACGACCTGCGGCTGGATGATGTGGAATTGGCATGTTTCCACTCTCGCTAGCGGTGCATGTTTAGTTATCTACGATGGGAATCCAGTTTATCCGAGCAATAATGTCCTTTGGGACTTGGCAGAACGTGCCGATGTGTCGCTCTTTGGTACTTCCGCTAAATATCTAGAAGCCATTGAGAAAGCGAAACTGTCTCCTATTCAACAATTCTCGCTTCCGGCCCTCAAAACGCTTTGCTCCACAGGATCTGTTCTTTACCCAGAGCAATTTGATTACGTCTACAAGCACATTAGAAAAGACCTCCACTTAGCATCGATTTCCGGTGGTACTGATATATGTGGCTGTTTTGTATTAGGTAACCCTATTTCTCCTGTCTATCGAGGTGAATGCCAAAGTGCCGGACTCGGCGTTGACGTGAGAGTATGTGACGACCAAGGGAAAAACGTCACCAATCAACGTGGTGAATTGGTTTGCGCCAATTCACTGCCTAACTTCCCCGCCGGGTTCTGGAACGACACCGGAGAGCGCTACCACCATGCTTACTGGGATAAGTTCGATAATATTTGGCATCATGGGGACGACGTGAAAAAAAGCAGTAACGGTGGGTATATCTTTTATGGTCGTAGTGATACTACTCTCAATCCCGGCGGTGTCAGAATTGGCACGGCTGAGATCTATCAACAGGTGAATGCGATTGAAGGCATTCTTGATTCTATTGCCGTTGGAAAAGAGGTAAACAGAAACGAGCAGATATGGTTATTTGTTCAACTGACTCAAGATATGACGCTAACGGATGAGCTTATTGCACACATAAAAGCGACTCTTAAAGCCTCGTGCTCTCCAAGACACGTACCAAGCCAAATCTTTGCCATCAGTGACATTCCGAAAACTCACTCTGGTAAGTTAGTTGAACTCGCCGTCAAACAAGTCGTCAACGGGCACTCGGTCGAGAACATAGGAGCAATCGCTAATCCAGGAGTGTTGGACGAGATAAAAACAGTCGTCTCTAGCTAAGACAATAACAAAAAAGCGAGCTATTAAGCTCGCTTCTCTCATGTACTTTAACGGAAATTAACGGCGGCCTACGCCCATTAATACCGACATCGTTTCGCCTTCAGAAGTGATTTCAAACACCTTTTTAGATTCTACGTCATTAAAACCTGCGGTAAGCAGTGCACTTTCTGATTTCGCTAGCGTGAAGCCTTCTTTGGATGACTGTGCCACCCAATCAAAGTGAACGAAATAGCCATCTTTATTTAACAATGAGCGCGAGATCTCGAGAGACGTTTCAACGTCATCTACAAATGTCAACACAGATGATGCAACAACAAGATCAAATTGCCCACGAAATGCTGGATGTTGAGCGACCAAACCACGACTCAATGCATCAACCACTGGCTCTACATTAAGCAGCACTTTTTTATCAAGCTCTTCGATCATCGCTTCCGATGCGTCTAGCGCCACGATATCTTTCACGAACGGAGACAATAACTGGCTTAGTTGTCCCGTCCCACATCCAAAGTCCAATACTTTAATGCCATCAAGCTGAGTAAGTTGTTGTAACTGTGCAAACACCGACTGAGCAAATTGTTCTGTTGCTGGGTTTGATTCCCACCGCTTTGCTAAGCCATCCCAATCTTGTGCCATCTTGGCCTCCATGTTCACTTCTTGTAACCCCCATAGATTACCCGAAAAACGTTAAAACACCATAGACTTATCTGGCAGTTCAGTGTTTTTTTCGATAATCTTTCTAGGCATAGGGCATCCATTCCAGAATGTTTTTCGTTGTCGCCATTTCTTTTAAGGTTCCTTTTAATCATGAACTTAACTCAAGTTGAAGCCTTTTGTACCATTGCCGAGTGCGGATCCGTCTCTGAGGCAGCGCGTCAATTAGACTGCAATCGAACCAAACTTAGTATGTCCATCAAAGCGTTAGAGAAAGATCTTGATGTCGAGTTATTTAATCGAACCGGCAACCAGTTAATGCTGTCAGAAGCTGGTAAAGCCATCTATAAAGACTGTGAAAGCTTACTTGTGACGGCACAGCGCATCAGGAAAACGTGCGATCTCGTTTCAGATGGCTTTAACGCCGAAATTTGGGTCGCACGCGATGACTCCCTACCCGATGAACTTTGGCAAGAACTTTCCCATACACTCAATAATCGCTTTCCTTCGACTACCTTTAACCTCATTTTGGCTTCTAGTGGTGATTTGGCAAACTTGGTGAGCACCCAGCAAGTTGATTTTGCTTTTGGCGTCGATTACGAACGCGTTGACGACCCACACATTGTCTATAACCCACTGGGTAAAATTCGTATGATGTCAGTGTGCAGCTTTGATCATCGTTTAAGTAAAATGCGTCGTGTCACCGATGAGGACTTGCGCAACCAAATGCAAGCTTTGATGGTGTATTTGAGCGAGAAAGACAACCCAGAACTGCAACCGTTTTCTACCCGATACATCGGCTTCTCTAGCTTCGATTACATGCTCAATACTATTTTGGAAGAAGATGCATGGGGAGTCTTGCCTGAACCTTTGATCCGACACTACTTGCGAAACCAGAAACTAGCGGTGATCAAACACACTTACGGTTTGACCCAGGAGGATTACTGCATGTTCGTTCCAAACGGCCAAACCGAGCACCCTGCAATGAGTTGGCTGGCTGATAAATTAAGCGAATATTTATTCGACTTCTAAACACGCCACAGTGAGCGTCAAATTATTTGACAGCAAAAATCAAGCGTAAACCTTTGATAAAAAAGAAAATAATAACAAAATAGCAATTCATCATCTAAATGTCACACAGTTTCTATTTGCTTAAATTACTCGCACCGGAAAGAATGTCACGGTTTAAAAACTAAAGGCATCGATTATGTGTGACAGGACAAGCAAAAAAGAAAACCGTATCTTAACCTTCTCAGCCCTTTTAGCGTCAGGGTTTGCGATTGGAGGGATAGTACTTGGCTTGCTTGTTGGGTCTATTGTCATTGTATTTGACGGTGTGTATTCTCTGGTCAGCCTGCTGTTAACTTTATTGTCACTGGCAGCCTCGTACTACATCAGCAAGCCATCAAAGTCTATTTTTCCTTTCGGTAAAGCTGTACTAGAACCAATCGTTATCTCGATCAAAGCAGCCGTAATTTTGATTGTTGTAGCCTTCTCATTGTTTTCAGCACTAACAGCCTTAATGTCCGGTGGTCGTGAGGTCAATGCTTCTATCGCGACCATCTTCGGTATTGTAAATGTGGTTGGTTGTGGTTATGCATGGTGGTTTATGACGAAGAAAAGTCGTCGCGTGTCATCAGGTCTAATCGAAGCTGAGAAAAAGCAATGGCAAATGGACACGCTATTGAGCGTAGCCGTAACCGCAGGCTTTGTCGTTGCATGGTTATTATCACTAACGCCATACGCACATTACGCAGTGTATGCTGACCCGATGATGATGTTACTTATGGGCTTCTACTTCTTGAAGGTACCGTTTGATATGTTAGTTGGAGCGCTACGTGAACTGTTAATGATGTCACCAAATAAAGAGCTTTGTCAAAGTGTAGGAAAAGACGTTTTCGAAATTGAAAGAGTAACCGAGCACCAGTTGAAACTGGCAGGTGTGACAAAAGTTGGTCAGGAGTTACGCGTGAATGTTGATGTCCACGTAGATGACAACATGCTAGAGCTAGACACACTAGAACACACTCGTAAACAACTGACAAAGCGTTTATCTAAGCATCGATTTAAACTACAGTTACAATTGAACGTTGCATATTAGAGCATCGAATTGAGACATTGGAACTAACAGTAAAAACTCCTTTATCGGGAGTTTTTCATTTCTTCGATAAGTGAACTCGCCTCCCCCCCCCTTTATTGACTGAAGTTACCTCGCATGTAAATGCGGCGAACAAGGGGGAGAGCTATTCGCTGCTAACTTGATCTCCCCGTCCTTCTGCTAGTAACTTGCCCAGCGATCTCGCGCTTCTCTTTAGTAACTAACCAACACGTCAGCGAACCAACCGTTACCATTACAGCACCCAGCCAGAAACTAGGGCTTAGCGTGACACCAAGAATAATAGAAGAAAACAGAGCAGAAAAAATCGGTGTAAAGTAAGACAGCGTTGCAAAAAACACCATATTGCCGCCAACAATCGCGATATTCCAAAGACCATAACCACCAGCCATCAAAACCGCAGACGCCAACAAGTACCCCATCGCCTCCCAACTGAATACCATTGGCGACTCATCAGTAAAGGCATATTTGATCCACAAAGATACCGCTGTCGCGATAAAGAATAAAGTGATCGCGTTGTGCTTCGATTGTTGTCTTTGAGTCAGGTTGCAATACACAGCCCAAATTATCGCCCCAGTAAACGCCATAATATACACTAGCGGATTGCTACTAATATTGGCCACTAATTGCTTTGGAGATAAACCATTATCACCACTGACTGTCCAAGCTACTCCAATAAACGCCAAGGTTACCGCTGGATACAATAACCAGTTTGGCTTTTTATTACTCGCCAGCACAGCAAACAACACTGTCAGCGCCGGCCAGAGATAATTAACAATAGCGACTTCAATCGCTTGTGAGCGAGAGTTAGAGTATCCCAATGCCAGCGCAAGCAAGATCTCGTAGCTGACAAACATCGCTCCACCCAGAACTAAATACTTGGGTGAGAAATTCGACAGTTTTGGAATGCCAACGACAATCAACAGAAAAACAGCGCTTAGCGAGTACAGCATCGCTGATCCCCCTACGGGTCCCAAACTTTCTGTCACCAACCTTGCGATGCCCAGTAAACAGCTCCAAGAGAGAATGGCGATACAACCATAAAGAGTGAAACGAAACTGATAGGATTGCATGTTATCTATGTGACCTACTGCTCATGAATGCCAAAGGAAAGTGCAGCTTAACTCAAAAATGATCCGCTTCAACGTACTCTTTTTCCAAAATCGGTATAAAAATATTTCTATTAAGTGGTTGGAGTCGATATGAAACATTTTTTACCTTCGAGTGTCATGCTGACACCCTTTGTTGTGCACTACTATGAAGAAGATGACGAAAGTGTAAACGTTGAAACGAATTCGGAAGCACAGAGTCTAGACAGTAATAAACAACCAAAGGAACGTTCAGAGTAAAGGATTCAATCATGAAAAAAGTTGCGGTTATTTTGAGTGGTTCAGGCGTCTATGACGGCTCTGAAATCCACGAAACTGTATTGGCGTTGTATGCCATTGAGAAAGCAGGGGCAACCTGGCACTGTTTTGCTCCTAACATTAACCAACTTCATGTAATCAACCACTTAACGGGTGAAGAGATGAATGAAACACGTAATGTGTTAGTGGAATCCGCACGTATCGCACGCGGCAACATTAATGATGTTGCAAAACTTAATGTCGATGAGTTCGATGCCCTACTTCTACCTGGCGGCTTTGGTGCAGCGAAAAATCTAACCGACTTTGCCGTTTCTGGTGCGGAATGTTCAATCAACACACACGTAGCACAAGCGTGTCGCGCTTTTGCACAAGCAGGCAAACCCGCTGGCTACTTGTGTATTGCACCGACCATTATCCCTATGATTTACGGCCAAGGAGTGCAAGGCACAATTGGTAGCGATGAAGCCACAGCAGCGGCATTTGATTATATGGGTGGCGAGCATGTGAGTTGTCTGGTGGATGAGATCCATTTCGATGAAAAACACAATGTACTTTCTACGCCAGCCTATATGTTAGCGGAAAATATCTTACAAGCTGCTTCAGGCATCGAAAAACTGGTTAATAAGTTAGTCGAAATCGCCTAAATAGAAAACGTTTGCTTATAAAGTGTCAAACGCATCCCCGTTGATAGATAACCTATTAATGGGGCTTTCTTATACTTTAGTCTAATTGAGGTGTAAACCGTACGAATCTTGTTATTTTTGCCAATTTTTTGCGTGATAAATGGGAAATTTTCGCTACGTTAAGTAGGTGTTGCACCAACTCATTGTGCAATAAGACTGTCATTACACTTTCCTGCCTAAAGTGACCTCTAAACGGTTAAACTTGTTTTAGATCAAACAAAAACAAGAGCAGAGTATGCAGAGTGAATGACAGATTAAGAAAGATTATTAAAAATAACGATGGAGCAATCCAATATGACAAGTGCATTCTTTATCCCTACTGTAAACCTAATGGGCGCTGGTTGTTTAAAAGACGCAACTGACAGCATCCAATCTCAAGGCTTTAAAAAAGGTCTGATTGTTACGGATAAGATTCTTACCAAATCGGTGTCGTAAAGCAGGTTCAAGATCTACTCACCGAACGCGACGTAGCAACCGTTGTGTTCGACGGCACTCAACCAAACCCTACTATTAGCAACGTTAACGATGGCTTAGCACTTCTTACGGCTAACGAATGTGACTTTGTTATATCTCTAGGTGACGGCTCACCACACGACTGCGCGAAAGGTATCGCGCTTGTTGCTTCTAACGGCGGACAAATCGGAGACTACGAAGGCGTTGACCAGTCTGCAAAACCAATGCTGCCACTTATCGCAATCAACACGACTGCGGGGACAGCGTCTGAAATGACCCGTTTCTGCATCATTACTGACGAAGAACGTCACATCAAGATGGCTATCGTTGATAAGCACACAACGCCGCTTATCTCAGTTAACGATCCTGAGCTAATGCTTGCTAAACCTGCTTCACTAACTGCAGCAACCGGCATGGACGCACTAACGCACGCTGTTGAAGCATACGTATCTATCGCCGCGACACCAATCACTGACGCGGTAGCAATCAAAGCGATTGAACTTATCCAAGCGCACCTACGCACAGCAGTGAAAAACGGTGAAGATCTAGAAGCTCGTGAGCAAATGGCATACGCACAGTTCATGGCGGGCATGGCATTCAACAACGCATCTCTAGGTTACGTACACGCAATGGCGCACCAGCTAGGTGGTTTCTACGACCTTCCACACGGTGTTTGTAACGCGATTCTTCTACCTCACGTACAGCGTTACAACGCGCAAGTATGCCCTGAACGTCTACGTGATGTAGCAAAAGCAATGGGCGTAAACGTAGAAGGCATGTCTGCTGAAGCAGGTGCAGCGGCAGCAATCGACGCTATCGTTACACTAGCGAAAGAAGTTGGTATCCCTGCAGGTATCAAAGAGCTTGGTGCGAAACTAGAGGACATACCAACACTCGCAGACAACGCCCTGAAAGACGCTTGTGGTTTCACTAACCCTAAACAAGCAACGCACGAAGAAATCTCTAAGATCTTCGAAGAAGCGATGTAATCTAACTGAGTAAATCATTCTCTATTGCCTTAATTCAATCCCCGATATCGTATCGGGGATTTTTTATGTTCACATACCCTGCCAAACATCGCCTTTTAATGTTAGCTTTTAAACATTAATACGATTCATATTGGAAGGAACCATGAGAACGATTGCTGCTGCCCTACTCGCTTGTTTATCCTTTTCTGCCAACGCTGCCGAATACCGCGCCAACGAAGTGGCGAATGGGTTTCAGATCCCTTGGGGGATCGAGTTCTTAGATAACCATCGCGTTATCGTCAATGAAAAGAACGGTACGGTTTCGTTGCTGGATATCACCACAGGCAAACCTCAAAAGCTGTTTAACATCCCCGATGTGAACACCAGTGGACAAGCCGGCTTATTGGATGTCGCGCTCGCACCGAATGCCGATACGCAAAACCCGCAACTGTTCTTTACCTACAGCAAGCGCACGAGTAAAGGCAATACGGTGGCGTTAGCGACGGCGCAATTGCAAAACAATCAGCTTGTGGGTTGGAGAGATCTCTTTGTTGCTGATGCCATCACCGACACAGGTCGCCACTATGGCAGTCGAATTTCATTTATTGACGACAAAGTTTACTTCTCAATCGGTGACCGTGGCGAACGTGATAATGGGCAAGACACTCAAACCCATGCAGGCAGTATTCTTCGTCTCAACCTTGATGGTTCGGTTCCGCAAGACAATCCTTTCAAACCTTCCGAAGCGCGACCTGAGATTTGGAGCTACGGACATAGAAACCCTCAAGGGCTGTTTTACGACGAGGCGACCAAACAGCTGTGGTCGATTGAGCATGGACCACGCGGCGGCGATGAGATTAATCTAATCAAGAAAGGCGCGAACTACGGCTGGGCAAAAGTCTCTCATGGTAAAGAATATTGGGGTCCGTTGGACGTCGGGGAAGCTAAGTCGTTACCAGGAATGGAAGATCCCAAGCTGGTTTACATCCCTTCTATCGCACCAAGTAACATGATTTTGTACCGTGGCGATAAGTACCCTGAGTTGGACGGGAAAATCCTCGCCGGAGCCTTGAAGCTGGCGCACATCAACGTGGTTTCTATTGAGAATGGCAAGCTCACCGAATCAAAAAGATTGATGGAGAATCTCGGTGAGCGAGTAAGAGATATAACCATCAGCCCCGATGGTTATATCTACTTTTCTACCGACAGCGGCAAAATCTTTCGTCTTGAGGAGAAATAGTTTTCTCTGACGAACTAGTCAAAAAAGCTAGCTCTTTAAACTCACTGCCACCGTTTCATTGTCAAAATCGAGCGTCATGGTCGAGCCCAATGGAACGGTGAGCATTGGGTGAGTATGGCAGCTATCAAAGTCATACAAGATCGGTAGTGGTTGACCGTTAAGTACTTCTAGCAACACGTCTATGGGTGCACGCCCTGTGCCTTTATCGTTGAACTTTTCATGCTTGCCAAGAACAACCGCAATGACTTTATCAAACACACCGGAAAGCTTAAGCAGCGCAAAAGATCGTTCGACCGTTTCAATACCCTGCAAGCAATCTTCCACCAGCAAAATATCACCGTGTTCGATAATCGGCATAAACTTGCTTGCCCAGATGCCTTTCATGGTATTGAGGTTTCCGCCAATCAAACGCCCAGTGATCTTGCCTTCGCCTTTAAAGTGCCATTGGTTTTGCAAGGTTTGCTTTGCGCGGTCTTGCTCGCCCCACTCTATCCATTCATCTGTCCACCCTTGAGGCATTGTGTATTGATGCTCCAAGCCATCTAACGTATTCACAATCGCCTCAAACGAAGCAAAGGTCTCGTCCACCAATGGCGGGAATTCACCCAGAGATGCCACCAAAGCAGGACCATAGAAAGTAACGATGCCGGTTTGTGCATAAATGCCCATGAGTAAAGCTGTGACATCCGAATAGCCAACAATGATCTTTGGATCTTTCTTCAGCGCCTCGTAATCAATGTAAGGTAGCAATGAGTTACTGTTATAACCACCAATGGTCGACATAATACAGCGCACTTCGGGATCACGAATCAGCGCATTCAATTCTTCTACTCGCTCTTGAATCGAACCCGAGCGATATTGGTCAGTTTTGCCCGTTAAGCTGCCTGCTTTTAGCTGGTAACCATGGGATTCCACGTACGCTTTGGCACGCTCAAAACGAGTTGGAGCAAATACCGTGGCTGGAGAGGATGGCGAGAAAAAGCCGATGGTGTCGCCTTTTTGTAATCGTTTAGGAATGATCATGCGCGTCCTTGTTTTGTGATACATGGTTGATTTATTTTCGTACAATCTAACCAGAATAATCTAAACTTAACAATAACCCTTTGTTTTTTAAAACGATAGTTCGGTCACGTTGTACGAGGTCATTATGATTCCATTCCCTTTACAGCTCGACAAAATTAAAGCCGTTGTGTTTGATTTAGATAACACCTTGGTGAGCTCCGGCATGAACTTCGGTGAGTTACGTCGCCAACTCGGTTGCCCACAAAGCGAAGACTTGTTGGATTTTATCGATGCTCTCGAGCATCCTCACCATCGTGAGCATGCTCATAATGTGATATTTGATTATGAGGTTTCTGACGCGAAGCTGTCTTCCCCGATGCTTGGCTGTCATGAGCTGTTAGCACACTTACATCGAAACAAAATCAAAACCGCCATCGTCACGCGTAACTGTCAAATCGCAACACAGCGAAAATTAGAACACAATCAAATCGCTGTGGAACGGGTTATTACGCGTGAGTGTTTTCCACCTAAGCCCGATCCATTATCACTGCAAATGTTGGCGAAAGAGTGGCGCTTACTTCCTCATGAGTTTCTTTATGTCGGTGACTATTTATATGATCTACAAGTAGCCTATAACGCACAAATGCCCTCTTGCCTCATTCATCATGGGGATGACGTAACATTCAATGATTCTGCTTCCATCGCATTTAATGAATTGAGCGACTTACTCGCCTGCTTTGAATCTTTACAGATAACATGAAAAAAAGAGCACTAAGATGCTCCTTTCTGACTTAATTCCGCTTAAGTCGCATTTGCTAAACGTTATACCAATCACAATAAGTAAGTGATAATAGTTAGCTCAGGAAAAACGCTAGAGAACAAAGCTTAAACTTTCGATAAGTAGTTATTCTACAATCAACTTACTTTGAAACGAAAAGTTAACGAAGTTATCGAAAGTAGGTAAATCGGAAACCAGCAAGGGCGATGCATGCTGATCTACCGTGTTGATGTTTCGATAAGTAAATGCCGCTGAGACTAAAAAAGTACCGCTAGCAACACAAAACTGAACTGCAACTTCCCAGATATCGTAAGGTTCATCCATAAACTCCTGACAACGATGAGCCATTAATGTAACGACATTTAGGTTAATATTAAATATATGCTTCTGACATTACTGCAAAAACGAGGCATTGCATTTAGAAAATGCTCCTCCCTCCTAAATTAAGCATTATGATCTAATTTAAAAACTGTATTTAATATTGGCAAATAACAAGGTTGTCGGCTCTTCGCCAAAAACACTGTTACGGCTTCCACCGAAATTCTGGATAACGGTCAACAATTGCCAATCATTTGCCAAAGAGTAGCTGCTCGATAGCCCAACAAAATAGGAATGATCATCATAATAGCTAGCCGACAATGTAAGACGATTCAGTGGCGTAAGATCGAAGCTGAGATCACTGTACCAAGTATGATGGGTGAAGCTTAACGTTTTGGCATCCAATGGGAGATTGAGGTACGTGAGCGCACTGGTCACTTCTTGCGGCTCTGAAATGTACAACCACGCGAAACGGCCTAACCAACTTCTTTGCCCACCGAAGCTATAATCAGTTTCAACGCTTGCTACCGCCGTTTTCTGTGTGGGTGTCCCCTGATAGTTAGAGTCAACTGGGTCAAACCAACTAAGCTCACCGCGGAGCCCTGCATCATATATATCCGTCGAAAAACCGAATCCGAGCACATAGTCCAAGCGCGATCGTCCAACAATCATTTGATAGTCCCAACCCGATTGATTGGCGAAATAACGTAAAGCCGTGCTGTCCTGCCCAGATCTTCTAGCAGGTGCGAACACCAGTTCCACCCCATCTGCGAAGCCAAGGTGGTAGCTGCCCATAATCGCATCTGTGCCAGCTCGCTCTTCATAATCAAAGTCATAAATTGAATATGCATTGTAGATGTCATTCGGGTTCCAGACCGTGTTCATTGACCAATTGACCCGAAACCGTCCCACTCTCGCACCCCAGTCCTCTCGTTGCCAAGAAATATTGAAGCGATCAAGTTGCGTGTTAAATATAACGCCATCTTCACGCCAATTCTTACTCAGATCAAAATAGCCGTTATCTAGTGAAACTAAATCTGCATAGAGGGGAAAATCTGCCGCATCTCCCCACAAGACACGGTTTCTCATCCCAATATTGACACGCCAATCGGAGGAAAATCGATACTCAACGTTGATGCGATTATGAACTAAATGGTCCAGAGTATTCGTTTGATTGTCAGGAAGCGCATAGGTTGCCATGTATTTGATATAACCGTCCAAGTCCCATTGCTTTTTCGGTTCTAAGCCTGGCACATTCGCCAATAATTGAGTCGAGAAAAACACCAACAACGGCACAATTAACGCATAGCTAAACACCCCTTGATCATAGCGACAGTGATTGCTCTTCTTATCTTTATGCATGAGTTCTCTCAGACGCACTTTCGATATTGCTGAAATCTCGCACTAATCGTCCATCTTCAAAAACAATGATACGGTGTGCGCGTTTAATTACTCTCGTATCGTGAGTAGAGAAGATAAACGTTGTCCCTTCTTGCTCACTCAATTGCTCCATGATATCAAGCAGCTCAGCAGTACTTTTGGCATCGAGGTTAGCGGTCGGCTCATCGGCCATGACAAAGCGAGGTTTGGGAGCAAGCGCTCGTGCAACGGCAACTCGCTGCTGCTGACCGCCTGACATTTTCCCTGGCACCTTGTTCATCTGGGCCGCCAGTCCCACTTGTTCAAGCAACGAACTGGCACGTTCTCGGCATTCTCGCTCCGTTTTCCCCTGCAATTGCATCACAAACTCTACATTCTCTAACGCTGTCAATACTGGCAACAAACTGTAGTCTTGAAAGATAAAGCCGATGTTATCGCGGCGATAGGCGATCAATTCTTTTTCAGACATCTCCGAGATGAAGCAGCCATCAATTTCAACAGTTCCAGAGGTGGGCGAATCAATACCACCAATCATGTTTAACAAGGTTGTTTTTCCTGAACCTGACGGCCCCATTATGGCCACAAACTCGCCCTGCTTAATTTCCAGATTGACGGCTTTGACAGCATGAACCGGAAAATCGCTGTTTGGATTATACGTCTTCGTCAACTTCTTGAGTTTAATGGTCATTAAATTTTCTCCGCCATCGCATCTACAGGTTGATGCTTCAAAATTTGTCGAGCCGGATACAAGGCAGCAATGAGACTCGCAATGAAAATTGCCATAATGATCATTTGATAATCCGACAATGAAACTCGTGGATACAGCAGGGTATCCACGCCATAAGCACCTAATCCCTCCGCGAGTCCACCCAACGACAAGCCTGTCACACTAAGTACTTTAAGCATCACGACACTACCAAATAAACCAAGCGCACACCCCGTCAAACCAAGAAACAGGGTCTCTAATATGATCAACGTTCGGATCTTATGCTTTTGCATTCCTACCGCCATTAACACACCGAACTCTCGCGTTCGCTCAAACACCGACATCAACATAATATTGATAATGCCGAGTGTCATCGCGAGGACAAAAACCACCAACGTTACCTGGTTAGAGATATCCATAGAGCTCATCATGGTAGAAAGCAATGGTTGAATTTCAGACCATGATCTTACCGTTAGTGTGTGCGATGCAGATTTAGGAAAAGTCTCTCGAACAAAAAACTCTGCGACCTTCAATACATCGCTTTGATTGGAATTTAAAAGAATAGCAATTTCATGTGCGCCGGAAAGGCCAGCCAGTTTCTCTAAATCGGCTTTTCGCACATAGACGTTTCCCTCATCAAAAGTGTTTGAAGGCGTTTTGAACACACCTCTTACGCGAAATGCCGCACCTGCAACATCACCATGAACATCAGATAGCGTTAAAATCACCTTAGAACCCACACGCAGATTCAATCGCTGCATCGTTTTGGCGGACACTAAAATCGGATTACGTCCCTCTTCATTGAGCCACTCCCCTTCAGTGATGTGTTTGGCTAATGGTGTGATCCGGTGTTCTTGCTCAATATGAATACCGTTAATGCGCACCCCACGCGTGCTTCGTGCAGATGCGATCATCCCATCAACTAGAAAGCGAGCCGAAATAGCGGCTACTTCTGGTTGCCTGAGTAAATCTCTCGTTAATGAAGGGGAATCAGGGATGATGGCTTTGAGTTCGGGGTTATTCAAATAAGACTTTTGGTGAACTTGCAGATGGCTTGTTTGCCATGAAATGGCATTTTTTATCATGCTATCAACGATGCCATTCATAAAGCCCATCATCGCAACAACGCCCATTAGACCAAAAACCATCGCACCCAACATAATCGACGTTCTCAGTTTATTGCGCCACAAATTTCGCCAAGCCAATTTAACTAGCATGCATGCCCCCTTTTAGTGCGCTTGCAACAGGTAAACGAAGCAAACGTGAGATTGGGTACAGCAAACACAACAACACAATGACTAATACCACTATGATCTGGTCGATCAATAAACGGGGCTCAAGCAGCACAGGGACTATCGGTTCAAAGCCACTCTCACGCATCAACTGCGCCGCATCGCCTGTGATTTCAATGGGATTAAAATAAAAATAACCCAACACAGGTGCACTTATCAAAAGCCCGATGACAATACCAATGACGGAAATAAACGTTGATTCAATGACCAACAACGCAACCAATTTTGAACGTAACATACCTGTTGCGAGCATAACGGCAAACTCACGCTGACGCTCTAAAGTTGTCATCAGGATGGTGGCAAATAGACCAAACCCCACCATCCCATACAAGATATAGATCAAGAATATCCCGCCAGCTTTATCTAACGCGATCTGCTGTGCCATTTCCGGAGAGAGTGCTTGCCAATCTTTCACCGCCACATCCTCACCATAACTTCGTTGGAGTTGGTAAACCGTCTCAGGTAACGTGTGCAAACTTTTTGTGTTCAATACCCACGCTGTCACTTGATCATTGAGAGAATAGAGGGTTTGAGCGACATCAAGTGGCATATAAACCAGTTGCGAGTCAAGCTGCTGTAGAGGGAAATGAAGTATCCCAGCAACGTTATACAGCCCAGCGGCCGTTTGACCTCGATAACCCGCCCCATAAAGCACTAGTTCATCTCCAACTTTAAGCTGTAAATACTGGGCTAGGCCACCACCAACTAACACAGACGGTTGACCTGAAGAAATGAAGCCACCTGCAACAATTTTATCACTGATGCGAGAGTAATGATCTTCTGCGGCAGGATCGACGCCCAAAACCATCACGCCTTTGGATCGTTCGCCATTCGCGGCCAATGCAACAGATTCCACCCGAGGTAAGATCACATCGATATTTTCGTTACCTCGAGCGAAGGAGATGAAATCGTCACTTTGTGGTAGCACATCATCTATGCTCGACGACTCTCCAAACTCGGGATGTTGCAGTTGCACTAAGCCGCTATAAAATTTGGCGGTATTTTGTATAGTAGAAGTATAACTCCCTTCTTGGAACGCTCGGGTGATGAGAGACAGAAACAACACTAGTGCTAAGGCAGAAGCAGTCAACAGAGTTCTGCGCTTTTGTCGCCATAAATTCCGCCACGCCAGCTTTATCAGCATTGCTTTCTACCCCTCCTCTTGGTTGATAACGTATCACTCCGTCAATCACGTAATGATTTCATTTGCTGCTGAGAGAAGAAACCATCATCTATCTCGAAATCAAACTGAGCCTGATGAGTCGTTAGCACTGTTTTATTTCCCGGTTCATCCACGGGTTGCATCTCCATCCGCGTTGCTAACTTTCGCCCCCCTAACAGCTTCACGTCGTACGTTGTCATCACATTGACCAACTCATCGAACTCATCATAAAAGTCAACTTTACGTTGTAAGTATGTCGATGTTGATATCCATAATGTTATCTTACTCCAGACTACGGGCGCGTCGGGATTCGCAACCGCTTCTATTACCCAAACGGCATCGCCATCGAAACTGTCTTTTCTCTTGAGTTCATGCTGATAGTCGACAACGATAGAAGACTGATTAATTAAATCATCATTCGTGAAATCGGATCCCATCCAAGATTGACTCAGCATGGACGGTGCAATTTTGATCACGCGCTCGATACTTGGTACCCAATTCCACATCTCTCTCTGACGCTTTAGTGATGCACTGCCCTTGTCTTTCGCTGGAGCAGTCACTAAAACCAGAGAAAGTTCTGTTCCTTTAGTCCAACTTTTCATGCTCATAGATCGAGTCCAGTCTGGACGAATAATGTCCATCGTCGCTTCACTGTAACTGGCATCTCCTCGCATCGCGAGATCGGATTTCTTGACAATCTCAAACGCAGTTTCTGCGTAAACTGTCAAAGAACAAAACCAACTTATTAGAAAAACAACCGTTTTACGCATAACCATCCTCAGTGCCAAATGCTAATGAGTAAGCAGCAAGAAATAACAACAAAAACATTGAGTTCAAATGAGTATAGCAAGTGATGTGCATAGTCGTACGAGGTTGAAGTCAAATTCTAATCAAGCTGATTGAACCTCAAAACATTACGCTTCGCGTGAGATATCTATCGTCACCGATTGCGCATAGGGCTCCTAGGCGAGAAACGCCTGACACAGTCCACAAAACCAAATCAAAAACACATTGAAGGTTCGCTCAGTTCGCTTAGGTTTGTTAGTTTACTCGCAATTTTGGCCCTATTATTTTTATCGATCAGATTATGCCTTCCCAATACAGAATTAATAAGATCGTCGAGATTGGCGACACACTACACAGAAGCGGATGTGCTCCGTATAAAGTAGAGAAATACACTCAGCACTATGCACAAAAGCATGGTGTCGATGTCATGATTCAAGCCACGCCAACGGCGATTAACTACCAGTTTCCCGATGACAACAACGCTGTCGTTCTTAAGCGTTTGAAGCCAGCTTCAATCAACCTTAGCTTACTCGCAAATACCATCATTCAAATTAGCCAACCCAGCAGTGAACCCGTTCATGAACCACCCGCATACTCAAATTGGATCATTGCTCTTGCAAATATGGGCATTCCGGCCGCATATTTAATGTTGGTTGGCAGTACCTTAGAAGCAATTGGCTTTGCGTTTTTGCTTGGCTTAATGGTTTGGGGTTGTCAGCAAGTTTGCCGTGATCGTCGTGCAATTGCGGTAGAATTTGTTGCCGCGTTATTTACAGGGATCATTGTTGCCTACCTATCAAGCACAGGCTTGCCGATACCCGTTTGGGCATTATGCATTGCGACTATTGTTTTGTTCGTGCCAGGCTTATCCATTGCAAATGCGCTAGAATGTTTGGCATTTAACGACTTGGTTTCTGGCACGAGTTTATTGGGGCAGTGCGCGTTATCATTGATTAAGCTGTTTGTTGGCATCACCATTGGGCTCAATATTGGTGAATCTATCTGGGGACAGGCACAATCTATTGACTATATCAATGAGGTTCCAACATGGATGCACGTCGGGGGACTGTTCTTCATCTCCGCCTGCTTAGGCGTGATATTTAACGCTCGACCAGTGGATATTTTGCTTGGTCTGCCTGTTGCAGTACTCGGTATGTGGGGGCCACTCTACCTCGGCTTTGACAGCGGTTGGGTGGTGGGAACTTGGGTAACCACCGTTCTTATAACTTTGTATGGTACTTGGATCGCCAAAAAGATGGAACTGACCGGTTCAATCTATATCATACAAGGGATTATTATACTCGTACCTGGCAGTCGCGTTCTGGTCAGTGCTGGACAATCCGTATTCGAGCAATCCATCCTACCGATCCCAAGTATTGGTCTGTCCGCTCTGTTTATGTTTTCTGCCATTGTTGCCGGGCAAATTACTGCCTATTCCATTTATTCGCCGCAAATTGAGCGATAACGATGGGTATTCCCAAGTGACTTCAAGATGCTAGCTTACTTGGGGATAAAATAAGAAACCTATTCAAAATCCACATTAATGAGCATTTTGAATAGGACTCTTTACCTCGATGCTTCTCTTTTCTGGAAAAACTGCCTTTTCCTTTTTTAATTTTCACCACTCTCCTCCTAAATAATGGGCTAGTAACAACGGCATTCAACGTGTTGTCTTTAATTTCACCTCTGCCAGATTCAAAATCTTGTGCCATTTCATTTGCCAGAGGATCGGGCAACTTGCTTTTCATAGAGCCTCCTTAATGGTCCAACCACATGAATAATAAATCATCAAATTAGTCAAACCCATTGAACTCATGCCAAGCTTTGCTACAAAAGTTCACAAACCCGCCATTTATTTGAAATTCCATCAAAAATATACAGAGTAAAAAGTGACAAAATACAAATATTTGTTCGTTCAACATTAATATCTGTTGACTCTCATCGTATTTAACCTAGACTCGATCGCGGCTAGAAAGAAAGTTCTTTGTTTGCACATTTCGTTGGATTACTTGTGATTCCGCCGTCCTGTGGTACGCAATAGCAATTTATTTTTTCCACGCTATAAGCGCCGAATAGGCGAAAGATTACACAAAAAATTAGATATTTAGGATATTAGATATGTCTAACACAGCTACTGGTACAGTTAAGTGGTTCAACGAAACTAAAGGCTTTGGTTTCATTCAACAAGAAAACGGTCCTGACGTATTCGCACACTTCTCTGCAATCACTGGTGACGGCTTCCGTACGCTTGTTGAAGGTCAGAAAGTAGAATTCGTGATCTCTCAAGGCCAAAAAGGTCCTCAAGCAGAGCAAATCAAAGTACTTTAATTTTTAAAGAATTTGATATGATGGCCAGCTAATTAGCTGGCTATTTTTTTGCCTACAATTTGTTGATATTTCCCATGGCTCTTAAACCGACAATTTACAAGTTTCGTATCGCTATTTCCGATATGAACAACGATTATTACGATTCAAAAAACCTGACCATTGCCCTCCACCCTTCAGAAAAACCGCAGCGTATGCTTGCACGTATTTTTGCATACTGCCTAAATGCGCAAGACAATTTGGCGTTCACTAAAGGACTTTCAACAACTGAAGAGCCCGATTTATGGTGCGTTGAAGCTGACCAAAGCATTACGCACTGGATTGAGATAGGTGAACCAGAACCTGAACGAGTAAAAAAAGCAACGCGTTTAGCAAAGAACGTTAAAGTCTATACTTACAACACCAAAGCATCTGTCTGGTGGGAGAAGATGGCGGGCAAGTTTGGCATGCTACCTGTTAACGTGGCGAGCTTTGACTACGACGCTATCGACGTTATTTCACAACACCTTGAACGAGGCTCTAGCCTTTCAGTGATGATTACCGGCTCTTCCATTTTTGTTGATTTAAACGAACAGCATGTCGAAGTGACGGTTAAGGAGTTGCAAAGTCATGACCCTTCTTAATCAGCTGATCCAAGATATGGGGTTTAAGAACATCCCCTTTATGGAACAGCACAAAGCGGCAAGGCGACGTTGGACAAATGAGCAAGCGCCTTTGTTCACTAAGGTATGTGAAAACAAGCCAGATACCGCCCCTGCCCTACACTTGTTAGGCCTGCTGACCAAATCACATATTGAAGCCAGCGCACAGTATGAAAAAAGCGCGACCACTTCCCAGCAGATGCAGCAAGTACTCAGCAATACTTTGGGCGATGAGCACGCAGACAAGTTTACCAACCAGTCTGCGGAAGATCTTACCCTTATCACCCATATGTGGCTATACACTCAAGGCTATCTAAATATGGATTTCAGTCTAGCGCATGACCATGCAGAGCAAACTCAACATACATTGCACCATGAACTGATCATCAAACGTATAGATTTGGATGCATTTCGAGCCGATCTAATGCATAGTTTCTACTTAGGGAAGGAAGCAAATTCAGCTCCGTCTAAAGGAATATTAGGCTGGCTAAAACGGCTTTTTTCCCTATAAAAACCATGGTTTTGTCAAAGGGAAACAACTGATAGACTACGCTTTCTGTGCAGCACCATTACTCGTTGCATAGCTATAAGGACACTCATCTACTGAACAGCAAGGGATCATTATGAAGTTTATCCGTTGGATTTTGGGAAAAATCATTTTATTGCTCAATGCGGTTTTCTCTCCTCGAGGCATTCAACGCTCTGAAGACGCACAGAGAGATATAGACGAAAAAGCCAAGCAATATTCACTTTACCAATTTGAAGCTTGTCCATTCTGCGTAAAAGTCCGTCGTACGATGAAACGTCAATCTGTCAATATCGAACTGCGCGATGCTAAAAACAACCCAACGCATCGTACGGAGCTTGAACAAGGTGGCGGTCGAATACAAGTTCCTTGTCTTCGTATTGAAAAAGATGGCCAAACACAGTGGCTTTATGAGTCTTCTGATATCATCACTTATATTGAAAAAGAATTTTCCTAGTTCCCCCTAGAACATTAGCGGATATAAAAGAGGCACCTACCGATGCCTCTTTTCTATTTTCTGTTTTCAATGTTCAAGATACTTTGAATTAGACATTACTCGCTACTGCCCAACAATCAGCATGAGTTCAACACGGCGGTTACACGCTTTTCCTGTAGAGGTCGCGTTACTGCACTGCGGAACATACTCACCAAACCCTCGAGAAAAAATACGCTGACGCGGTAAGTTTGTCGCCAACAATTGCTTTTCAACTTCCTCAGCACGTTTTTCTGACAAGCTGTCATTAAAAATCGCACGACCAGTGCTGTCTGTGTGACCATCAATCACGACGTCTATGTCGCTTCTTCCGGCTAAGTAATGACCAAGGTTTCGAATCCAATCTTGTGATTGCAGCGAAAGTTGGGCAGACCCCGTTTGAAAATGAACCTGCTCTTTTAAACGCACCATTAAGTGCTCGCCACTGACCGCTTCATAAGCGATATGATGTCGATTCAAGAACATTTCTAACGATGTCGCACCTTGCGTCATTTCTTGGGGAGTCGTTCGGGGTTGAACCTCGCAATTTGATGCTACGTAGGGTGTTGCCACGTATCCCCACTCTGGGTGCATCAATTCCGAGTTCGTTCTAGGCGCGGTATCTAACATATTACCCCCCGGAACCATTTCTGAATTTATGCTGCCACAACCAGCTAAGATGCCACAAATAACCAAAAACCAATGCTTCATAGCGATACCAACGTAGGATAGATTCTTATATGTCGACCAAACATGTTATTACTTTAACATGATTAGTCATTTGCTCCCTATTCTCTAGCAGCTATCATGCCAATGACAAACGTCGGCTTCTCACTATGCTTTCTCTAATGAGGCAGTGCGCCTAGATAATGTTTCAACTAAACATTATTCAATTGTGTAACAAGTCGTATTAATAGTTTTCGTTGATCACATTAACCGATAAACTAACCTCCACTGTTATATTCAGAGTGTTATTATGTTCAAAACCATTTTCAAAGCTTTTGCCTTAGTTGCCGCTACCGTGGCATTGTCTGCTTGTGATGACGGCAATTCTCAGCCACAACAAGGTAAGCAGTTCGAGGTATTGCCAGTTTCTCTTGCAGAATACAACCTAGCGCCACTGAGTGAAGTATTCTCTCTTAATTGCGGCCATTGTCGTTCAATGGAAGATTTCGTCCCTCAAATCGAATCACTCACTGATCAAAAAGTGGAAAAACTACACGTGACATTTAATGAAACCGCTCAAATCAGTGCGATTATCTACTATACGGCAGTAATGCAGCTTGACGGTACCCCGGATAAAGCGTTCATGGCGGATCTTTTCGCTGCCGTTCAAATGAGTGCAGACGCGACGGCAGACGAACGCCAAGCAGCGGTAGAGAAAGCATTTGAATCTCGTAACCTCATCAGCCCTTATCAGCTCGACAAGACACAGCAAGACAAACTGTTTGAATATATTGTAAAAGCGGAAGAAATCACAACTAATGGCCAGGTCAATTCTGTTCCTGCTTTTATCGTCAATGGTAAATACCAAGTGATCACTGGTGGACATGAAACTGTCGAAGCGATGGCTGAAACCATTAACTATTTGCTTAAACAACCGAAATAACACAAGGAGTAAATGTGTCTAAATTTCTGTTTCCTCTAATTATTTTTATATTGGCTGGTTTTTTCATTTACCGTACTTGGACAAACCACCAAGTTGCTGACGAAAACTTTACTAAGGGTCAAGCATTCCTGCTAGAAAACAGTAAAAAAGAAGGCGTCATTACCACTGAAAGCGGCCTTCAGTATCTGGTTCTAGAAAAAGGGACTGCCGACTTGCACCCTACGGCAAACAGCAAAGTAAAAGTACATTACCATGGTACGCTTATCGACGGGACCGTCTTTGACAGTTCGGTAAACCGTGGTGAGCCAATCTCATTTGGCCTTAATCAAGTGATCAAAGGCTGGCAAGAAGGTGTGCAGTATATGGTCGTGGGTGAGAAAATCCGCCTATTCGTACCGAGCACACTTGGCTACGGTAAGAACGGAACGGGGCCAATCCCACCAGCAAGCGTCTTGATCTTTGATATTGAACTGTTGGAAATCCAATAATCGCCCAACAAAAACGCCGCATTGATTGCGGCGTTTTTATTGCCAGTTTCTAAAGACCAAGCCAAACCTAGTAAGCAATCAAACTTATCGTCATTTCATCTTCGTATCGGCCAGCTGCAACGCCTAGCACCATTTTATTTTAAAATGCCAAATTAAAGCGAGTTTGATTGCCTTTGCGAGTCGTTAAGAACACTGGTGTTTCCAGTATCATCTTCTTACTTCTTAGGGCTAGTTTAAATCATCGAGATACCGTCATATGAAACAATAAAGAATACCGTTTAATTTTAAACGGCATCCTTTGTTTATTCTATTTTTAATTATTTCGGGTGGAAAATTAACTTGCCGCTTTCCACCATTACACAATCCATTCCCGCGGCATGAGCAGCTTGCTTACCTAACTCTGTATCCTCAAATACAACGCATTCATCAGCGCCTAAACACAATTGCTCTGCAGCCAATAAAAATGTGTCAGGGAACGGTTTATGTCTTTCTACATCCGTAGCGGTAACAACGGCATCAAGTTTACTCAGAATACCTGCCTTCGCGAGTAAGCGCAAAGCGCAATCGCGTTGGCTGCCTGTGCCTACTGCGATTTTCTTATTACCTAAAAAACTTTCTAACACGATATTTGTACATGAGATAATTTCACCGTGCTCCTCCATTTCCGCAAACGTATCCATTTTAAAACGTGATACGATTTTTGGATCGAGAGATAAGCCATGTTCACGGTTCACTTCACTCACAATTTTAAAGCTTGGCATACCACCTAGGCTATGTAACCAATCTTGATGAAATGGGAAATTAAATCGGTCTGCCGTCGCTTGCCATGCAGCCATATGGGCAGGCATAGTGTCAATCAACGTCCCGTCCATATCGAAAATTAGTCCCTTATAAGCACTAAAATCTATTGTGTTCATCTCTATTCTTCTATTTATATACCACTGATGGTAATTTATCATCCATCGCAACAATTCTTATGGCGCCTAGTAATTATGCTCAAAATTTCTAACTCTGTCACAATTCAGGACTGGGAAATTCAATTATCTCCCATCCGAGCTCAAGGAAATGGTGGGCAAAACGTTAATAAGGTATCGTCTGCGATACATCTGCGCTTTGACGTACATCATTCTACACTCCCGGACTTTTATAAAGAGCGATTACTTGCACTTTCTGACAGCCGGATATCGAAGGAAGGGGTGATTATCATCAAAGCGCAGCAGTTTCGGACACAAGAGCAAAATAAAGAAGACGCACTTAATCGATTACAAGCGTTGATCCAATCAGCCGCCCGACAAGAGAAAAAGCGTATTAAAACCAAACCTACTCGTGCTTCACAACGTCGTAGGCTTGATAGTAAAAACAAGCAAGCGACAAAAAAGCAGCAACGCCAAAAAGTGCTGCATTAGCAAACGTCAGATCTAGCATTGGGACCGGCTATGGTTTCCTTACCTTGGTCAATTATTCAGGATGTAAAAATGACTATTAGACAAAAATTGTACTCTCTCGGCACTATCGCCATTTTGGGTATCGTGGCTCTGTTGGGGTTGTCAGCAAACTTTGCCAAACAGACCAATGAATTAAACCATGCGATTAAACTCGTCAGTGACTTGGAGATTCAACTTCTCAATTTACGACGCAATGAGAAAGATTTCCTCCTTCGCAATGACCTCAAATATCTCGACAAATTTGAAGCGAATGTGGAACTCTTCCTTGGCTTAGAAAAAGAATTAGCTGACATCCTAACCCATTATGAACTCCCTTCTAGTCAGCCATTCAAGCAAGACTTATTGTCTTACCATGGTGGATTTCAAGACCTAGCCACAGCATATAAACGTTACGGACTCGACAATGACAGCGGCTTGATCGGCAATTACCAACAACAATTGCTACGTGCTAAGCAAAGTGCCACTCATCCGCAGTTTCTTGCTCTTATTGAGTTCGATTCAGCCGTCAAATCTGGTGAGGTGAATGCTAACTTATTACAAGGTTTATCTGCTGCAGGATTGTTGGATAGTGCCAAACAGGTCGCAGCACAAAAACAAATCATTGGTGTGAGTTACAAAGAAGGATTGCTCGGCAAAACTCGCTCCCTATCGCATACGGTAGAAGCACAGTTTAAAACTTTCTCTTCTTTGATCGGCACTGCCACAGAGCAGCGCAATTCACAAATGGCGATCATCAAACAAGCACTCACGGCCATCGTGTTACTTGTGCTTGTTGTACTTATCTGGCAAATCTCCCGATCAATTAACAATCGCGTCAGTGTTTTGTTAAACACTATCCAAAATATCAGTGTGAGTAACAATATTAGCTTACGCTCAGAATTAACAGGTAAAGACGAGTTAGGAGACATCAGTCATCATCTAAATGATTTACTCAATAAGCTAGAGTGCCTTATTCATGATACGAAAGAGAAGTCAACTCAGCTGTCTGCAAGTACAGATAACATGCATCGTGAACTTGAGGGGGTAATAGAACAGTTTAATACTCAAACCGATCACACCTCTTCAATGGCTACGGCGGTTCAGCAAATGGTCGCAACCATTGGTGAAATTTCAGAGAGCACCTCTGTGGCAGTCGAAGGCGTCCATCAAGCCGCAAACAACGCTGAACAAGGTCGCGACGTGGTTGAAACAACGGTAAAAAACGTTGGTCAACTGACGAGCATTCTTTCCAATAGCCAGCAATCCATTCGCTCTTTGAATGTGCACGTAGACAAAATTGGTGGCGCAGTTAACATCATCCAAGATATTGCTGAGCAAACCAATCTTCTTGCGCTAAATGCAGCGATCGAAGCGGCACGAGCAGGCGAGCAAGGGCGTGGCTTTGCGGTTGTCGCAGATGAAGTTCGAGCATTAGCAAGCCGCACTCATCAATCAACAGAAGATATCACGCATGTGGTCTCTGACATTCAGTCTCAGATGTCGATGGTGGTTGCGGATATCGACCAATGCAACGATCAGGGTCAACAAACTCTGCAAGCATCTGAACAACTGGATTCGAGTCTGCAGCAAATCATTGCCGACATGCACGCCATCCAAGGTAACTCAGAACGTATTGCTTCTGCGATCGAAGAGCAAGGCATTGTGATGAACCAAGTGAGTGATTCCATCACCGAATTGAACGTTATTTCAGAAACCAATATGCAGTCTGCGCAAGAGTGTTTGCATGAAGTGAACTCTGTCTCCACGCAAGCTCAAGAGATGGATAATGCGGTTGCCGTATTTAAGACCCGTAATGTGTAGTTCGATTTAGCCAATCTGATATAGAGACAGCAATTGAGAATAAAAAGCCCGAAGCATTCACATGCTTCGGGCTTTTCTTTATGGGTAGACTCAATACTTATTCATCATCCAGAGGGATCAGCTTAGTGCTACCACCGTGGATCTTCTCACGTTTTCTCTGCACCATAGCATAGAAGCTCGGAATCAGGAAAGTACCAGCAAGAAGTACGCAGAGCAGACCACCAATGAGGGAGATACCCAGTGAGTTCTGGCTCACATGACCTGCGCCTGACGCGAAGATCAATGGAAAGATACCTAAGATAAATGACCAAGATGTCATGTTTACGGCACGGAAACGAAGCTTACCACCTTGTACCGCTGCACTGTTAATTTCGTCCTCTTTCTCTTCACGCTCTTGCTTGGCGAATTCTACAATCAGGATTGCGTTCTTCGCCGCGAGCGCTATAAGCAGAACAAGCCCTATCTGTGCGTACAAGTTGAGCGGTGTTCCAGTCAAGTTCAATGCGAGGAAGGAACCTAACGTCGCCACTGGCACCACTAGGATGATCGCCAGAGGAATACTCCAACTCTCATACTGCGCCACCATGAACAGGTAAATAAAGATCAACGCCAATGCAAACGCGAAAATGGCTTGGTTACCTGCCAGTACTTCTTGGTAAGCCATGCCCGACCATTCGTACGTGTAACCTTGCGGTAGCACTTCAGCCGCAACACGTTCCATTGCTGAAATTGCGTCACCACTTGAGTAACCCGGCGCTGGTTGACCTTGAATGATCGCGCTGCGGTACATGTTGTATCGCCATGCGACATCGGGTTCAAACACTTGCTCATAGCTGACTAGTGTACTTAGTGGCACCATATCGCCGCTTGAAGAACGCACGTGGAAACGCGCCAGATCTCCCATGCTACTACGGTGCTCACTGTCCGCTTGCATGGTGACGCGGAAGTTCTTACCAAACATGGTAAAGTCGTTCACGTACAGTGAGCCAAGATTACCTTGTAATGTTTGGAAGATAGACGACAGTGGTATACCCAACTGCTGCGCTTTCTCACGGTCAATATCGACATAGTAGTGTGGTACGTTTGCACGGAAAGTACTGAAGGTGTAAGCAATTTCTGGCGCTTGGTTTGCCGCCTGAATCATCTCACCCATTACCATCGACAAATCAGTACGGCTACGACCTAACGTATCCTCTAGTACGAACTCGAACCCCGATGCCGCGCCCATACCAGGTACTGCCGGTGGCCCCATAGCGAATACAATCGCTTGTGGCAGTTCCATCGCCGCACGACCATTAATACGGTTCGCAATCGCATTTGCTGCGTGCTCGCCGTCTAGTCCATTACGCATATCCCAGTCATGCAGTTTGATGAACAGAGACGCACCGTTCGATGCTGCTGCACCTGTCATGAATGAGTAACCATTCGCCACCGTGACACCATCGACTCCTGGCTCTTGTTCAACCATTTTCATCAGCTTATTGGTTACTTCCTCAGTTCGAGACAGTGATGCAGAATCCGGAAGCTGAACGTTCACCAACAAGATGCCTTTGTCTTCTTGAGGTACGAATGCGGTTGAGGTTGTTTTCGCGAAGAAAGTGACTGCCGCTACCGCTACGAAGAAAAAGGTAACCACTAGCAACGACTTCTTCACTAGAAAGCCCGCGATTTGACCATAGCGCGTTGTGACGCGTTCAAGACCACGGTTGAATGCTTGGAACCAACTTGCCGTGTTGCCACCGCCCTGCTTCAACACCAACGAACACAATGCTGGAGACAGCGTTAGCGCGTTGATAGATGAAATCATTACCGAGATACAGATCGTCAATGCAAACTGACGATACATGATGCCGGTAATTCCCGGCAACATGGCTACAGGTAGGAATACCGCCAAAAGAACCAATGTCGAGGTAATGATTGGGCCCGTTACCTCTTTCATCGCTAGCAACGTTGCTTTACGCGGAGAAATGGTTGGATCTTTCGCCATGGTGGTATCCACGTTCTCGATAACCAGAATCGCATCATCTACTACGATACCGATGGCGAGGATCAAGCCGAACAGGGTTACCGTATTTATGGTAAAGCCCGTTGCCTGCATGATGGCGAACGTACCGATAAGCGAAACAGGAATCGCGACAACTGGGATCAAGGTTGCTCGCGCACTGCCTAAGAACAGATACGTCACCGCGATTACAAGCAAGATCGCTTCAATCAGCGTCTTCACTACGCCCTTGATCGATTCTGCAACGAACACGGTTGTATCGTAACTGGTTTCGTAAGCCATGCCTTCTGGGAAGTTGGAGCTTAAACGATCGAGTAACGCCATTACCGCTTGACCACTTTCCAATGCGTTTGCATCTGACTGAAGTGACAGCGCTACGATAGACGCATCTTGACCACGGAACTTGCCGTTACCGTCGTAGAACTTCTTACCAAGCTCAACTCGTGCAACGTCTTTTAGATAAACGGTAGAGCCATCTGGATTGGCGCGAAGCACCACATCCTCAAACTCGTTCACGCCTTCTAGACGACCTTTGGTCACTAGGTTGAACTGAACTTCTTGAGGGTTATTGTACGGCGCAGCTCCGATACGACCAGCCGCGACCTGCACGTTTTGCTCCGCCAATGCTGAGTAAACATCTGTCGTAGTAAGGTTCAGGTTAGCCATTTTTTCTGGGTCTAACCAAACACGCATCGCGTATTCACCACCACCGATCACGTTAACTTCACTGATACCTTTGACGCGCGCCAACTGGTCTTTTACGTTCAGGTTGATGTAGTTGATGAGGAATTTATCATCGTACTTACCGTCTGGTGAGTAGAAGTTCAGAACCATCAACAAGTCCGGAGAACGCTTTTTAACCGTAACACCTACCATGCGCACTTCTTGAGGCAATTTTGACTCAATTTGTGAGACACGGTTTTGCACGTTAACCTGAGCCATGTCTGGATCAGTGCCCACATCGAAGGTTACGTTCAGGCTGTAAGAACCATCATTGGCACTCTTTGAAGACATGTAGATCATGTTTTCTACGCCGTTCACCGAGGTTTCTATTGGGTCAGCTATCGCTTGCTCCACCACCTCAGCGCTTGCACCTGTGTAGAATGCCGTCACACTCACCGATGGCGGACTGATTTTTGGATATTCAGCAACCGGCAAGATCGCTAAAGAGATGGCTCCTGCCAACGTCAATATGATCGAGATAACCAGTGCGAATTTCGGTCTTTGAATAAAGAAACGACTTAGCATTGCCCCTCCTACTTCTTATCTTGGTCAGGAGATTGAACTCGCACTTCTACCCCGTTACGTACACGTTGTAGACCCTGCGTAATCACCGTTTCATCCTTCTTTAGACCCTCACTAATGATGATGCCTTGATCTACCTGAGAGCCCAATTTAACATTGCGGCGCTCTGCGATATTGCCCTCAGCCATCACCATCACGAAGTTACCTTCAAGATCCGTTTGAACTGCGCGACGAGGAACTACGAGCACATCTTTCGCATTCTTATCACGCAAATTGACTTTAATATGCTGGCCAGGAAGAAGCTGCTGTTCTGGGTTTGGTACCAGCGCTCGCATCGCAATCGTCCCGGTTTGGGTATTAATTCGGTTGCCCAAGAAATCTAACTGTCCTAAATGCGTATAGTATTCGCCGTTTTCTAGCTCTAACTGCACCTCGACACTGCTCGACTCTGCACTGCCGTCACCTTTAATGCCATCCATACCTAGGGACAAACGTTCACGCTCACTCACGCTGAATGAAGTATGTACTGGGTCTAGGCTCACTAGCGTGGTCAGAATGCCAGAAGATGGCGAAAGCAGATCACCGGTACTCACTTTACTGTCACTGATACGACCGCTAAATGGTGCGCGGATTTGGGTGTAAGAAAGGTTTACTTCTGCAAGCTTGAGCTGAGCGTTTGCCGCCTCAAGCTCTGCGCGAGCACCAAGCAACGTAGCCGTCAAGGCGTCGAATTCAGATTGAGAGATACTGCCACGTGGCAACAAATTCTTGCCACGTTGGTGGTCGAGTTCCGCTTTCTTTAGGGCTGCTTTTGCTTGAGCTAGCGCCGCTTTTGCACTCGCCACTTGCGCGGCAAAAGAAGAAGGTTCGATGGAGTACAACAATTGCCCTTTCTCCACCATCTGACCTTCGTCAAAATGACGAGCTTCAAGATAGCCGGAGACTTGTGCCGTGATATTCGTATCTTCTAAAGCTTCAATGCGACCGATGTAAGACTTACTCGGTTGGTAGTCAATAATTGTGACATCCTGCGTCACAACAAGAGGAGCTTGCGACCCCTTCTGGGCATTATTTGCTTCTCCGCAACCCGCGAGGATAGCTGTTGCCGCCATTAGTGCGACGAGTGGTTTCTTTTGCATGTATTTACCGTCTTTATGGAACAGGATTCGTTTGAAAATACCTTAACCATACAGGGGTATTTGTCCGAAAACTTCAAGATAATCAAAGGAAAATGTATCAAAGTGTAAGGCAGATAATCAACTTATAAATTGGCGATACTATAAGCCAAATAGTTTGGAAACAGGCTCTTGCTACAGTGTGAAACTGATGTGATTTCCACTGTAGAGGTAGCAGTTTTGATACAAAGCGTGATTCGGAAGTTTTAAAAAATGCAAACTTCTCTGCCACATAGTGCGATTTGCCTATTTTTTTAAAAAAAATACGTTATCATTCAGCTAATTCAAAGCCTTCGACCGAGAGGATAAGTATGATTTCTAAATGGGCGAAACGTTTTTACCAAATGGCCGAATTGGTTGCCTCTTGGAGTAAAGACCCATCGACACAAGTTGGTGCCGTGATCACTAATCAGAACCGAATTGTTTCCGTCGGCTTTAACGGCTACCCTCATGGCGTTTCTGACAGTGTGGATACGGACGAACGGGAACTCAAGTACCTAAAAACATTACATGCGGAAGAGAACGCAATTCTCTTTTCTAAACGTGATTTGGATGGCTGTGATATTTGGGTTACGCACTTCCCTTGCCCAAACTGTGCCGCAAAAATAATCCAAACGGGGATCTCTCGCGTGCATTGCCCGGAACAATCAGAAGACTTCTTATCTCGCTGGGCAGATAAGATACAAGTAAGCCAAGACATGTTCGACCAAGCAGGCGTCGAAGTTGACTGGTTACCAATTGATAAGATTGAAGACAATGACGTCCGTTAATCAAATCATTGACAAAGAAAACAATGACTAGAAAGTAATAAGGCCCAGACAATGTCTGGGCCTTATTACTTGTCTCAAGTTCGTTAAGCTTGTTTTGTCGCCGTCAATTCAGCAATTTTCACAATAACTTGTACCGATTTTTCCATCATCTCAACCGAGATAAACTCGTGGATACCATGAAAGTTATAACCACCAGTGAAAATGTTCGGACAAGGCAAGCCCATAAACGACAGACGCGCACCATCTGTGCCACCTCGAATAGGCTTAATGAGCGGTTCCACATCACATGCTTCCATTGCTTGTTTCGCTAAATCGATGATGTGTGGATACGGCTCAACCATTTCACGCATGTTGTAATAGTTATCTGTTAGCTTCAATTCAACCGAACCGTGTTTTAGCTCTACATTCATCTCATCCACAAGCTTCTGTATGAAAGCTTTACGGCTTTCCAAACCTTCACGGTCAAAATCGCGGATGATGTAGCCTAGTTCACTACGAGCGACACCAAGTTCACCCGATTTGAGGTGGAAGAAACCTTCGTAACCTTCTGTCGCCTCTGGTGTTTGATCTTCTGGCATTTGCACTTGGAATTTGGCGGCCAAATTCATTGCGTTAACCAATTTACCTTTTGCTGTGCCTGGGTGAACGCTCACGCCGTGAAAAATCACATCGGCGCTTGCTGCATTGAAGTTTTCGTATTGCAACTCACCTTGTGGTCCACCATCGACAGTGTAAGCCCACTTCGCACCAAACTTCTCCACATCAAATAAATCTGCACCACGGCCAATCTCTTCATCTGGGGTAAAACCGACACAAATATCGCCGTGTGGGATGCTTGGGTTTTCAATCAACATAGCGATAGCCGATAGAATTTCAGCAATGCCAGCTTTGTTATCTGCGCCGAGCAATGTCGTACCATCAGTGGTGATGAGATTGTGACCATGTAACTCATGCAAATCAGGATATTGCACTGGTGATAACACTTCATTCCCTAAACCTAACGCAATATCACCGCCATGGTAATCTTCTATAAACTGGGGAGTGACATTTTTCCCAGAAGCATCTGGCGCAGTATCCATATGGGCAATGAAACCAATAGCCGGAACATCATAGTCAACATTGGATGGTAGCTTTGCCATTAGATAGCCGTTATCAGTGAGCGTGACACTACTAAGCCCAAGCTCTAACATTTCTTTCTTTAAATATTCCGCAAACACCGATTGACCAGGGCTACTAGGGCAGACGGTTTCATTGGGATTTGATTGGGTATCGAACGTGACGTAGCGAAGAAATCGGTCAACTAAATGCTTCATAATAATTCTCATTGTTTTGGCGTAAAGGCTATCGCTGTTCAGTGTATTACGATGAGCCTATCTAACATTTTTCTCCATGCATGTTACGCACATAGCATAATAAGAAATTGCTTTGAATCATTTTTTGTATAGAAAGTTCACAAGGTAGATATGAACACAATGAATCATTATAAACTATTGGACCCTGTAAATAATTCAGTCCATTAACTCTTCCGCTAACTCGCGCCATTCTCTTACTTTATTATGAAAATATTTCCACTGCTTATCACTCATCGAGTTAGATATATCCAATGTGAATTCATCGGTGAGCGCGATATTATGATTAATATTCTTACTCAATTGTTCACTATAATAACTTTCCGGTTCGAACAATAACTGCATGAAGACTTGCTGATAAACAGAACGGTTGGATTTATTATCAAAAAGATATTTAAGTTCTTGATATATTGAAGAGCGGTAGTTACGCCATAATTGGCTATTAATGAGAACCTCTTCAGAAAGTTGTTTTGCTCGCGCTCTTTGTTCACTAGACAATGCCCCTATCCACTCTTCCATCCACTCCTCCGTATTATCGAGCACCATTTTTCTTAATTCCTGCTCCGGCTTACCCGCATATTTATTATCTTTTTCTTCATATCGTTCTTTAACACTATCAAGAAACTCTCGTTGCTGCTTTTCAGTGAGCTGCATGCTGAGGGAGAAAAGGTCTGGTGCCGCTTTGGAAACAAGGCGTTGGTAATGAGCTCGTACCATGTCGCGATTTTTTTGCAGCACATCAAACGTTACCTCTCTTTTCCGTATCACTTCTAACGACTTCAAGTGCTCAATATAGACTGGTAACTCCTCTTTCTTATGCCAATCTGCCAATAACAAAATTCGCTCTTCCAGTAACGACTCCTGTTCAGCGTCAAGAGAGACATAGTTGTCTAAATATTCAATGACAATCCAATCAATGTTGCTGTAAAAAAATTTCTTTGTGCAGCCAACGAACAATAGAATAGACATCAAAATTATGCCATAACGACCGACTTTATTAGAAAAATACTGTAATTTCATGGCACTTACACACTCCCTTTCTCGCGATTAAGTTCTATACTCAATCTGTAAGCGGCAAACTTACCCCCTTCGGGCAACGGATCATTGCCACCCTTTTAGTATATAGAGTTTAAAATTAGCTTTTTGATCACAATTATCGGCAAAAAAGTGGATTAGGGCACATTTTAGCTCACAATTTAAACTAAATGCCATGTGATAAATGGCACTAATTTTGCGTGATAAAATAAATATTGGTTAAGGAGACGTAGCATGTCTGCTGCAGAGCAACTTGATACGAGCGTAGAGTACGAAATCCTCTACTTTGAACAGGGGAGAATGCACAGTATGAAAGTGGTCGCTCAAGATAAAAAAGCGGCACTCCATTACTATTTAGAGTGCGGAAAACACAACAATGATTTGTATTCCATTCGCCCAGACAAATAAAAAGCCGCCAATGCTTGGCGGTTCTTTTAATACCTAAAGATATTATTGCGAACGCTAACAAATTATTTGGTTTCACCAAATCGTTCTAAATACAGGACTGTTGCTGCTGTACGAGATGGCACTTGGAGCTTCTTGAGCAAACTTTTCATGTGTACTTTGACTGTCGATTCAGAAATGAACAAACGGTCAGCGATTTGTTTATTGCGGAAGCCACGCGCAACCTCTTGTAGGATTTGAGTTTCACGATCGGTCAGTGAATCAAATACATCTTCTTGCTCAGAACGTTCACTTAGATACTTCGCTACCGCTTGACTGTACGTCTTATCGCCTTCATGTGCTTGCTTTAACAAAGTAACAAGTTCATCTGGCTCTGTGTCTTTTAACAGATAACCATCTGCACCGCTGCGTACGATCGCCTCAATATCCGTTGGGCTATCAGAGACGGTCAAGATTACGATTAGTGCTTCACAGCCATCTGCACGTAGCGCTTTTAGCGTATCCAACCCTGACATGCCTTTCATGTTAAGATCAAGAAGTATTAAATCCAGCTTGAGCTCATGCGCTTTAGCGACCGCATCGGCGCCATTACTGGCCTCTGCAATAACTTCAAACTCTGGCTCAAAACTCAAAAGCTGATGAATACCACGTCGCATCAGTGGGTGATCATCCACCAGCATTACTTTACACATTGCCAATGTTTACTTCCTTACTATGTTGGAATTCTAGTCTTACGATACAACCATGATTTTTCGATGCATCGATGCTGAGTTTACCATGCAACCTTGTCGCACGTTCTTGCATAATACTCATACCGTAATGATTTAATTTTTCGTCTTGCTGCTCAAAGCCTATACCATCATCGGTGACCGTCACAGTGATCTTTCCATCAGATTCAAGGCATTGGATTTCAATATATCTTGCTTGGGCATGCTTGATCGCATTAATTGTCGCTTCCCTGACCAACAGCAATAGGTGCACCTGCTGATGTGCATCTAATGCTGTCGAAGATAACTCATTCTTTAGCAAGATTTCAGCCGGTGTCTGCTCCTCTAAGGTAGAAACCATCTCTTGCAGAGCCTGACCAAAGCTGCCTTCTTTGATGGTTAGGCGGAAAGTCGTCAACAGTTCGCGTAACTGGGTATATGCGGCCGATAGCCCCGTATCAAGCTCAGTAATGACTTGATTCGTTTGTTCTATCGCTCGCTCATCCGGGATACTCTTTACATTACGCTTTAGGAGTGTTACCTGGATTTTCAAATAAGACAAAGCTTGTGCCAATGAATCATGCAGTTCACGAGCAATGGTCGCACGCTCTTCCATCAATAACAGTTGTTCGGCTTGCCGCTGTGCACGGTTGTAATATACCGCACGAGATAAGATCTGCACAAAGTTATCGATTAGTGCTTCATTAGGGCAAGGTAAGCCCGCTTTCCAATGTAGATAGCCTAAATGCTCTCCATCCAAAGTGAGTGTTTTCCTATGGCATTCACTATCACACCCGTAGTGGCATTGCTCTCCTTCAGTCAAGATCCAATTTGACTCTCCAATTTGGTCGATTTCGAGCATAACGGCACGAATGCCTTCTAGGCTGGCAATGTGTTGCAAAATCGCTTGGAAGTTCTCTTGGCTGATACGTGATGCCGTTAGTTGCTGCGAGGAGTCATACAGCACTTGCAGCGATTGGTTCGCATGTTGCAGTTTGCGTGTTTTTTCATCCACCGCTTGCTCTAAGCCCCGATACAGCTTACCTAAGTCCATCGCCATACGATTAAAAGTACGCGTTAATATACCCATCTCATTATCGCTAGAGACATTAAGTGTCACTTCAAACGAACGGTTCTTAATTTGTTCACTCGCAAACACCAACGCTCGTAATGGCCTTACGACTTCTATTCGAACAAAATGCACAACAAACAAACTTAGACATAGAATGCCGCCTAGGCCTAGCCCACCAATCCACGCTAAGTTAATCAACTTTTGTTCTGAGTAGTTTTGTAACTTAAATACAAACTCATCAATTTGCTGCACAAACCCCGCAACTAACACCAAATACTGAGCCCGATCTTGGCTCTCTAATACCAACTTTAGCTCATGCCAGCGAAGAATAAGGCGGTAATAGTCTTTAGTGATGTCTTTTGGTACAGACCAATGTTGAAGAGCACGCATCGAAGGCGAATAAATCGAGCCTTCAAATAAGTTAATGTGTGATGCATAGTCTACAGATTCACTCTGAATATCATGCGCCAAACGATAACTCTGCATGCGCATAGAACCAGCAACATTTACGGCTTCAGCATCGTTTAAGCTTGACGCCAACGTAACAATCGCGAACCCCGTCGTTGCAACAGATAAAAGCAAAATCAGCATCATCGCAGATGCAATTGTGCGCGTTACTGACTTTTTCACATTTTTAAACAACTCGACACTCCGCCTATTTGATAACCTTGCATCCGTATTCACAACACGCATTATCTTTTAACTTTATCAATATGTGATCACCTGCGGTTGAATTTATTGATCCAAAACAACATTACCTCCTAATTAACCCCTTAGAGGTATTTATGCAAATATGTCAAAAACTACAATTTCATGTCCTTAAATGAAAGTTTATTAACAAAGTAAATGATTATGCTTAATTTGGGTTTCAATTGTTGAGGTAACTTAGTGGTAGACCTTTCGAAAAGAAGACTCTTTGCAAAGAAAATACAGCAGGATAACTCTGTACGCCTTCCTTGGTTAGCCAATCCAACACAATTTACGGATGACTGCACCCGCTGCGGAAAATGCATTGAAGCTTGTGAAACAAGAATCATCACTAAAAACGACGGTGGATTTCCTGCGGTCGATTTTGCGATTAATGAATGCACTTTTTGTTACCAATGTGTTGATGCCTGTCCAGAGAAGCTATTTCTAACCGAAGCTGAGCAGCCTTGGCTAGCAAAAGCCGCTATTACAGATAGCTGCTTAGCGAAGCAAAATGTCGAGTGCCGTAGCTGCGGTGACGTGTGTGAGTCAATGGTAATCAAGTTCAAATTAGAACTGGGCAAGGTGGCACAACCGAAATTAGACCTTGATGAATGTAACGGATGTGGCGCATGTGTTTCTGTGTGCCCTACGTCAGCCATCAATGTGAGCAATATAACCGCCTAATGCCCAAGAGGACAAAATTAGGCAACAAAAAGCGAGAGATAACTATGGCACTAAACGAAGTGCACATTTCAAGCATCGTGGTTCATGTCGCCCCTCAACATTTAGAGGCCATAAAAACGCAAATCGAAACGTTCGACAATGCCGAAATTTATGGTGACAGCCCTGAGGGCAAAATCGTGGTGGTGCTAGAAACCGAGAACCAAGGTTTCATTACCGACACTATCGATGCGATTAATAATTTACCGGATGTTTTGAGCACAGTACTGGTTTATCACCAAATCGAAACTGGGTTTGAAGAAACGGAAGAAAAAGACACTGGAACACAACATTCCCAAATCGAGGGTGAAGTATGAAAATGACAAGACGTGCGTTTGTAAAAGCAAACGCAGCTGCATCAGCTGCTGCTGTCGCAGGTATTACACTACCGGCTTCTGCAACCAATCTGATTGCAAGCTCTGATCAAACCAAAATCACATGGGACAAAGCGCCTTGTCGTTTCTGTGGTACTGGCTGTTCTGTTCTTGTTGGTACACAAAACGGCAAAGTGGTCGCGACTCAGGGTGACCCTGAAGCACCAGTAAACAAAGGCCTTAACTGTATCAAAGGTTACTTCCTTTCTAAGATCATGTACGGTCAAGACCGTCTGACTCAGCCTCTTCTACGTATGAAAGATGGCAAATACAGCAAAGACGGCGACTTCGCGCCTGTATCTTGGGATACCGCTTTCGACATCATGGCTGAAAAATGGAAAGCATCACTAGAAACGAAAGGTCCAACAAGCATTGGTATGTTTGGTTCAGGCCAATGGACAGTAATGGAAGGTTACGCGGCCGCTAAAATGATGAAAGCGGGCTTCCGCTCTAATAACATCGACCCGAATGCACGCCACTGTATGGCATCGGCTGTCGTGGGCTTCATGCGCGCATTTGGTATTGATGAACCAATGGGTTGTTACGATGACTTCGAGAACGCAGATTCTTTCGTTCTTTGGGGTTCAAACATGGCAGAAATGCACCCAGTGCTTTGGACTCGCATTACTGACCGCCGTCTAAGCCATCCTCACGTAAAAGTAAATGTGCTTTCTACTTATTACCATCGTTCATTTGAGTTGGCAGATCACGGCTACATTTTCACCCCTCAGTCTGACCTTGCGATTGCCAACTTCATCGCGAACTACATCATCGAAAACGATGCCGTGAACTGGGATTTCGTGAACAAGCACACCAACTTTACTCAAGCAGATACAGACATCGGTTACGGCCTGCGTGACGACGATCCGCTGCAAAAAGCAGCGAAGAACCCGAACTCTGGCAAGCTGACTCCTATCTCATTCGAAGAATACAAAAAGTCAGTTGCGCCATACACAGTGGAGAAAGCATCTGAAATCTCTGGCGTTGAAAAAGAGAAGCTAATCGAGCTTGCGAAGCAATACGCGGATCCAAACACGAAAGTGATGTCGCTATGGACGATGGGTATGAACCAACATACTCGCGGTGTATGGATGAACAACTTGGTTTACAACATCCACCTACTAACCGGTAAGATTGCGACTCCGGGTAACAGCCCATTCTCACTAACTGGTCAGCCATCAGCGTGTGGTACGGCTCGTGAGGTTGGTACGTTTGCTCACCGTCTACCAGCAGACATGGTGGTTGCTAACCCTAAACACCGTAAGATCGCAGAAGACATCTGGAAACTACCAGAAGGTACCATCCCACCGAAACCGGGTTTCCACGCAGTACTGCAAGACCGTATGCTGCATGATGGCGTGCTGAACTGTTACTGGGTTCAATGTAACAACAATATGCAAGCGGGTCCAAACATTAACTCTGAACGTCTTCCAGGTTACCGTAACCCTGACAACTTCATCGTTGTTTCTGACCCATACCCAACAGCAACCGCGCAAGCAGCTGACCTTGTTCTTCCTACCGCAATGTGGATCGAGAAAGAAGGTGCTTACGGTAACGCAGAGCGTCGTACTCAAGCTTGGTACCAACAAGTTGAGACCATCGGTGATGCCAAATCTGATCTATGGCAGGTAATGGAATTCTCGAAACGCTTCAAGATGGAAGACGTGTGGCCAGAAGAGCTACTTGCAAAAGCACCTGAGTACCGCGGTAAGACTATGTACGACATGCTGTTCAAAAACGGTCAAGTCGACAAATTCCCTATAGAAGAAGCACGTGAGATGAACGATGATGCTCACCACTTCGGCTACTACGTACAGAAAGGCCTGTTCGAAGAGTACGCGACGTTTGGTCGTGGTCACGGTCACGATTTGGCACCATACGATGTTTACCACACTGTACGTGGTCTGCGCTGGCCAGTTGTTGATGGAAAAGAAACACAATGGCGCTTTAAAGAAGGATCTGACCCATATGCGAAAGCAGGGTCAGGTTGGGACTTCTACGGCAATGCCGATGGTAAAGCGAAGATCATTTCTGCACCATACGAAGCGCCACCAGAAGTACCAAACGAAGAGTTTGACCTATGGCTATGTACTGGCCGAGTTCTTGAGCATTGGCACACAGGTACTATGACTCGTCGTGTACCAGAACTATACAAAGCGGTACCTGACGCGTTGGTTTACATGCATCCTGCTGATGCGAAGAAACGTAACGTACGTCGTGGTGAAGAAGTTCTGATTACAAACAAACGTGGTGAAGTTCGCGTTCGCGTTGAAACTCGCGGCCGTAACCGTCCACCTGAAGGCTTGGTATTCGTACCGTTCTTTGATGCTCGTATTTTGATTAACAAGTTGATTCTTGATGCGACTGACCCTCTGTCTAAACAGACAGACTTTAAGAAGTGTCCAGTCAAAATCACGAAAATTGCTTAACCGTCAAACAACGAATGCAAGGGCCGTCTACTCGGCGGCCTAAAAAGAATTTAAGCCATAAGGCGGAGATGAAATGATGAAAAAATACCTTATCGCACTTTTATCTGTAGGTGCTTTATTGACAGGCGTTGCACAAGCAGAGCTGGATAATCCAGGTGGCACAGGCGGTCTAGACTCGCTACGTGGCAGCACGCAACTTGAAGACACTCGTCCTGCAGATGATTTCAAAGACTTTCCAAAAGACCAAATCGTTGCAGACAGCTATGTATATCAGCCGCCACTGATCCCACACAGCATCCGTAACTACGAAGTGTCTTTGAACGCAAACAAATGTCTAGCCTGTCACAGCTGGAAAAACGCTAAAGACGCAGGCGCGACCAAAATCAGTGTAACGCACTACGTTAACCGAGAAGACGCAGTATTGGCAGACATGTCTCCACGTCGCTACTTCTGTTTGCAATGTCACGTTCCACAAACCAGTGCTACCCCACTAGTGGAAAACGAGTTTAAGGCAGTCGATTCGCTTCAATAATTGAAACGCGAATACTAAGAGGTTACTTATGAAAATACTTAAAGCGTTTTGGAAGAGACTGTCGAGCCCAAGTAAAGCTGCCGCTGGTGTAGTTTTATTCCTAGGCTTCGCTGGTGGTCTTCTGTTTTGGGGCGCATTCAACACGGGTATGGAAGCGACCAACACAGAAGAATTTTGTTCTGGCTGTCACGCTCCTATTGTCGCTGAAATTCAAGAAACGATTCACTACTCGAACCGCTCTGGTGTTCGTGCAATCTGTTCAGACTGTCACGTACCACACGAATGGACCGATAAGATCGTTCGTAAAGTTCAAGCGTCTAAAGAGCTGTTTGCACACTTCGTAACGAAGACTATCGATACGCCGGAGAAATTCCAAGCTCGTCGTGCACACCTAGCAGAACGTGAATGGGTGCGTATGAAGCAGAACGATTCTCTGGAATGTCGTAACTGTCACCAGTTCGATTACATGGACTACTCACAGCAAGGTAAACGTGCTGCGGCCCAACACTCAACCGCTTTGGCTTCAGGCGACAAAACTTGTGTAGATTGTCATAAAGGTATCGCACACAAACTGCCTGACATGCACGGCGTTGAAGGCTGGCAATAAGGAGAAATACAGACAATGAGTAATCTTGAATCCTTTATCTGGCACTTCCTTGGATACAGCGCAATGCCAGTCATTATTCTTTCCGGCTTTATCGGAGTAGCAGCAATCTCTCTATGGCTACTCTCACTAGGTAAGGATAAAGAGGTCTAAACCGCCTCTACCAGTCAACTTTTTGCCCATTTTGTTGACGAAAAACGCCAAGCATCCACTTGGCGTTTTTGTTAATAGCACCAACTCCATACCTTCCACTAATAAAAAAGCGGCCGTAAAAGACCGCAATAACTTACTGCTATAGGGAACTGTCTACGCGCCTTCTAATGGCAGCGTCTGCTTAACGTACTCACCCGGTGCAGGGCCAATCAAAGGGTGGTTTTCAGAACCGATAGAGAAAGGCTCAACTTGCTCTTTCGTGTTGAATGTCAATAGCCATTCATGCCAATGCGTCCACCAAGATCCTTCTTTGTAGTCTGCGTTGCTGAACCATTCATCTGCAGAATCATCAAGGTTATCGTTCAGCCAATAGCCATATTTATTCTTTGCTGGAGGGTTTACAATGCCCGCAATATGGCCTGATTGACCAAGCACGAATGTCTTGTTGCCACCTGTATTCAGCGCACCGCGATAGGTACCCTGCCAAAGCGCAATATGATCTTCTTTCGTAGATATAAAATAGCTAGGAATTTTGATCTTATTCAAATCAATCCATACACCACCAATCTTCACCCCTTTATCTTGAACGAGCTTATTCTCAAGGTAAAGCTCTCGAAGCAGGAAGTTGTGTGAAGCCGCACTTACGTTGGTGCTGTCACTATTCCAATACAATAAATCGAAATCTACTGGGCTATTACCTTTTAGATAATTATCTACGTAGTAATTCCAATACAAACTGTTTTCACGTAGCAGACTGAACGTCACACTCAATGAACGACCATCCATGTATCCCTTTGCGTTATTCTGTGCCTCGACCGCACTGATAATGGTGTCGTTAATGTAAGCACCGACTTCACCCGGCTGAGAGAAATCCAACAACGTGGTAAAGAAGGTCGCTGATTTGATGCGCTTTTTCATACGCTTGGCAGCATAATACGCCACAGTACTGGCAAGCACTGTACCACCAATACAATAGCCAGCCGCATTAATTTGCTCTTGTCCTGTGATGTCTTCAATCGCGGCAACCGCTTTAACTACGCCGTCGGTGACGTAATCTCCAAACTCAACATTCGCTTGAGCTTTACCAGGGTTGCGCCATGACATCATAAAGACACTGTGCCCCTGCTCAAGCAACCAACGCACCATCGAGTTCTTCTCGGTCAAATCGAGAATATAATATTTGTTAATGAAAGGTGGTACGATAAGAAGCGGCGTAGCGTTGACCTTCTCCGTCAATGGACGGTACTGAATCAATTCAAATAAATCATTCTTAAATACCACGTCTCCTTTTGTAGTCGCAACATCGTCCCCTAGGCGAAAAGCGTTATTATTCGTCATCCGAACTTTCAAAATGTCCGCACTCGATTCGAAATCCTCTTTTAACTGCTCTAAACCAGTTAAAAGGTTTTCGCCATTTTGCTCTAGCGTAAGCTTAAGTAGTTCGGGATTGGTTGCGATAAAGTTCGAAGGAGACAGTGCGTTGATCGCCTGACGAGAAAAGAAAATGATACGTTCTTTTGTTTTTTCATCTAAACCGTCTAACGATTCAACGGTATCTAAATAGGTTTTGCTAAATAAAAGATAAGATTGCTTGATGAAGCTATACATCGCTTCGTTTTGCCAAGCTTCATTAGAAAAACGCTTGTCGCCCTTTTCTGCCTCAATAATTTGATTCTGGTTACCAATCAAAGCAACATTTTGCCAAATCTGTAACTGTTGCTCCCACCATTGCGCTTGCAAGTTCAAAAGCTTAGCTGGTTGATTCGCCACTTGCTCGAAGAGTTTGGCAGTATCTTCAAGATTCACTTCTTGCATGGCCTTATTCAAAGGAGAGTTCACGGCTGCCTTGTTGAGTTCGAGATCATGCCACCACTGTTGATTGGTTTCCTGAAGCTTAACAAGATAGTCCGAAAAGAAGTGTTGAAACATAGTCTTACTCCTATACTCGGAAAAAACAACGCCGCCCAGAAAACGGGCGGCGAAAATCTGACAAATTACGCAGGAGTAACAGTCTTTAGGTTTTCCGAAGTCATTTTTTCAACGTCTTCTTTGAACTCTTTTGCGATCGACTGCAGCTTATTGCTATCATCCATCATTTGCTGAGAAAGCTTAGTCAGAACAGCTAGCTGCTGGCTGTTGAATGCGGTAAGAGAAGTCACATCTTTGATTTCAGATGCCGATTTCATTTGATTTAAGCCCACTTCGCTGTAAGTACGAATAGCGTTCAGTTGAAGTTCAGTCAGAACTTCAACGTTCTTAGTCACTAGCTTGTTGAACTTCAGGTATGGTTCAAACGTTTTTTCAGTTTGATCACTAAAAGTTTTGAAGAAATCAGTGTACATGGTTTATCTCCTAAAGAAAGAATTAAAAATTTCCGTTTTAATAACTATTTAACGGCTTTTACAACCACAGCCGTGCCCATACCGCCGCCCACACAAAGTGAAGCAACACCGTACTGACCGTCTTGTTTGTGAAGTTCGTGTACTAGCGTAACCAGAATACGGTTACCCGACGCACCGAGTGGGTGACCCAATGCGATAGCACCACCATTAAAGTTGGCCTTATCTTGAATTGAGCTCACTGGTACTTGGTTAGTTTCTGCCAGTTTATGAATTACACCTAGCGCTTGTGCAGCAAAAGCTTCATTCAATTCATAAACATCGATATCGCTGGTTTTCAGCTCAGCTTTTTGCAGCGCCTTATTCACTGATTCCACAGGACCAAGACCCATAATCTTCGGATCTAAACCCGATTGAGCGTAGCTCACCACCTCAGCAATCGGTGTCAAACCGTGCGCTTGAACCGCGCTTTCTGATGCTAGAATGATGGCACTTGCACCGTCGTTAATGCCAGAAGCGTTCCCTGCTGTCACCGTACCTTCTCGGTCAAACGCAGGGCGCAACTTACTCAGACCTTCTAGCGTTGCATTCGCTTTTGGGTATTCATCTGTATCAAATACGACGGTTTCGCGACGTTGCGTGACTTCTACTGGTACAATTTCGTCTTTGAATTTGCCTGCTTCAATCGCTGCTACGGCTTTTTGCTGACTCGCTAATGCGTACTCATCTTGCTGTTGGCGAGATAAACCGACTTCTTTTGCTACGTTTTCCGCTGTCACACCCATGTGATATTGGTTGTAAACGTCCGTCAAACCATCAGCGATAAGAAGGTCTTTCAATTCCATGTTGCCCATTTTGTTACCATCGCGCACAACGCTAGGCACAATGAATGGGATTTGTGACATCACCTCAACGCCTGCAGCTACAACGACTTCTGCATCGCCACTGCGAATATGAGAAACGCCATCCATGACGGTTTTCATACCACTGCCGCAAACCATATTCACGCCATAAGCTGGAACTGTTTCTGGAATACCTGCATAGAGTGCCGCTTGACGCCCAACCCCCATGCCTTGGCCAGCGGCAATCACATTGCCGACAATCACTTCATCGACCTTATCGGCAGAAAGTGAGGCAGCCTCAAGTGCGCCTTTAATCGCGACCGCAGCAAGATTACCTGCTGAGGTATTTTTTAAACTTCCACCAAATGCACCAATTGGGGTACGTTTCGCAGCAACAATAAATACTTTTTCCATCATCGATACTCCTTAGTGCATATATAGGCCGCCATTCACCGACAATGTTTCGCCGGTGATGTACGCGCCTGCGTCACTTACTAAAAAGCTCACTGATGCGGCAATTTCTTCCGGCGAAGCCAAACGCCCCATTGGGATCTGATTGGTGATAGACTCCAAGACTTCAGGCTTCATTTTCTCGACCATCGGTGTGCCGGTATAACCCGGTGCAATAACGTTTACCGTAACGCCGGAACGCGCACCTTCATAAGCAAGCGCCTTTGAAAAACCAATCATGCCAGCTTTCGCTGCTGAGTAGTTTACTTGTCCGAACTGTCCTTTCAGACCATTCACAGAAGAGATATTGATGATACGACCACTGCCTTTCTCGCACATTGCAGCAAATACCGGTTGAGTAACATTGAACAAACTGTTTAAGTTGGTGTTGATAACGTCGTTCCACGCTTGAGCGGTCATTTTTTTGAAGACGCCATCTCGAGTGATACCTGCGTTGTTAATGACAACATCAATCGTTCCTTCTTCCTGAAGTAACTGTACCAACTTATCAGAACATTCGATTGTGTTCGTCACGTCTAACTCAAAAAGGCGTACTTGATCTTTATCAAACCCTTTTTCATTAAACCATTCGGAAGCCGACTCGTAGTTTCCAGTTGAGTAAGTTGCAATTACGCGGAAACCATCATTGACTAATTGAGAAGTAATAGCAGAACCAATTCCGCCTTTTGATCCAGTGATCAAAGCCACTTTTTTCATTGTAGACCCCATTCTTTGCAGCATTAATAATTAATCTAAGTAGGACAGAGGTAAATAATTTACCAACTAACGTGTTTTTTATTCTATCGGCAACAATTCCTTTGCAGCCCTTCGCTTTAAATTAACCAAAAAATATTACATATCAATTAAAACTCTAATCACTTTGCATAAAATTGATGTAGATCTCATTCGCAATGAAATATTACAGAAATGTTAATTACATCCAACCCGTTGTTTCTAATTAGATTAAATTTAAAATGGCCCCCTTCAAATGCAATAATAAACCTTTAAATTCAGACGCTTATGAATAAAAAATCATTCGTTACATCAACTGGTGACTTGAGTTCTTACTATTATTTATTTGTGTAAATACTCTAACTAAATTATTTACCCATAATTTAAAACGGTCAAATAAACTATATTTATATTAAACTACCGATAAACATCCTAGGTAATTACATTTGTAGCCTCAAACATAACAGACGCATATATCATTTGTACTATATTATATGAATACATTAAACATTTATTGCCTGCCTATATTTGGTGCATTACGCACTAATATGTAACAAATACAAATATTTATTATCGTGTTGGTCTACCGTTATGAATAACATTTACTCAATCAAGTAGGCGGAGGCCTCACCGCCTCCGTCCTCTCACACTACCGTACTAGCGTGGGTCGCATACGGCCGTTCCAAGGTGGGCTAACTTTTGCTAACTTAAGTTCACTATTTAGCTTCAACTCCATTGTGGCTTGTCTCTCTTCGTTAGTAACAGTTCCGTTTCAGACTTCACCGCCATTTCTAACGTAGCTGTAGGATTCCTATTCTTTACAGAGACTCCGTAAACACTGAGAATCTGCTAACTGTTTCCTTAAACCTTGGTTCAGGCCTTCCCTACTTCGTAGGTACTATGCCCTCTGCTGACTTCTTCTCAATCTTCATCCAGCATCACTGCTAGCCTAGTCACAAGGACAAGTGATAAGATCTCCCGAGGTAAGATGCCACCCTTTCCCATCGCTCTACCTGATTTACATAATCACACTTCTGTTCGAGACTTTGGGCGATTCTATCTGTTGCTAGGTTACCCAAGCTGATTATGCTTACTTATCTGATTTTTGTCCGCCAAAGCTATGTTTTGCCATTTGCTTCCTTCAGATTCCACTTCACGATGGACACCCTTGCATCGGCTAACGCTACCTGCTCGACAAGATACTTAGAGGACTTTCACCTCCTAGGTTGACACCATGCTCGGTGCACAATAAACATGCTCGGTGCACAATAAAAAAGCGCCACTCGAAACGAGTGGCGCTTGCACTTTTTTTACCTTAAATACTCAACCTTATGGCGTAGCGTCTATCTCGACTGGTAAGTAGTGTCTTGGTTCGAGCTTCAACCATTCTGGCAAAACCGTACCAATAGAGATAGATGACCATGTTCCAGACAGTACACCAATAAACATTGCCGTAGAGAAACCAGCCAAAGCTGATCCTCCCATAATCCATAGTGCACCAACAGTGATCAACGTAGTACCCGATGTCACCATGGTACGAGAGAACGTCGCCAAAACAGCTTCATCGTTAATCTGCTCAATTTTCCAATTTTGCTTCGCAACCAGCAATTCACGGATTCGGTCGGCGATGATGATGGAATCGTTCAGTGAGTAACCGAGAATCGCCAGAATCGCGGCAAACACTGTAAGGTTAAATTCCATTTGCGTGATAGCGAAAAAGCCCAACACTAAAATCACATCGTGCGCTAATGCGAACAGTGAACCACTCGCTAGTCGCCATTCGAACCGGAAACATAAGTAACCAAGAATGGTCAGGACTGACACCAACAATGCTAAACCGCCTTGTTCAAACAAATCTTGGCCTACTTGTGCACCAACAATACTGTTACTTACCACTTCCACTTGGTGTGAGATCGGCTTAAGTGTCTCTGCCACGCTTGGTAACGTTTGCCCCTCTGCCGGGACTGAGTAACGAATCACCCAGCGACCATCTTCACCCGAGCGGGTTACCGATGCCGATTCCCCCAACTTAGGCTGCAATGCTTCGAGCAGGTCAGGATTGGTTAATTGTTTATCGACTTTCACTTCGGTAACCATACCACCAGTGAAATCTAGACCTAAATGTAGCCCTTTCATCCCAAGAGCAAGTAAAGAAACGATCGTCAGAGCGACTGAAATGACCGTAGTGAAATAACGAAGTTTACGAATATTTTGTTTTAGCATTTCAACCATGATTAAACCCTCACATCACGACGGCCGTCACGGCCCCAAACTAGATTGATCATTGCACGAGAAGCGAATACGCCAGTAAACATACTGGTCATCAGCCCCAAACCTAGCGTTAATGCAAAGCCTTGGATTGGACCATTACCGATGGCGTACAAAATCACTGCAGTGATCATGGTTGTGATGTTGGCATCTAGGATGGTTACAAATGCACTATCAAAACCTAAGTCAATCGCCTGAGCGAAACTTCGGCCTTCTCGCATCTTGTCTTTAATACGTTCAAATATGATTACGTTGGTATCTACCGCCATACCCACCGTTAGCACCAAGCCAGCGATACCAGGAAGTGTCAAAACAGCACCAGGAAGTAGCGCGATTAGACCAAGCAAACAAAGCATATTTGCACACAGTGCAACGTTTGCAACCCAGCCCAAACGGCGGTACCAAAGCGCCATGAATGTAAGTGTTAGGCCCATACCTAACGCCAACGCTGCAAAACCATTTTGAATATTTTCGGTCCCTAGAGAAGCCCCGATAGTACGTTCTTCAACGATAGTAACTGGCGCAGTCAATGAACCTGCACGAAGCAACAATGCAAGTTGCTGTGCTTCATCCATACTACCCGCTCCGGTGATACGGAATTGGCTACCTAGTTGAGATTGAATCGTTGCAACACTGATCACGCGCTCACTACGTTCAGTCATACCGCGGTCATTGGTTTTGTACTCACGATATACTGTCGCCATAAGCTTACCAATATGCGTTGCAGAGAAGTCACTCATCTTTTTGCCACCCGCGTGGTCTAGAGAGATGTTCACTTCTGACATGCCCATTTGGTCGATACCAGCACGCGCATCAACAATGTGCTCACCCGTCAGTAATGGACGCTTGGCCAGTATCACGGTTCTGTCATCATTATCTTGCAACACTAAGTCTTGGTTACTGCGAGCTTGACTCGCATCTTTTACTTCGTAAAACGCTAAACTTGCGGTTGCACCAATAACATTTTTCGCTTGTGCAGGATCTTGAACGCCAGGAAGCTCAATACGTATACTATCTTTACCTTGGCGCTGAACCATGGCTTCCGTAATGCCTAGCTCTTCAATACGACCACGCATGATCTTCACGTTTTGTTGCAAGGTCGTGGTTTCAAATTCTTGAATACTCTGCTCACTAGGTTGAAGGTCAAAACCGCGATCTGAGCTCGTCATTTGCCAACCTAGGTAATTTTGACGAATGAATTGGCTAGCCGCTTTCAAAGCATCATCATTATCGCTGTTAACCGCAATATGGTTGCCAGACTCAGCACGTACCTGCACACCACGGATACGCTGTTCACGTAGGTTCGCTTTGATCTCATCGATCAACGCATCACGTTGCTCTTCAAAGGCCTTATTTACATCAACATTAAGTAAAAATTGGACGCCACCGCGAAGATCTAGACCGAGTTTGATTGGACTAAAGCCCATTTCGTTTAGCCAATCTGGTGCGACCGATACGTATGAAAATGTAATGCTGTCACCCTTGTCTAATTCTTCATTGAGCAGAGCACGTGCTTTACTTTGTGCATCTTCCCCATCAAAAACCATGGTTGTTTTCCCGTCTTTCTCAATGATCTTAGACACGGGAATGTTGTGCTTTTTTAGAAGTTGATCGAGTTGAACGACCGACATCGCACTGTTGTTTCGGTCCGCAAACGTCACCTGAATCGATGGTTGCTCACCAAACCAAGTGGGGATTGCACTTAGCGTTAAAATAATGATGGTCGTAACAAGGACGACGTATTTCCATGCTGAGTAATGATTCAGCACTTTTGTTGTCTTTTGTGGTTTTGGTGTTTTCTTCATGTAAACATCATCCCTTCGCTGCTCAGCGAAGACTCAATTAGTTAAATTCAAGACACGACAACACACCCACCTGAACACATTCAGGTACGGAATACCCAGGGCAGTCAAGGCCCTGCAAAAAAGATTGTCATGTTAAGAACGCACGAAGCGTGCAGATTGATGGCGTTTAAATGGAAAACTGGCTATTGAGAGCGACGTACATTGCATTGGTTTCTTTCCAACCCGCAATGCGATGATCATTAACGAAATGATGAAAAATTGACTGGTTTTGACGCCAGCTGATGTCCATTAAGCGATAAGAATAACCGGCATCAGCATAGAAAGGAGCTGTAAAATCGGTGACCGAATCAACATGTTCGTCATCGATGTTCTCACGCAGATGCGATATCCAGCGTTGAGAGTTAAATATGGCAAGTGAGTCTTGGCTTGCGTGTCCTTCAGAAACAGGTGACGGTGCGGTTTCTTCCGTCAGTTCAGAAAAATCGATGGAAGGACTGGATGTAGAGTCACTCGTCGTGAAGGGCTGTAATTTTGATAAGTGAAGTACGTGAGTTTTCTGTTCTTTTTGCACAGCAGAGGCTTGCACTGGCAACAAAGCCATTGCAAGTAGCAGCAAAAACAGTTTTCTAACGTAAAACCAAGACATGGGATCTCGCTTAAAACACAACGAGCCAAATTGTTTGACTCAGCCCTTTGATAGTATTCCCATTGGTTATTATCCACAACTAAAAAGTTCTAAATCTCTATAGCTGTCTTCGTTCCGGCCAGATCTGATGCTTCAGCCCCGCAACATGAAAGAGCCTCGTATTCATCGAGAGAATATTTTGCCTGTATCCACATCTAGGTAAATTTTGTTCTCTTGTTCAAGGCCGCCACAGTAAATAAAATAAATGTTACCCTGCTTGTAAGTCACCGAACGCACCCAGCCACCCAACTCTTCAAAATCACTTGGGACGCAAGCCTGATCATCCAACAGTTGCTGAGTTTTGTTGCGAAACACATCTAAATGCGCTTTCAAATCGTCAGATTTTTGCAAGTAAGCATCCAAAATCTCTAACCGCTCTTGCTCTTTAATGACAGGTTCTGAATCTGATAACCCCTTGGAATCTACCCACTCCGCAGTCTCTTCTCCCCCTTCTTCATACAGGATATAATCTGACAGACGGAACCAGCCATTTTCTTTTTCTAACACTGCGACTTTTTCCCCTTTGTACAGGGAGTCAATGACGAGCGCTTGAAGATTTGGTTGGTTATAGACATTGACTCGACGCTCAGTCACATAATATTCCGTAACTTCTGAGACTCGGGACTCTAAATCCATGATAGGTTGTACTTTGTCGTTCATTTTCGGTGGCGTAACAGAAGGTTCTTCCACATTTTGCGTTGTTTGTTGCTCTTCTTTCATAAAGACGAAATAGCACCCGGCACCAATACCGCCCAACAAAAACAAAATAGCGAATACGATCAGCACCTTTTTCATGTTCTTTTGATCCTTATGCAATTGAACTAACACTATTTTTGTCGTAAACAGCTATACTCATGCAAAACGAATGGACTGCTACGAAACCTATGATGATTGAGCCAAAATGGATATTAATAATACTGTTGCTTCCACTCTCGGTGCATGCAGCAGTTCAGTGTGACCACAATTCATGGAATGACAATCTTACCCAATTCAACCAGTTAGAGTCCAACTACAATCAATACGTTACGATTTACAATACGCTGTTAAATGAGCACAAGCAACGTAAGCTGTTATCCCAGACCTTTTCCCTCGAAGAACTCACCCTACTCTGGCAGTCCAAAGCCAATCAAAACATTTTCCGCGGCCAGTTGCAGGCTTCCATTCAATATAGAGATGAACTACGGAGTAAAGCAGAGAAACTTAAAAAGCTCAGCAAGGAGTCTAAATGGACGGCAAATGGATGGCAAAAGCTCGCTGCTCTGTGTCAACAATCAGGAGCAACCGCCAACCAAATCAGTGCGGAGTGGTATCGAGAAAACGCAAACCTTCTCGCTGAAGATTATACGCAACTTGCTTTACAATACGCAGGATTGGCTGGCTTATACGATCAAGAGGTCGAGACCTTAAAACAGACTCAAAATATAACTCATTGAGCCTGTTAACACTGGGATTGTTCCCTTTCTCATTACTGCATAAATAGTAATCAAAAAAACCAATAATAGAGATATTGGTCACAATAATACTTTACTTTCGAACAGTTTTTGGATACTTTGCTCATTAACAAAATTTAATAAAAAGTCATATTTGGCTGGAGATGATGCTACAAACATGGTTATCAATCGATTAAGTAACAAGGGATGTCCTAATGCTACTAACGCCAAATTTCTGTCAGTCGTTAGGCACGTTAAAGAGTTCGGTTCTATCAGTGATTTGGACTTATGCAAAATCTTTGGAGAAACAATCTGGTGTGATGGTCGAGAGTACCATTCATCAGCATTCTCATTTAAGGTAGATAGACGCACAGGGAACTGTGAAATATCGAAATACAAACACCCATAAGGCTTAAAAAGTTTACAAAGCGGAATCAGGAAACTGGCTCCGCTTTTTTCGTCTTGGGTCATTGAGGTGGGTTTGACCGAATTGTTTTTGTTCCCAAAGGGTTGGCTCTATATAGATCATCATAATCATCCTTGTCATTGCTTAGATGATCAGATCATGAAACATAAAATGAGTTCAAAAAATCCCCAAGCCGTGGCTTAGGGATTTGTGTATAAGAGACAGGCATCAATGCCACCTTTTTCACTTTAGGTTCGTTCAACCATAAATCGAAGTTTAAAGTCAACAAACGCCTCATGAAGTACTTTTTCTTTAATCGGCTTAAGCAGCACATAATTCGCACCCGCCGCCATAAACGCATCACTGGTCTCTTTTGCAGTATCTGCGGTGCAAGCATAAATTGGCGTACCTAACTTCAAGTGTTGGCGGATCTCATACGTCGTATCAATCCCACCAATATGGGGAAGCTGATTATCCATTAAGATCAAATCGTAACAGACCTCCTTCAGGCACTCCATCGCTTCCAAACCATCTTTCGCCCAATCGACCTGCATCCTATATTTTTTACAAAACGCTTGAAGAATAAAGGCATTGGTATGGTTATCTTCTACCAACAATACTTTTAAACTTTCATCAAACAGTTCCCCCGGCAGCACTCGATTGTTAACATCATTGGCGTAAAGCGAACATTGGTGCATTTTCACTGGTAGAGTTACGATAAACGTCGTGCCATCGCCTTTACGACTACGAACTTGTACGTCACCTTCTAGTATATCCACCAGATTTTTCACAATCGTCAAACCCAGACCACTGCCTCCATACTTACGAGTTGTGGTTGCTTCTTCCTGAACAAAAGGCTCAAACACTTGTTCAAGCTTGTTAGACTCAATACCAATGCCTGTATCTGTAATCTCGATCACCAAGACACTGTCCGTTGCCCCGTAAAACTGCTCAAGCTCGGCCCGTAAACAAATCTCGCCAAAAGGAGTAAATTTGACCGCGTTGCTGACTAAATTAAATAGGATCTGGTTTAAACGAACTTGATCGGTAAAAATCTTAGCATTAGGTTCGAGCTTATTTTGAATCTTTAAATTCACACCTTTATTAGCACAAATCGGTCGGTAAATATTCTCTAGCGTAGATATTGTGTCAGCAAAGGTGAACGAGTGCTTATGAATGTTAAATTTCCCTTGCTCAATCTTAGAGAAATCCAAAATATCATTCAGAACCCCAAGAAGATGTTCACCGCTATGGCAGAGTACATCTATTTGTTTTTTCTGCTCTTGGGTGCTTAATGTATCCTTCAGCAGTTGAGCAACACCTAATATGCCATTAATCGGCGTTCGTATTTCATGGCTCATTTTAGCAAGAAAGTCCGCACGCGCTTGAGCCGACTTCTCCGCTTCTTGCCGCGCCAGATTACTCTGCTTTTCAGCCTCAATAAGCGTTGTAATATCTTGTCCCTGAACAATGATGCCACTGATATCACCATCAACACCGATTGGAGAGAGGTTCCAACGATAAATTTTGTCGCCAATAGGAACATTTACCCCAGTCAGGGTCGCGCCTTGAGCCGCCATGCTCAGGTGAGGTCTAAGTTTATCTTTAAAACTCTGAAAAACGATCGGCATGGATTCATGTGCACTTTCAATCGCCAACTCTTTACGTGCTGCGGGATTGATTTGTATCAGAACCCCTCCCTCTGACCACACCATAATGGGCGATAGCGCAAAGTTAAACAGATCTCGGAAAGACTTTTTCTGCGCTTCAAGCTCTTCAAAGGTGCTTTCTAGCGTTGAACCGATGTGATCGAACTCTTCAATATCGGAACCATCAAAACGTTCAAACCCCTTCTCTTCCTTAGCAGAGCGAGTATAAGACATGAGTGATTCCAACTGCTCTGACACTCTGCTCCCAATCCATTCCTTAATGAGCAATGCCATCATGATCATCCCAACAACAGAAGCGAGCATTGCCAGTATATGTTGGATTTGCAACGTGACGACACCTTGATTGTCTTGTACTGATACAAGGCGCAACTCAGTAGTCGCCGCATTCACTTTAATTGGCGTTTCCGTTATCAACAACTGACCAAGTTTATTCTGTGAACCTCTGCGCGCCACAACCTCAGCCACATCATAATGTTCATCGCCACTCAACGAATGTGCCAACATAGCATCGTTGGCAATCAGAAGCACATTGTCTACATTGCTTTCGCTCTTCAGTTTCTCCATCAAGGCAAAATTGTTATCCAGTACCACTGCATTATAAGAAAAGCCCAGTACTTCACCCGTTTTTGGCATAAGCACTGGCACTCGTCGAATCAATATATGTTTGGAACCAATAGTGGTCTGTACATTAATGTTATACCAATTATCGCTGAAGGTTACTTTGCTGGCTAAGTTATCCAAGATGCGATCATTCACACCATAGAAGTGAGCGTTGCCATCATCCCAAATGATGCCTTTGTGATCGGCTAAAAAACGAAATTCTGGTGTATGTGCTGGGTCATTTTGATCGATGCTCAGAAAAAAATAGTTGAGTGCATCTTGATTATTACGTTTCACATAGAAGTCACGGATAACTTCACTTTTTGAGTTGCTATCGTGATGAATTTGAATGGCAGCAAAGTGGCTATCAAAAATATTGCGAATCAAAGCAGAGGTTTGCTGCTTGGTCCTATCCACTTCTTGCCAGATAATCTGTTTAGAAAAGTAGTAACTCTGAATAAAAATCCCGAGAATAATCGGAACAAGAACGAGGATAATAATTCTGGTAATAAGCGTCGCGAGTGAGCGACGCTTTTTTGTGTTTGATGTAGTCGTCATCAATTATCTGAATATCTAAAGGCACGTTTTTTGAGGGTGTCAATTCGCTCTGGCGAATCATTTTTGGTCACAATTTCAAAGTCACCGGAGTAAATGGTTGGTACGGCTTTTCCTTCCAGATCCCACTTAATGGCCTCCGCCATCGCGATGCCTGTATCATCGTTCATACGCATAACGGTGATATCTAACTCCCCTTTTTGGATTGCATCTAACTCCGCAGATCCGCCTCCCCACCCGTTGATAACAATGTCATCTCGTCCTAGGTCTGCGAGAGCTTCTACAGCTCCTAATGCGACGTCGGTTGAGCATGCATAAATGAACTCAACATCTGGGTATTTTTCTACGCTTGCCTTTGCTGCATCATAACCAGACTGCTTTGTTGCCTTGGTGTAATACGCGGATTGTAGCTCAAAGCCATTGTCGCGATTAACTTGGTGGATAAAAGTATCGCCTCTTACATCACTTATATAACCTTCAGAAAAATAGAGAACACTGTAATGACTCTTCTTAGGGAAGTGCTTACCAAATTCTGTGGCTAACTTACGGCTGCCTTCGGCATGATCAAACCCGACATACAAGAATGGCTGATGATTCTCCCACGCTCTCACAGGGGTGGTTATATTTTGTAGAATCAACTTGGTCTTTTTGGCGTCCAAGACGTGCTCCACAAATTTGCGATGCCTTGTGGTATCTAGCGTAAATATCAAATAATCAGATTTACTTTCTAGCGCTTCCATCAGTGATAAGCTTTGCTGCTTGATGTCGGCATTAGGACGGGTAAATACCTGATTAATTTGATAGCTGATATTCAGCTTATCTAAACGTTTTTCAAACGCCTTAATATTTCTGACCCAATAGTCAGAAACCTGCTGACCTGGATAGACAACGGAGATTTTTAGTGGTCGAGCTTGATTTGCCGTTACGTGAACCGGACGCTCTCGTACTGCTTCAGACAATGCCATCGTGAGTTGTTGTTGTTCAGGGAATTCCTCTAAGAACTCTTTATATGTCCAATAACCATTCAGCACTTGAGTGGCATGTGACATCGGAGAAATGCCAACCATCGAAATAAGGGAGAATAATAACGCTTTTTTCATCTATTGCTCTTTTCGCTTTTATTGAGCGTCTCTATTTTATAACCTAACCGAGTCATCCTTACTCTATTAATCTCTTCCATAACATGTCCCTTTTTTATATCAATGCCTTTGATATTAAGCCTAGTAGGACATGACTGTATTATGAGTTACCAATGACCGAAATGATACCTGAAATAGATAAAAATAAACCGCCATTTTTAAGCGATTTGTCGTTTATCATTCTATAAATTCATGGGCGCTGCGTCTTCAAACCAAGTCATTCTCACTGAACCAAGCATCTTGAGGTTACTTAGGTATATAACGTGTATTAGCTGTGCATTTGAAATATCAGGTTTTGATGCTCATCAACATTGATATCTGCACCTGCATCGACAAGTAACTCTTTTTTCCTTTTGGTTAATTGTTTAATGAAGTATTCCACTTTCATCGCAGTGCTCTTGCTTTCAAACGATGATGTCCACTCTAATATGAGTGGTCCTTTTCCTTTCAACGCTTTTGCGCCTTTACCGCTTTGATGCTGCTTAAAGCGTCTTTCTATATCGTTCGTAACACCGCAATACAATGCATTGCGGTTATTGCGGATCAAATAAACACACCAGCTTTGCTCGGTAACCTGACTCATGAAAGCAGTGATTCTACCTGTACTTTGAGTGCATCGAGTTCTTCACGAAGTTGTGCTACTTCTTGCTCGAGTTGTGCCACACGCTCAGAATCAACAGAGGATGGTGTATAGGCAGAAGTGCTCAACTCACTCATATCCACTTCACCACAGAACAAATGCATGTAACGACATTCCCGCTTACCTGCCTCGCGCGGAAGCTTAACCACCAGCGGGCCTCTTTCATCGCTCGCTAGGTGTTCCAATACGATTTCCACTTCTTTAACGTCATTGAAATTTGCTAGGCGGTTAGTACGAGTACGAATTTCGCCTGGTGTTTGAGCACCGCGCAGTAACATACAGCACACAATCCCTTTTTCCTGTTTACTCAGTTTCAAATCACCAAATTCAGTATTGCAGAAACGGTGTTGGTACTTGCTTACACGACTGTTAAAGCTACTTTCATCACTGACTAGTCGACGTTCAATCAGCGCATCAACTGCATCGACTACATCGCCTTCTGACAATGACATTACCGGCTCACGATTACTTTTTTGGTTGCACGCATTAGTCAGCGCATTAAGGCTCAGAGGGTATTGATCGGGGGTTGTGACTTCTTTTTCAATCAAACAACCAATTACTCGTGCTTCAATTGCCGTTAGCTCAACTTTCATCATGCATTTCCTTATTATTTTTGCATTTGAATTTGGGTATCAGGCTAAAGCATAGCGCATAGACCTGATACCCTTTGCGAATCAGGTTCAATCTAATGCTCTGATAGAATGGACACTTTGGTCATTTTTCCATTCTCATCAATCATCATGATCTTAGAACGGTTCAGCTCAACCTCTATAATTTCGAGTTGCGTTCTTGCTGTAACATATGCCGCTTTTAGCTTTGCTGCTAAAGAGTCTTCGGTTGACTCTACTTCTTGGTTTTCGACGTGCTCCGCAGTATTACCAGAGTTCATTTCGAGCTTCATCATATTGTCTTGAATGAAGCAGATAATATAGCGTCAACAAACCGATGACAACGAGTCGTTGCATCTCCGTGTACGATAATCCAAAGCACTCAAGTTGTGCGTGTTAAAAGCACATCAGAATTGATTGATAAATGTTCAACTCAACACCACGTTTGATCTAAAGACTGTTATGCCATTAGATGTTGTGTTTTAATCGAATCAGATATTCACAAATTAGGAAAGGGAACCATGAGTAGCGTATTTGAAATCGTGAACCAAGCTCGTCGTAAAAACAAACTAAAACGTGAGCTGCTTGATAACGAAAAGAAAGTTCGTGACAACCGCAAACGTGTAGACCTTCTAGAGAACCTACTAGACTACATCAAACCAGAAATGACTCACGACGAAATCCTTGCGATCATCAAAAACATGAAAGCGGATTACGAAGACCGTGTTGATGACCACATCATCAAGAGCGCTGAGATCTCTAAAGCTCGTCGTGACATCAGCCGCCGTATTCGCGAACTGACTGAAGAAGACAAGCAAACTAGCGGTAAAAAATAAGCCTAATTAGTTTCAAGATTCAACCCCAAGCAAGTCAATCTTGCTCGGGGTTTCTTTTTGTCACTTTGTTGTACAGTGTGTACAATAAAACCACACCCCGCTCTGAAAACACTCAACTTTTCTATGTCTTCTATTTCTTCTGACATTCAGCCTACGTTAGCAAAACAGCTGTTTACTATGACATGGCCCATGCTTTTTGGTGTGCTCTCCTTGATGAGCTTCCAGCTCGTTGACAGTGCTTTCATTGGTCAACTCGGGGTTCTTCCGCTTGCCGCTCAGGGCTTTACTTTACCATTGCAAATGGTGGTCATTGGTATTCAAGTAGGTTTAGGCATCGCGACTACGGCTGTGATAGCAAAAGCGATAGGAGCTAACGATGTCCACTACGCAAAACAGCTTGGTGGCTTAGTGCTTATGATTGGCTCGATTGGTGTGGCTGTATTGGGCTTCATCATTTGGTTTCTGCGTTACCCTATCCTTTCCCTCTTAAGTGCACCAGAAACGATCATGCCAATCATCGACAGCTATTGGCCTTGGTGGTTATTAAGCTCTTGGACAGGCGCAGTGCTGTATTTCTACTACAGCATTTGCCGTGCAAATGGTAATACGATGCTGCCAGGCTCTATGATGATGGTGACCAGTGGTGTGAACCTTGTTCTCGATCCTTTGTTCATTTTCACCTTTGATTTAGGGATTAATGGCGCGGCCATTGCCACCATTATCGCATTCGGCGTTGGTATTGTTGTCGTTTCGCCGCGTGTACAGAAAAATCACTGGGCAACGTTCCAATGGCAAGATCTAAACGTGATGAAAAGTGTCACCGCTATCGGTAACATCATGGGACCTGCAATGATTAGCCAGCTACTGCCACCTCTTTCATCGATGCTAGCAACGAAACTATTAGCCGGATTTGGTACGGCGGCGGTGGCATCTTGGGCGCTAGGCTCTCGTTATGAATTTTTTGCCATTGTTTCAGTGTTAGCTTTAACTATGTCAATGCCCCCCATGGTGGGTCGCTTACTGGGCGCAAAGAACTACACGGATATTCGTTCTTTAGTCTCTATCGCGGTTAAATTCATACTCGGCTTCCAACTGTTGATTGCCATTGTGACTTTTATTGTTGCTAAACCACTCGCGCTATTGATGACCAGTGATGTTCAAGTGGAGCAAGTCTTGAACATGCACCTCGTGATCGTTCCTATCAGTTTGGGTTCGCTTGGGGTATGTATTCTGATGGTGTCTATCTGTAACGCGCTAGGAAAATCCTACACCGCACTAACCATCTCTGCACTACGCCTGTTTTTATTCTTCCTACCTTGCTTGTGGGTTGGCGCACAACTGGGCGGAATCCAGGGGCTATTGATTGGCGCTTGTATTGGTAACATTTTCGCGGGCATTGCGGCTTACCTAACTTACCGCAAAACAATACACAACCTATCAAAGCTGCAAGCCGCTGCTTAACGAGCAAAATAACGCCCTCACGATTGAGGTTTTTTAATTAAATACAGTCAGTTGATCTGCCGGGAAAGCGACGCCGGTTTGCCTTCTTACTTCCGTCAGCACTTTGGCAACCGTCAACGAACGTTGCTTCATTTTTTCATCAATCAACCCAAGTTTAAGTTGCTGAGCAAATGCTTGTGCTTCATAGAACATATGATTTTCGGTTTGAGGCAGCGTGAGCACTTCTTTACCTTGCCCTCTCAAGATGCGCTCCACACCGCGTCCCGTAGCAATCATATCCACCAGCACACTACCTTGCTCTCCTTGAAATTCGCTTGGGATCAAAGAGTCACTCACTTTAGAGTGGAGCAGATTGACGTTAAAACCATCATACGCCAATGTCACGCTACCGCAGCCATCTACCCCCGAAGGCAGTACATGGGCACTGGCTTGGATGCTTTTGGGTTCCCCAAACAATTCAATCGCCGAGCCTACACAGTAATAACCAATATCCATGATGGAACCGTTAGAAAACTCTGGATTAAATGTATTGGGATTTTCACCATTGAGGTATTTTTGATATCTCGATGAATATTGGCAATAGCTGATTGTCGCATGCCGCAGCGGAGCGATAGTTGGCAAGCTCTCTTTCAACACTTGGAAGTTTGGCGTATACGGCGACATAAATGCCTCAAACAACACCACTTGGTGTTCTTCCGCACATTGGAACATAGCCTTGGCTAAAGCGTAATTTGACGCCATTGGCTTTTCACATAGTACATGCTTGCCAGCATTAAGCATTTGTATCGCTTGTGGTGCATGCAGCGAATTTGGACTGGCGATATACACCGCATCAATATCCGCATCCTCTCCGAGAGCGTCGAGGCTGTCATAGTAAGCTTCAGCGCCATAGGGTGAACCAAACGAACGGGCTTTATCAACGTCGCGCGAGTACACGGCATGTAGACAGAATTCTTTGGTTTGAATCGCCGCTTGAACAAATTGTTGAGAGATCCAGTTGGTCCCGATCACAGCAAGTTTGAACATATTACTTCCTTTTCATTACCGTTCTTATACTAGGGGGACAGCTTTCCTTTCGCGATTTAAACAAGCTTTAGTTCATTAAACAACTCAAATAACTCATCGAGCCTCTCTATCCGCGCCTATTTTTTGGGAGAGCCTCAAACAGCGTGACAATTGACTAGGTAAAGCCCATGCTCATTGCGTGCCTACTCGCGTTTTAAACTGTGATTGCTTACATATTTTTGAAAACAAAAATGAGTCGTAATTAACATTGAATAGTCATATCTACGCTGAATGATTAAAAGTTGCACTTCACAATGCCCACCCCATCACAATCCCCACATATACGCGACGCACATCACGAAACCTAAGTAATTATCACTTTAATAAACAGTTAAATTTGAACTCATCCTTTATCTTCACAAAAAAAGCCCACTGTTTTTCAAAAGTCAACACGTCAAAGCTGCCCCTTTGGTCACATTAATCAGCCGTAAAAAGCACCCTAGCCAACATGAAAAACTGGATTTATTTTTCCTAGCAGAATAACCAACGGCAACGTACAATCCGCACACATAATTACTACAAAACAATTACACAAACCGTTTGCTCGCTCGTGGTATTTGCCAACACAAACGAATGAGTACGGTCAGCCCAAAAACGTGAAAGGTCCAAAACAACAATGAGTCCAGAGAAATATCTCCAAGACTGGCAAACGAGCCAAACAATAGCTGAATCTGTCTCCCCTCTAATTGGTAAGTTATATCGTCAAAATGGAATCGAAGTGGTTCTATTTGGTAAGACACTTATCAATGCATCGACTATCGACATTCTCAAAGCTCACCGTATTGCAAGGCGCTATACTGGCAACCCTCTGTCTCTTGAACATACGATGCCGATCATCCAAAGCCTTAATGACATGAGTATTGCTTCTTGCCGTGTTGATATTGGCCAGCTTGCCGAGATGTACTGGAAAGCACACGAAGATACATCTGCACTGGATGACTTTTTACATACCGCTCTTCATGGTGCACATAGTGCAGACGCCCCATTAAAATCGCGTGATGTCGTTCTCTATGGTTTTGGTCGCATTGGTCGACTGTTAACTCGCCTTCTCATCGAAAAAAGTGGCCCTGGCTACCCGCTTCGACTACGTGCCATCGTGGTACGCGGCGGTAAAAAAGGTGATCTGGAAAAACGTGCAAGCTTATTGCGTCGTGATTCCGTTCATGGCCAATTCAACGGCAGTATCTTAATTGATGAAGAACGTAAGGCGTTGATCGTTAATGGTAACTACATCCAAATCATTTACGCTAATAGCCCAAGCGACGTCGACTATTCGGTTTACGGTATCAACAATGCACTGGTTGTCGATAACACCGGCGTATGGCGTGATGCTGAAGGTCTAAGCCAGCACGTAGCATGTAAAGGCGCAGAAAAAGTACTGCTGACTGCTCCGGGTAAAGGCGACATTAAGAACGTTGTATTTGGTGTAAACGAATCTGTCATTCAAGAAGACGACACCTTCATTTCAGCCGCAAGTTGTACAACCAACGCCATTACACCTGTACTTAAAGCGCTGAATGACAAATATGGCGTCCTATCTGGCCATATTGAAACGGTGCACTCATACACCAATGACCAAAACCTGATTGATAATTTCCACTCGGGCGATCGTCGTGGCCGTGGCGCTTCTTTAAACATGGTTCTTACCTCAACTGGCGCCGCAAAAGCGGTAGCGAAAGCGTTGCCAGAACTTGCGGGTAAGCTAACGGGTAACGCGATCCGTGTACCGACACCGAATGTATCGATGGCAGTCGCAAACCTAAACCTAGGCGAAGATGTGGACCGTGACTCATTGAATGAATACTTGCGTGAAATGGCCTTAAATTCAGCGCTTTCTGCGCAGATTGATTACACAGATTCAACGGAGATTGTATCTAGTGACTTAGTCGGCTCTCGCCATGCGGGCGTTGTTGACGGCCAAGCAACGATTGCACAAGACAAGCGCTGCGTACTGTACATCTGGTACGACAATGAATTTGGTTACAGCTGTCAAGTTGTACACTGTATGGAACAAATGATGGGTGTTCGTTACCAAACATACCCTCAATAGGTGAACTTTGCTCCACAATGTTAACCACACTGCGTAACGAGCAATACCCCAGCATTTGTTTTAATATAAGCGCCCCGCGCATTACTAATAATATTTCCCCCGTTTATACGCCTGGTGACCATCAGGCGTTTTTTCGTTTTTAGACCAATTTGACATTCCTCAGACAAATCGATGTGAAATTGAATGGTATGTTCATATTTCATTCATGTTCAGGGCGCTAATCTGAACGCATAGATTGAAAGAGAGGTCATGAATATGAATCGAATTATCGTTACAGCATTAGCACTGATTACCGGCTTTGTTACTTTAGTTTTTAGCCTAATCATGGCGATTCCATTGACCATAGCTGCACTGATTACTGGCAAACGTATTGAAAAACGCGTGAAACAAATGCAACAAGAAAGGCATGAAGAGTACCACTTCAATACGGGCAAAACCGATGCAATTGAAGGCGAGTTTGAAGAAGTTCGTCGCTGATTGCTAACCACTCCCTATGTTCCTGAGCAAAATTCCTTGCTGACACCCTATCTCAACATTCTGGATAGGGTGTTTTTTTATCACAAACACAACAAAGGCGACCATTTCGAGCGCCTTTGATTATTGGGTTTATCTTTAATTACATCGCTAAATCGTCACTACTACACGGATAGCAAGCAACATAAGAACGATGCCTGAGAGTCGATCAATCAGCACCGCTTTAGAACGAATACGATCAACCACTCGTGAATTAGATAAAACAAGCGTAATAAAGGTGTACCACAACCCATCCACAATAAATGGAGTCACTACGATGACCATTTGATTACTTAGCTCGTTACCTAGAGCAACAAATTGGCTAAACAGTGCGATAAAGAACAGTGCAATTTTCGGACTCAGCATGGAAATTAAAAAGCCTTCACGTGCCGATTGAATGACGGTCGTTTGCTCACCCGATTCCAACTTTGCCGCAACCCCGCCTTTTGAACGCAGCGCATTAAACCCCAAGTAAGCGAGATAAGCCGCGCCTGCGAGACTAATAGTCTTAAATAGCAACGGACTTTGTTGCAAAACAACCGCCAAGCCAATCAGAGTAACGAACGCATAAATACCAATACCAAATGCATGCGCCCAAGCGGTTGCCAAACCATTAATGCGTCCACCAGCTAAGGAATGTTTAGCGACAATCGCCAAGCTCGGGCCCGGTGACATCGCCCCCAATAAACAAACGGTAAAAAGTGATAACCAAACTGTCAGTGTCATAAATACCTCTCCTCTTTGACCTTCATCTATCAATAGAGGTGAAAAATTGAAATTAAAGAGAACGTAAGGGCAATGTTTTATGCCCAACGATGGGATGAAAATATCAGCTCAAATGGTCAATACACCCGATTAACCTGAGTTCAGGTTAATGACGCTCGACCCATTTTGCACGCCAGTTGGCCGCTGCGTATTCTTCTGGCCAGTATTCAACTTGCTTGCAAATTAAACCATCCCGCACGGTGTGAAAAGTAATGACTCGGTCTTTTCGTGCCCCATCACTGACGACCACATCCGTTACCACTTGCTCACCATCTGCAACAATGCGTTCGATGTCGAATGTCCATACCCCCTTTGCTGGGTAAGCCGAGTTAAGGGCAGCAAAGTTGGCTCGGCCTCGAATCACTTCTGTGGTCAGTGGCCAAATCACCTCACAGTCTGGTGAAAGGCACTCTGCTGCTGCGGTGAAGTCGTTACTTTCCATTGTCTTCCAGAAGTTTAAAACTATCGTTTTCTCGGTCATTTTACGAACTGATTCCCTGTCGTATTGAAGAACTCCGTTAGGACAGTATGCGTCATCACATTACGAAGCTCAGGGTAGCGTTGAATATGATCTCGAATCTCATTAAGACGGGCAATATTAGGCACTTCAACAAACAGCATCATATCCGTTTCACCGCTAATGGCATGGCACCACTTCACACCGTCGATTTTGTACAGTTCATTGGCGTACGCATCGCAATTATGGCTTGAAGCAGAAGTATCAAACTTTAAAGCAAAATACGCGCAGATAGTAGGCTCTTCAGAGGTAGCAATATCTGCATGATAACCGAGTATGACTTGGTCAGTTTCTAGCTTTTTGATTCGAGCCGTCACCGCTGAGCGTGACAAACTGACGTGCTCCGCGATCTCCGTAATTGAGACACGGGCATTTTGACGTAATAGATCTATGATTTGATGATCAAATTTGTCCATAAACTCACCAAGCTTTCCTTAATTTTTCCATTCTACTCAATTACAACTTATTGAAAACCGACATTTTGCAGGCGTTCATCAAAACAACCGTCATTTTGACGGTCGACAACACCAATTTGTTGTACAGAATTTGGCTATGCTTGTGACTCGCAGCGCATTGACATTCAGAGATCGTTATGGAAGAACTTAAAAAAGACATCACGCTGATATCAGGGATTGGTCAACTCTCCACCACGTTAATGGGTACGGGGCTATTTATGATTCCGGCAATTGCTGCTGGCATTGCGGGGCACTTTTCTCTGTGGGCTTGGATTGTATTGTTCGTCGCGATTTGCCCCATCGCCCTCACCTTTGCACAACTTGGAAAACGCTATCCAAACGCCGGCGGCACTGCCTTTTTCGTGCGTAAAGCCTTCAACAGTAAATTAGAAAGTAGTGTGGCGTGGCTGTTTGTCAGCGTGATTCCTGTCGGAGTTCCTGCTGCGGTCGCCCTCGCTGCAGGCTTTTTGCTACAATTGTTACCAGAGGCAATCAGCAATCACCTTTTCGCTCAAATTCTCACGGTCGCTCTCTTAGTTTTCGTTAGTTTACTTGGTACTAAGTCATCAGGACGTCTGCAAACCGTTATTGCATTAAGCATTTTTGCTTTGGTTAGCGCATTTTTGTGGACAGGCGATGTTGGCTATGCCGATCTTACGATGCCAGCAATCACCATGGATTCTACTTGGTCGATTGCTGCAGCTCTCGGGGTCATGTTCTGGTGCTTTGTTGGCATTGAAGCTTTTGCACATATGGGAGAGGAATTTAAGAACCCACAACGAGACTTCCCTATTGCCATTATCGTCGGCTGCTTTATCGCTGGCACAACCTACTGGGCATGCTCAGTAGTGATCCTAAAGTTTGGCGCGTATGGCAGTACCGAGTTCGACAGCGCTTCTATCCCTTGGTTAAGTGCGCATCTTTTTGGCGACCATGCTAAATGGCTAATTAGCCTAGTCGGTTTCTCAGCATGTTTTGCTAGCATCAACCTCTACACCCAAAGCCTAGCTCGCATGGTGTGGGCACAGGCAAGGGAGTACAAGCCAACAAGTGCCATTGCACGCGTATCGGTTCGTGGCGTGCCCGCTAATGCGACGCTTCTGGTTGGTGTAATTTTGCTTGTTTCTTGCGTATTGGGCTCGCTCTCAGGATTAGATTTGGAGTTCTTCCTGAAACTTGCTAACGGAATCTTTGTTTTGGTTTACCTACTGGCCATGCTTTCAGCCTACAGATTGCTGCAAGGAGCAGGCAAGATTCTAGCCGGAATTTCACTACTCTTATGTACCGCTGTATTTATCTGCTTGGGCTGGTCAATGTTGTACGCCATTACTATTTTTGCGGTGCTTTCTCTGCCTTGGAAGCAATGGATAAAAAAGAGTCAAAGCAGACTCATTGAGTGACCAGACCAAGTTAGACGCCATTCAAACAACGGCAGGAGATCGACACCTCCACATACCAACGTTTGTTAGGTCAAATAGTGATTCATACTTCATTCTTTAACGCAGCAAATCTGATCGTCGAATAAATTGTGGAGCGCCTATGTTACAAGATGAAAAAAGCCTCGCTAGCATGAGGCTTTTGTTTGGTTCATCGCAGGTTAGCGGGAACTGAAAATAAAAACGACCGTTTTCATTCCAAATAGTACTTTCCTATCGTCATTCAGGGAAGGCTTTCAGCTCGTAAAGTCTAATAAAACTGACTCATTGATCTCTATCACTTTAGTTCCAGACTCAGTTCCATCCTGTTCTTGTGGCCAAGCTTCTGAGTCTATTCATGATACCCAATGGCGAACGCTCAAAGATGCGATGATACTAGATATACCCGTTGAGCTACTCGTTCAGACTCGGCGTATCAAGTGTTCAAAATGTGGTATCAAAACTGAGTCTATCTCTTGGGTTAAGCCATATTCTCGCCTTTCTCAGTCAAAGCCTTGCATGCCGAAGCTTTACCACACTTTGCTGCCTATCTGCACCAAGGGAATAGATAGACTAAACTTAGTGATGTCAATTAGCCTCAAAAGCTCAAATCTAAGAGTCAATAAGCAGTAGTATCTACATTGTGTGGGCGGCGGCCTCTTAGCTTCGAGCCTATATAAGGAATGAGCTATGAACAAAAAACAACTCGAAAGTGGAGAGAAATACGGCACTAGAATTGGTGGATATAACGGCTTTGTAAGGCGACTATTTTGGCCTGGAATGCCCCCAACAGAATGTGTTGATGGTTATTTAATGTTTCCATGGGGCACTGGTCCATTTTGGCCAATTTACTGTGATTTTGACACACCTTTTATTACTACGCCTCTATCATTTGGTTCAGAATTTCATTCACGAGAGGCAAGCCATTTTGTTGATGTGGTTAGTGAGCTTGCAGATGAGTCGACTGAAAAGGTGATGGCGACGATTGAAAATGTAGCAAGTATAGATAAAGAGGAACTTCTTAAATTAAGCGTCATAGAGCTTGCTAAGATCATTTTTGATGCCACTTCGAAAGATATCAAACACCCTCGTATCGACTCAACAATGGTCTTTGGTGAATATATTGATTCTATTAACAAAGCTGGAGGAAAATTTGACTCTGCTTTGGCTCTTCGGAGTCTCGCGAAGCAAATGGGCATTTCAAGAGATACGCTTAGGAAGATGCCTCTTTCAGATATCCCAACCTATATAGATGTCATTGGTAATCAAGATTCAGACACGGGAGTTAGTTATAGAACCGGTACCACGGTTTGTGCGGTAAACAGTGCTGGACAGATGACTTGTGGCGTTGTCAATGGTGTTCTAGAGGGGCTAATGTGGGGTGGCGTGATTGGGGGTGTTATCGGTGGCGCTGTTGGTGCTGCTATTGGTGCTGTAATTGGGGGGTTGCTAAGTTGGCTTTGGGGGGATTGAACCCAAAAGGAGCCACAAGGCTCCTTTTTAGATTAAGGGTGTTGATTATACTGTTTCTACCTTCACGCGGAAGAACATCGCATAAAACAACGGGATAACGACCAGTGTCAGAATGGTAGCGAAGAGCAGACCAAACATGATGGTCACTGCCATACTCTTAAAGAACGGGTCAATTAGAAGCGGAGCTACGCCCAATATCGTCGTAAACGCACCCAATAGTACGGGACGGGCACGGCTCAAGGCAGCATCGATAATGGCGCTATAAGGCGTTTTGCCTTCGCGAATTTCCACATCCGCTTGGTCCACCAATACAATTGCGTTTTTCACCATCATACCAATCAGGCTTAAGAAACCGAGGATGGCCATAAATTCAAACGGCGTCTGGAAAATCACCAAGCCGACGGTCACCCCGACAATGGCTAATGGTGCGGTCAGCCAAATCACCAATGGCTGGCGCAGTGCGTTGAACATAAAGATCACCGAGAGAATCATTGCAGCAAAACCATACGGCGCAGAAATCACCAGACCTTCATTAGCATCTTTTGACGCTTTATACTCGCCGTACCACTTCAGCTCATATCCGGCTGGCAGTTCAATCGCTTCGATCTGGCTACGAACTTGATTAAATGCATCCGCAGTCAGCACACCCGGCGCAGGATCGGCCTGAACCAAGATAGTTGGCATGCGGTCAATACGGCGCAAGATCGCATCCTGATACACCACATCAACAGAGTCCACCACCTGACTCACTGGAATAAAAGCACCTGCCGTCGGGCTGAACACTTCGGTATTTTCAATCGCGCGCTGGTGATTACGTTCGCTTTCTGGCGCGCGCACCACGATCGGGATCAGATCATCACCTTCGCGATACACACCAACATTGCGCCCCGTTAGGGTTTGTGCAATCGATTGGTTGATTTCCTGCGTTGTCAGGCCATAGCGCTGCGCTTCTTCTGCCGAATAAACCGGGCGAAGCACAGGCACCTGCTGACGCCAGTCATCCTGAACAGCAATTAAATTACTATCTGCCAGCATGATGGCTTTCGCTTGCTCAGCAAGTTGGCGCAACACAGCACTGTCTGGGCCTTTGAAACCGGCTTCAATCTTTTTACCGCCGCCGCGACCTAGCATGAATTTCCACACTTTAATCGACGCATCCGGATATTTTGCTTCCAACTCACCTTGCAGTTCCCCTAGCAGCGGTGCAATTTTGGTATAATCGTCAATATCAATCAGCAGCTGACCATAGCTCGGGTTACGGGCTTCTGGCGCATACGTCAGCATAAAACGCAAACCGCCACCACCAATAAAACTGGTGATACTGGTAACGCCCTCTTTCGCTTTCACATCTTGCTCAATGTTGGCGATCAATGCTTCAGTACGTTTAATGTCTGAACCTTGTGGTAAGTACACATCCACCACAAATTGTGGTCGTTGAGACTCTGGCATAAAGCCCGGCGGAACAAACTTCACGCCCCAGATAGCAGCAGCCATCATACCCAGCAATAATGCGCAGCTGATGATGCGATATTTCAGTACCCAGGTTAGCAGCGCTTTGTAACCACTTATCATACGACCTGGCTTCTGATCGGCGTTAACCGCCTTCACCTTCAAGAAGTCATGGCACAGCATTGGGGTTACCGTTACTGCAAATACCCAGCTCAGGAACATTGAGTAGAGAATTACCCAAAACAGTGAGCCCGCGTATTCACCCATGTCAGAAGGAGAAAGACCAATGGCACTAAACGCACAGATGCCGACCACTGTACCGCCGAGCAATGGCCATTTAGTGGCATTCACCACATCGGAAACCACTTCTTTTCGGTCTGCATTCGGATCTTGTTGAAGTCGAACCAATATGCCGTCCGTCACAACAATCGCATTATCCACTAGCATGCCAAGCGCAATGATCAACGCTCCCAAAGAGATACGCTGCATGGCAATGTCTTCAATCAGCATGATGCACAGTGTTCCAGCCACCGTTAGCAACAACACAAAGCCGATGATCACGCCGGAACGTACCCCCATAAACAGCAGTAGTACTACGAAAACAATCGCTACAGCAGCAATAAGGTTATCGATAAAATTGGCCACGGAAGCGCGCACGGAATCCGACTGCATGGAGATGATGTTCAGTTCCATGCCAAGTGGACGCTGGTTTTCCAGTTCAGCCAAACGTACTTTTACCGCGTCACCCATATCAACAACGTTACCACCAGATACGTTGGAGATACCAAAACCAATCGCACGCTCGCCATTGTAGCGCATCAGCATTGTGGCTGGCGTTTTGTAGCCGCGAGTGATGTCAGCGATGTCACCTAAGCGAAGCACAGTATTATTGCTGCCCACGCCGACTTGCAGATTTTTTAGGTCGGCAACAGAATCAATATTCGAGCTCGGAATAACCGGAATTCGCATGGCATCCGTTTCGATGCTGCCAGCCACGGTGACCAAGTTTTGCTTTTGCAGTACTTGGAACACTTTTTCCGCAGACATACCAAACTCAGCCAGACGTTCGCTGGAAATTTCAACAAAGATGGTCTCTTGCTGCTCTGCCAGCGTCGCGGTTTTGGCAACGCCAGGCACCAAGACGATTTCACGGCGTAGTGAATCCACATAGTCTTGCAGCTGTTTGTCGCTGTAGCCTTCACCCGTTACGGCAAAGAACAGCGCATAAACATCGGCAAAGTCATCATTGACGATAGACGGGCCAGCCCCCGGTGGTAACTGACGCTGAGCATCGGTCACTTTACGGCGGAGCTTATCCCACACCTGTTGCAGCTCTGCCGTACTGCCGGCGAACTCCAACTTGATCTCAACCGTCACTTCCGACATGCCTTGCATCGAGACGGATTTCACTTCTTTGACTTCCTGCAAAGACTGAACCGCCCCTTCGATCACATCGGTCACCTCGTCTGACACTTCCTGCGCAGTGGCACCAGAATAAGGCGTCACAATCACCGCCTGACGAATGACAAATTCCGGGTCTTCAAAGCGCCCGAGTTTGAGGTAGCTAATATAGCCACCAATCAGCGTTAGCGCGATCAGCACCCACACACTGGTGCGCTTGGCTATGGTATAACGTGCAATGTCCATCATTACGCTCCAGTGCGGTCATCAGTGTAAGGGCGTACTTCCATGCCCTCTCTCACACTAGAAACGCCTGCAATGATCACTCTTTCACCTTTTGACAGGTGGTCTGTCACTATGATGCGATCCTTGTTAAGTGCACCGATCTGGACGTAACGTTTTTGCGCTTTGTTCTCACTATTTACCACCCACACAAATTGTTTGCCTTGGTTATCTGGCACAATCGCGGTCAGTGGAAGCGTGATTTGTTGCTTCTGAGCCTCGTTCCTGTTGCTCACAGGGATCACTTTTACTGCCATGCCCGGCAATACATGAAACCCATTTAGTTGTTCAAAGCCAAGAACGACTGGATACGTTTGCGAAACCTGGTCTGGTACGGTTGCAAAGGTACGAAGCGTGAGTGGGAATGTTTGCCCAGGAATGGAAGAGATCTCTGCCATTGCACGTGTGTTGTCGTTACCCGTTAGCATCACTTTATGAGGAATGTGGATCACGACTTCCAAATCGTTGAGATCATGGACAGTCAGTATTGGCGCGTTCGCTTGCACTTGCACATGATTATCAACCAGTTTGCGTCCCACAATGCCATCAAAAGGGGCATAGATCTGCGTGTACTCAAGCTGACGCTTCGCATCATCAACTCGGTTGCGCGCCAAATTGTAACGTGTGGTGATCGCATCAAGATCGGCTCTTGAAATGGCTTGGCTCTTTTTAAATACCACTTGAGCACGCTCATATTCTAGCGTGGTATTTTCAAGCTCAAGTTGGGCTGACGCCAACGCATTTTTCGCATCTCTCGCATCTAAAGAAGCGAGTAACTGGCCTTTTTTCACCTCATCACCTTCCTTCACCTCGATATTGGTCAATCGACCACCGATTTGGAAAGCGAGATCTGCACGCTCAGCCGCACGTACAATGCCGTTAAAGCTTAAATCTGCAGAGTGTTGGGTTTGTACAACTTCGGTAAGTGCCGGCTTAATCATCGGGGCGACCAAAGACTGTGTGGCCTCACTGCCACAGCCGCTAAGGCTAAGAGATGACACGAGCAGCGCAGAAATTGCACTCAATTTAAGTATCTTGTGGCCAACTTCAACTACGACCATATTTGCTTCACTCCAAAAACGTGACCGACTATTTGAGCGGTGCACTGTTAAGTAATAATTACGTACAAAAGCAAAAGTAAACTTTGGAGTTTATTTTAAAGGTAATTACGTTAACGGTAAACTCAAAAGTTTACCAACTTATTTTTGTTTGCTAGATTGTGAACGTCTAAGAAAGGAGAACTCCATGACACGCGTAGAAAAAAAACGCCTAGCGATCATCACCGCCGCGAAGGAAGAGTTCATTCAGCACGGCTTTACTGGAGCAAACATGGATCGTGTGTGTGCATTGGCCGAGGTCTCTAAGCGCACTTTATATCGTCACTTTGAAAGCAAAGAAGTGCTTTTTGAATGGGTACTTAGCGTGATTAAATCTTCTATCGGTGAGACACACGATTACCCATTTGATGGTGATAAAAGCATCCAAGAACAGCTAACGACCATTACCCATAAAGAAGTCGAGATACTTTACAAAAATTATGGTATACCTTTTACCCGTGTGGTTGTGATCGAGTTTTTGCGCGAACCAGAAATGGCTCAACAGATCATTTCTAAGCTTTATCACTCTAAAGCACTAACAACGTGGTTTGAGCTGGCGCAGCAAGCCGGTGCAATTCGAAACATCAATATTGATTTACTTTCCGACACCTATACGAGCATTTTTAACGGGCTGTTCTTATGGCCACTCGTATTCAATATGCAACCTATGCCAACTGAAACAGAGCTCGATCAGAAGATTTCGCATTTGGTTTTCGTGATATCAAGTACCTGCGAAGCATCGGCTCAACAATAAGAAACGCCCTATCAGAAAACAGATTCTTCAAATAACTGAGACACCTGCTGGATCAGTGCATCAATCTGGTCCAACGCGACATTGCCATAACCCAACACGGCTCCATGCCAATCACGCGTCTGAAAATCAGGATGCTCATAATAACTCATTGGGCGGAGCACGATACCTAGAGCTTCGGCCCGCTTTGTCCATTCATGTTCATCGATTCCCTGTTGCCATTTTAGTGTCATTAGCCCAGCAGCTTGGCTAATGACACTCACTCTGGCTGGCAAATATTTCTCGATAGCCAAGCTCATCTGCTCATGCTTTGTTTTGTATAAGCGGCGCATCTTACGAATATGACGAAGCAAGCCTCCTTCCGTGATGAATTCCGCTAACGCTTCTTGAGTATGCGTTGGCGAATCACCACATAGCGCATCCTTAACCACAAGTCTATCTTCGACTAAAGACTCCGGCACAACGAGATAGCCTAACCGCAAGCCGTTAAACATCACTTTATTGAGCGAATTGCACTAGGCAGAACGCAGGAAATTCGCTTGAGTAATGAGAAAGAGCTCAAAGCGACCATGCTACTTCGCATCCCACTGACCGAAGCCTCTGTGAAAATCAGTCACTTTGGCGTGAGTGATGAGGCTCAAGATATGGATATTCCCGTTTGGGCAGGTGTTTTGCCTTATCGAACAGTGGTAGGGCCGCTTCAAGCTTGTGAGGATCTTTATGAAGGGATTGAAGAGCCTGACTACCGTAGTGCCTACCCGAATTGCTGGCAAAAATAGGAGCCGATGCCCCTGCTACTTCGTTCTATTAGCTCAACATTCAAAACGCAGTGAATACTCTTTTGGCGTCACGCCGCGGTGCTTTTTAAACATTCGATTGAAACTGGCCACATTGCTGTATCCAAGCATTTGAGAGATAGCTGGCACACTGTTGCCCTTTCTTAATTGCTCTGCTGCGACGTTGCTTAATACATACCCTGAAACGGTCGAAAAATTTAGCCCAAGCTTGTGCAATCGACGCTGAAACTGCTGCTCTGAAAGCCCAAATAGCATCGATACTTGCTCTAATGTGGGTAACCCGTAATGGCGGCTATAATTCACCACTTCATAAATGATTTTAAGCTCATCCTCTGGGTCCGGCATGTTGAGCAGATCATCTAAATCGGAAAAACTCATCGCAAGGCGGCTCTCTTGACGATGCGTCACCTGCTTTGAAGCAAGACGATCGTCACTATGAATCCAGATCTCCGTTCTAGGTTGACTCCACATCACCTCACACCCAAAGTACGCTTTGTATAGTGCGTGGTTCTTTCTTGAGCCCGAAATCATCACTCGCAATGGTGCATAATCTTGGCCGAGAAACGCCCGCAATACCTTTATCATAAAAGTGGCGCAGCGGATGCTATCATGCACTTTGCCCGATGCATCGACAAAAGGATTGTGATAAGTCCATTTAACGATATTCCCAGATTGCGCCCCGGCAAAAAACGCACCGGATTGCAAATTACTCACCCCATAATTCACTCGGCGAATCGTGCTGGATAAATCGTTCCCCGAAAACAGCCAGCGCCCTATAGGCCCGAGTGTTTGAAGATCGACCTCCCGACTTAAATTTAATATCACATCAGCGTCACCACTCCGTGATTCTAGGTTTCGATACCACTCATTGACAGCAGGGATCGGAATCAAAGTCATTGGGTTATGAAAAACAGAAGCCGGGATCCCAAGGTCATCTGACTGCAATTTATACTTAAATAACGCGAGGTTATGAATATTTAGGATGCCCATTGCGCGAATAAACCGAACCGTTTCCACTACTAATCACATCAAATATAGCCGACAATTGATTGAATCTGTCATAAATGGCCATCCTTTTCAATAGGTAAACACAATATACCCCATATATCTTAGAGGAGTAGTTAATGAGTTTACTCAGTGTCCCATTTGTCGGAACAGGCGCAGACACCGCTTTGCATGTTGTTGCGGCCGTCGTATTAATCGCCAGTGTTGCTGGTGCGTGTTACGGCTTTTGGAAAATCCATGAATTACCAATCAATAAAGCACATAGTAAAGATCACCATCAGATAGGGCTCATCACCGCCCTCACCTGGATAGGGTTCGTCTGGCACTGGGTTTGGGTGCTCGCGGTGATCTTTGCCTTCGTTGATATGGAAAAAGCCATTCTCAATCTGCGTGATACATGGAGAAGTAAACCGCAATCAGAAACACTGCCACAAGAGGAGGCATAATGTTAGAAGGTTTAGCGGTTTGGGCACTGTTTATCTACTTGCTTCGCCTTGTTGGCATGCCTTGGAACAAAGCAACGAAGTCATTTGCTTACCTTGGTGGGGTCGGTTGGTTGATGTTTGTGTGGGTAGGTTTGATCAACTTTACGCCAATGGATCTCTCTGGTGGTTCTGTGGTGCAGTCTCCTCATATTCAACTTCGCCCCGATTCAACCAACGTCAGAGGCAAAGTCGACCACATTTATATCAAGCCTAACCAACAAGTTGCGCAAGGTCAGCTCATCTACGAACTCGACCCTACGCAATATGAAATCGCATTTAATCAAGCGAAAGTCTCTGCCGATGTGGCAGAAGTCGCGCTTGAAACGGCACAAGGCGATATTTCGATTGAAGAAGCGAATCACGAAGCGCTGGTGCAAGACCTTGAAACATCAAAAAGCCAGTTAGCTGCAGCGCAAGTTGATTTCAAATTGCAAAAGAAGATGTTAGACCGTTACGTTGAACAAAACCGCGTGGTGCAAAACACCATTACGGAAAGTGACATCGACAAACAATCGAGCGCAGTGGACATGGCGCGCCACAATGTGTTGACACTTGAGTCACAAATCAAGAAGAAGCAAGTGGATATCTCACGGGCAAAACTTGCTATTGATAAAGCCGAACTTGCGGTCGAAACCAAACGTGCAGAACTTCGCCAAGCACAAGAGAAAATCGCCAAAGCGCAGTGGGATCTCAACAGCACAAAAGTGCACGCCCCTGCCGATGGGTTTGTCACCAACTTTATTTTACGAGAAGGCCAGCGTGTCTCAGTCGCGCCTCGTATCAATATGTACACCAACGAAAAGTACGTACTGATGCGCGTGAACCACCAAGCCATTCGCAATATCAAACCGGGTCAACCGGCTGAGTTCGCCTCATCGGTATATCCTGGTAAGATCTTCGCCGCAACGGTTGAGGGTATCGTTGAAGCAACCGGTGAATCACAAGGCAACCTGTTAGGCTTAGACGATTCGGTAAGAGCAACAACGGGTAAAAACTTACAGAATAAACATCACTTTGTTCGCCTAAAAATTGATGAACCTGAAGGCTATGACATTCCAGTTGGTTCTGTTGGTCTTGCGTGGGTAAGCGGTGAAAAGCCAATTGGTTTCCTTGCCTTCCTAGATGCAATTCGGGGCATTATCATCCGAATGAAGTCTCAGTTGTACTTCTTCTACTCTATCTAAACGCCCAAACCGCCAGTTTCGCTGGCGGTTTTCTTGTCATTTGTATCCAAGCACGTACTGTCCCCGTATAACAAATAGTTAGTAAATATTGGAGCAGATTCATGTCGCCAAAGGAAAGAAGCCTACCTACCCATCGTATATCAAGATTTGGCAAATTCGCCTCGCTTGCGACCCGTGTTGCTGGCAACGTGATTGCAGAAGGCACCAAGCAAATCGCAAAGGGCAACAGACCCAAAGCGAAAGATCTTTTGCTGACACCACAGAACATCGCACGCTTAACAGACCAACTCGCTCACCTGCGCGGTGCAGCCATGAAGCTTGGTCAAATGCTCTCAATGGATGCCGGTGATGTCTTGGAGCCTGAATTAGCGGACATCCTTTCTCGACTTCGCTCTAATGCCGACCCAATGCCAGCCAAACAACTGAACGGTGTGATGGAAAGCTCGTTGGGGGTCAATTGGAAAGACGATTTTCTCTCTTTTAACTTCAAACCCATTGCCAGCGCCTCGATCGGACAAGTACACCAAGCTTACAGCGATGCAGGTGACAACCTAGCAGTCAAAGTGCAATATCCTGGAATAAGAAAAAGCATCGATAGTGACGTAAACAATGTGGGGACACTGCTTAAAGTGGTTGGATTGATTCCAGAGTCTGTCGATTACAAAGGATTGCTCGAGGAAGCGAAAAAACAACTGCATGATGAAGCCGATTACGACCGCGAAGCACAGTTTGCCATTCGCTATCATGAGGCTTTGAAAAAGGCCCCTCATTTTGTGGTGCCGAAAATACACACTAAAAGCTGTTCCGACTCCGTGCTCAGCATGGAGTTCATTGATGGCTGTCCGATTGAGCAAATCGAACATTATGACCAAAATACGCGAGATTTTGTCATACACAGTCTGCTCGAATTGCTGTTCCGAGAGTTGTTCGAATTCAAGATGGTACAAACCGACCCCAATTTTGCCAACTATTTGTATATTGAGAGTACCCACCAAATCGGCTTGCTGGATTTCGGCGCGACTCGTGAGTACAGCGAACGTTTTAGTACCGGCTATCTCCAAGCCTTCGCGTCGGTCGTGAACAATGACGAACAAGGCTTGAATGATGCACTGGAGCAAATAGGATTCTTCAGCCAATCCATCTTGCCTGCTCAGCGTAAAGCCATTCTCGATCTGGTCAAAATGGCGTGCGAACCAATGTTGGTTGATGAACCTTATGATTTCAAAGCCAGTGGATTGGCACAAAAGCTCCGCGAAGCAGGCACCATTTTAAGCATGGAACAAGATTACTGGCACACACCACCAGCCGATGCCCTTTTCCTGCATCGAAAAATCGGCGGAATGTACTTCCTTGCCGCTCGTGTTGGTGCAAAAGTGAACGTTCACCATCTGGTTCTGCCATATCTCAGTTAACTCACCCTTTAGGGTGTTGTTTTTCTGCTACTTTCGCGTAACTTTGACAGCAGTTTATCAACCTACTGTCGGGGTTCTCAGTGAGCAAGTTTCAAGACCTCTCAACTTTAATAGAACAGATTGTCAAAGCGGACGAAGCGGATCAAATCACCGCACTGAATGATTCCATCGAATACGGCTTAGAACCAGGCTCCGTCGCATTGATTCTGGAAGCTTTTCCCATTGATGATCGTGTCCGTTTGTGGCGAGCACTGCCGTTAGAGTTTCACATCGATGTGTTGACCGAAATGCGTGCCGATGTGCGTTTTTCTATCATTAATGCTTTATCTGAGGTCGAACTAAAACTCACCCTTGCAAAACTAGATAATCTCTCACTGATCGAATGGGCTGACTCACTCCCTGAAGAGATCATCAATGAAGCATTGTCTCTCATCGAGAAAGACGAGCTCGAGCTATACGATCAGGCGAATGAATACGAAGAAGATGAACTCGGCCGCTGGGCTGAGCGTAAGATCATTACACTTCCATTCAACATTACGGTAGAAAAAGCACGTATGCTGATGGCTCGCTACAGCTATGACGCACCACAACATGTGTATTTAATTAACCGCTGCAAACAGTTTCGTGGTGTCGTGAACTATCACGAGTTACTGCGAGGTGAAAGCGACATTCGACTAAATACGCTCGCGATTGAAACCGTCACTGTGCTCGACAGTAAAATGAAATTACCAGAAGCCGTAGAAGCATTAGAGCACAGTGCGCTCTCAGCACTTCCCGTCACCGATGCAGACCAAACCTTAATTGGCGAAGCGGATTGGCAATTTGCACTCAGTACTCAGCGAGAGATTTACGAAGCTCGTTTGATGGCGGGTACAGGTATGGATGAAGGTGATGACTTATTCGCCCCTGTCATGAAAAGCTCTCAAAAACGTGGGGTTTGGCTTGGGATCAACCTCATCACCGCTATTTTCGCTTCGGTAACCATTGGTCTGTTTGAAGATGTCATTGCTCAAGTAGTCGCGTTAGCCGTTTTGATGCCGATTGTCGCATCGATGGGTGGTATTGCAGGTAGCCAAACACTGACTCTGATGATTCGTGCGATGGCGCTCAATCAGATCACACCTGGTAACCGTTTTGCTTTATTGAAAAATGAACTGGGCATCGGCTCTTTAAACGGACTATTGTGGGCACTAATCATTGGTGGTTTAGCAGGACTTTGGTTTCAATCTACCGTATTAGGTGCAACCATTGCACTGGCCATCATCGTTAATATCATCACGGCAGCGTTGTTTGGCGTACTTATACCAATAGCTTTAGATAAGTTGAAGCTTGACCCCGCGTTAGCAGGTTCGGTCATTTTAACGACCGTCACTGATGTGGTTGGCTTCTTTGCCTTCTTGGGTACTGCGAGCTTAGTCATGTTATAAAATTAGCACCGTCATCTAACTGATTAATAAAGACTAGTAATACCAGCAAAGCGATTTATTCATATTATTTAAGGTAAAATGCACATGAACTGCTATGCTTATAGTGACCCTTTTTAAGCCGAGGGTCACCTAGCCAACTGACGTTGTTCGTGAACTCGACTTGTTCACGCATACATAGGCCAATCGCTTTGCTGCGGTTGGCTTTTTTTTTACCCCCCCACTATTCTTTCCTTACGTACTTAACCGGCTTGCACCACGCCACACACAAAATCATTTCATCCTTCATTGGCCACCTACGGTTAAGATAACCATAAAAAATAAACACTCCAGACCAAAAATGCCAACTAATCATCATAACCACAACCAAATTTGACAGATTGCGTTCAAATAATGAACACAACAAAAATAAACACCAAGGAAACGTTTGCTTTTTCATTCATAAAGGGACGACAGCAACAGACTTAAGAAAGAAACCATCAAATTCAAACAGGACATAACATTAACGGAAATAATACCGATTTCATTACACTTTCAGTAAAATGCAGAGGCCATTAACAAACATTTTTCACTCTAAAAATAAATTACAAGCCACTGATTTAAAACCAAAAAACAACAAAAAAACCTCAAACAAACGTTTTAATAACAAAAAACACATTGACTATGGAATTTACATCACGATAATACGCGCCGTTTACCCAGAATTTGGGTTCGATAATTCATTTTATTTTTCTTTGCGGAGGTAAAAATGGCTGCAGACAATAACTACAGTCTTGGACCAGTTCCTAACAGTGCCAGAAAGGGGGTCGCTTCATTAACCATGGTAATGTTAGGACTCACTTTCTTCTCCGCGAGTATGTGGACGGGCGGTTCGCTCGGTACTGGCCTTTCTTTTGATGATTTCCTCCTCGCTGTTCTCATTGGTAACCTAATTCTCGGCATCTACACTTCTTTCCTTGGTTACATCGGCGCTTCTACTGGTCTTTCTACTCACCTTCTTGCTCGTTTCTCTTTTGGCTCTAAAGGCTCTTGGCTTCCTTCCGCACTGCTTGGTGGTACACAAGTTGGCTGGTTCGGTGTTGGCGTGGCAATGTTTGCCATTCCGGTTCACAAGGCGACAGGCATTGACACTAACTCCCTCATCATTCTCTCTGGTCTCTTAATGACCGCGACCGTTTACTTTGGTATCTCTGCACTGATGATTCTATCGGCGATTGCTGTTCCTGCCATTGCACTACTTGGCGGCTACTCCGTGATCGAAGCGATAAACAGCATCGGTGGTATCGCTGAGTTACAAAATGTACAACCAGTTGAGCCCCTTGATTTCTCAGTCGCATTGGCAATGGTAGTTGGTTCATTCATTAGTGCGGGTACATTAACGGCGGACTTCGTCCGTTTCGGTAAAAACCCAAAAGGCGCCGTCATGGTGACCATGATTGCCTTCTTTATTGGTAACTCACTCATGTTTGTCTTTGGCGCTGCTGGTGCAGCGGTAACCGGTCAGTCTGACATTTCCGAAGTGATGATCGCGCAAGGTTTATTGATCCCTGCCATTATCGTTCTAGGCTTGAACATTTGGACAACCAATGACAATGCGCTTTACGCATCCGGTCTTGGCTTCTCCAACATCACTGGTTTACCAAGTAAATACATTTCCATGGCTAATGGCGTGGTAGGAACACTTTGCGCACTTTGGCTCTACAATAACTTTGTTGGCTGGTTAACGTTCCTATCGCTTGCTATTCCACCAATTGGCGGCGTTATCATCGCGGATTTCCTAGTAAACCGTAAACGTTATAAAAATTTCGACGCGGCGGAGTTCCAAACTGTTAACTGGGCTGGCATTATCGCCGTTGCCATTGGTGTAGCAGCGGGTCACTTCCTTCCAGGTGTGGTTCCTGTTAACGCGGTACTAGGCGGCGCAATCAGCTACCTGACTCTTAATCCCATTCTTAATAAAAAGACACTGGCTGAACAGCCAGCGTAAGGAACCAGCATGACAACACTATTGATCAAGAACGCTACGCTAAAGGGACAGGAAGGTCTCCAGCAAATACTGATTGAGGATGGTCAATTCAAGCGTATTGAAAACAATAATGTAGAGCTAAATTACTCAGGTGACGTACTCGATGCCGAGGGCGGCATGGCTGTCGCACCTTTTTGTGAGCCGCACATTCACTTAGATACAACCCAGACTGCTGGTGAACCGAGTTGGAACATCTCTGGTACACTGTTCGAAGGGATCGAGCGCTGGGCTGAACGCAAAGAAATGCTGTCGATTGAAGACGTCAAAGCACGTGCAAAGCAAACACTAAAATGGCAAATCGCCAATGGGGTTCAGCACGTGCGTACTCACGTTGACGTTTCTGACCCTACCCTTATCGCACTAAAAGCGATGGTGGAAGTGCGTGAAGAGATGAAAGAGTGGGTCGACATTCAAATCGTTGCTTTCCCACAAGAAGGCATCTTATCTTACCCTAACGGTAAAGAGTTGCTTGAAGAAGCCGTTCAACTGGGGGCAGACGTTATCGGTGCAATCCCACACTTCGAGTTCACTCGTGAATACGGTATTGAATCCCTACACTATGTGTTCGAACTGGCACAAAAATATGACCGCCTGATCGACGTACACTGTGATGAAATCGACGACGAACAATCTCGCTTTGTTGAAACACTGGCAGCATTAGCGCACAAATTCAATATGGGCCACAAGGTAACAGCAAGCCATACGACGGCAATGGGCTCTTACAACGGCGCCTATGCCTCTCGCCTATTCCGCCTACTGCGCATGTCTGGTATCAACTTCGTTGCAAACCCATTGGTGAACATTCACCTACAAGGTCGCTTTGACGACTACCCGAAACGCCGTGGTGTAACACGCGTTAAAGAGATGCTGAATGCCAACATCAACGTATGTTTTGGTCATGATGATGTGTTTGATCCTTGGTACCCACTAGGTACAGCGAATATGTTGCAAGTTCTGCACATGGGTCTGCATGTGTGCCAAGTGATGGGTTACGATCAAATCAATAACTCACTGGATCTGATCAGCACCAATTCAGCCCGTACGCTGAACATTCAAGACAAGCACGGTATTGAAGAAGGCAAACCTGGTAACCTACTGATCCTTCCTGCTGAAAACGGTTTTGATGCAGTACGCCGCCAAGTGCCAGTGCGTTACTCCGTTCGTCACGGTAACGTGATTGCGGAAACTCAACCAGCGACAACACACATTCATCTTGGTGAACAAGAACAAGTAACGTTTAAACGTTAATAGCCACTCTGAATAAAAAAGAACAAGGGGCTGATACTATCAGACCCTTGTTTTATTTTTTCATTCGTTGCGTAAGCTTTTGCTGACAACTAATGATGTTTCTCAACATGGAAGGAGAACGGCCTAAATAGACGATCTTGCCCTCTTCATCCACAATCGCGGGCTCCACTTTTAAGCCTTTCATATCTGCACCGCCTTCCACTAGCTTACGCTCTAATTCATATAAATCCTGCATTTCTTGGATTCATTTTATAATTGTCGATTTCGCGTGAATCCTATCCCTCTCACCTAGAATGAATTTTGACTGAAAAAAAAATAGCCATCCATTATACGTCTATTTTCATTATTTATAAAAACAACAAGATGAACGTAATCCAAACATATTTTCTATAAAATTTGTTGCCGGTCTCAGCAATATCACCCTAAACGCGGACCACAATATACCTCAAGCTTACTTAATGACGGACTAGGTAAAAAAGAAGGTGCTGATTTAGCGATAGAATTGCCTGCTTCTTATTTGCATGATTGCTTCACCTACCCTAAAGATCACCCAGACCGAAAGCAAAGTTCCACAATGGTGGCGAAGAAAGCCATCTCGTTTTTAGAAAAGATTAACTATCCATAACAATACCATGATGCGGTTACTCATGCGATTGAAGCGCAAGGCGCTTCCCTGATTGTGGCAAACCATGTCAGTTACGTAGACGCGCTTATCTTAATGGGCACATCGACCCGCCCGATGCGATTTGTGATGGATAAATCAATCAGTGAACTGCCCGTTCTTAAGTACGTTTTCCGTCATGCTGGCGTCATCCCAATCTGTTCACCACGCAAATGCGCAGAGATATACGAAAGTGCTTTCGAGAAAGTCGAGCAAGCGCTTAATAACGATGAAGTGGTTAGTATCTTCCCAGAAGGTCGATTAACGTCAAATGGTGAACTGGGTGAATTCAGACCTGATGTTGAGAAGCTCCTAAGCCGAACACCTGTTCCTGTGACTACAATGGCGTTAAAAGGCTTATGGGGATCGTTCTTCAGCCACAAAGATGGACACGCACTAACTAAGCATCCACTCGATTCTGGTCTCGAATTGAAGTCAGTATTGGTGAATTACTGCAACCGGCAACGCTAAATCGCCATTTGTTACAAAATGAAGTGCAAGATTTGCTCATTCGCCGACAGTAGTTCAGTGCAGAATTTAGTAGGATAAAGTCAACGTCACAAATCTAGGAGGTGTTATGAAAATCATCATCTTACATGGTCTTTATATGCATGGGCTCGTCATGCAGCCTCTTAGCCAACAACTGCGTAAGTTTGGCTACGAAACAAAGGTGTTAAGTTACAACACCGTATCAATTAATGAAGAATCACTGTTTGACTCTATTGATCATGCACTTAATCCTTTCGCTGCTAACGTATTGGTGGGCCATAGTTTGGGGGGGCTGATGATTAAACGCTACCTCGCAAACAGGCAGCCAACTACTAGCTTGATTTCGCATGTCGTCGCGATTGGTTCTCCGCTGAAAGGGGCGTCCATCGTAACTCGCATTCAGGATCTTGGTTTTGGTGTCATGTTGGGTAATTCGCCTCATCATGGCCTCAATATGCATGAAGATGTTTGGGCTTTCCCGCAAAAGCTCGGCAGCATCGCTGGCACCATGCCGATTGGCGCACGACAAATCCTGATGCACAAAGACCACACACTCTCTGATGGAACCGTCACCGTAGAAGAAACTCGACTAGATGGCATGCAGGATCATATCGAAACAAAGCAAACCCATACCAGCCTAATCTATAACACCTTTGTGCCAGAACAGATCGATCATTTTATTCGTACCGATCATTTCAATCGATAGCACACTTTTCCATCAAATAGTTACCTTCGACTTTTCAATTCTTAGTGTACGCAGTACTATCTCTACTCCGACCGCTCATGCTGAGTCGTCGGAGTTTTATTTCCGACTAAACAATAATGTTAAGTTCGGACTCAATGTTCTCAGGGCGGGGCGAAATTCCCCACCGGCGGTATACTCTTTTGAGTGAGCCCGCGAGCGCTCGATTTATCGAGGTCAGCAGATCTGGTGAAATGCCAGAGCCGACGGTTATAGTCCGGATGAAAGAGAATAAGAATACACCAGCATATTTACTCAATGTATTTATCAAATTATTGAGAAGTTCTGGTGCGTTTCTTTTTGATCGCGTTTTTTGTTAAGTGCGGGTTTATGCCATTCATTAGCGCGTAAACTTGTGGTTATAATGATGAACACAACGATCTCTCATACCGCCCTGATTCTGGTGATATTTAGGAGTTAACCATGAATCAGTCATCACTACTTGCCGAATTTGGCAACCCAATCACACGTGTTGAAAACGCACTTATCGCTCTCAAAGAAGGCCGTGGCGTGCTTCTTCTTGATGATGAAGATCGTGAAAACGAAGGCGACATTATCTATTCAGTTGAGCACCTAACAAACGAGCAAATGGCACTGATGATCCGCGAATGCAGCGGCATTGTTTGTTTATGCCTGACCGATGCTCAAGCAGACAAACTTGAACTTCCACCAATGGTTGTGAACAACAACAGCGCAAACCAAACCGCTTTCACTGTTTCAATCGAAGCGAAGCAAGGCGTAACAACGGGTGTTTCTGCGGCCGACCGCGTGACAACCATCAAAACCGCAGCGAATCCAAATGCAAAGCCAGACGACTTGGCTCGCCCAGGTCACATATTCCCACTTCGCGCTCGCCCTGGTGGTGTAATGACTCGCCGTGGTCATACCGAAGGTACGGTTGATCTCATGCAGATGGCGGGACTACAACCTGCAGGTGTACTGTGTGAAGTCACAAACCCAGACGGCACAATGGCAAAAACGCCGGAAATCGTCGCATTTGGCCGCCTTCATAACATGCCTGTACTGACTATCGAAGACATGGTCGCGTACCGTAATCAGTTCGATTTGAAACTCGCATAAGCACTTAGCTATCAAACTGTTCTAAGCCGCATACTCGTGCGGCTTTTCTACCCGTCGCTCTATCCTACCGTCCAACGTTTCACTTTATGCATACTCATTTGGCTTAAAGGGGCTGAATTCCGAGCATTGGCACGTCTGCAAGCCAAGTCGTTCTCACTTAGGTTACTTGGTTAGATAAGTACTACGCTTACTAATGCCACCGAACAATAACGATAAGGAAGACTGCTATGGCGACGACACGTTCTACCATGTTACAGCTGGGATATTTAGGCCTCATTCCTTTTCTGTTTAGCTTAGTACTCATCCTTACTGACACCGTATTGTTTGACTTAAACGGCCAGCAATTTTTCATCACATACAGCGCCGTTATTTTGAGCTTTTTGTCTGGCAATTTATGGGGCAACGGCATCGACCATTATTACCATCGCCTTAGTCGTAATGCATTGATACTCAGTAACCTATTCGTCTTGCTCGCTTGGGCCGCCCTATTGCAAAGCAACAAGAATCACATGGTGGCAACGCTACTCTTAGCCATTGGTTATGTCGCAGTTTGGTACGCAGAAAAACTAATAAGAAAAGTAGAGAAAGAAGTAGAGCCAAAAGGCTATCAACTAATGAGAGGAAAGCTCACTGCTGGCGTTGTGTTAATGCATGGTCTGGTATTAATTACATAAAAATGACGACCTCCGAGGTCGCCATTTTTGATTTTGCGTCAATGCTTACAGGGTAAGTAAGTAGTTCACCAACTCATTGTACTCATCGTAACTGCGGATCTCGTTCGCAAGCACAATGTACTTGTTATTCACTAATACACCAGGTACCCCTGTCAGAGTACTCTCTTCAAATTTCTTATCGAACTGCTTTTGCATCGAGTTTACAGCAAAGCTATTGTATGCCGCGTCAAACTTCTTCGCATCCACACCATTATCGACAAAGATCTGCTTTAGTTCGACTTCATCGCGTGGGGCTTGGCGCATTTGGTGGATCTGCGCGAACATAACCGGAACCATGCTTTTCTCAACACCTAACGACACCATCGTTGCATATGATTTTGCCATTGGCACCACCATATCACTGCCCATAAAGGCAACGTGAACTTTCTCAAAGCTTGCGTCTTCTGGTAGTGCTGATTTTAAGTTCTCCACCACTGCTTCGAATTTATAACAGTGTGGGCAGTAAAATGAGAAAAACTCCGTAACGGTGGGTTTGCTGGCTTTTGCCACATCCAAGACTTTGTAATGCTTACCTTCTTCAAATTGCGCAGCGTGAGTGGTAAATGTCAGTAAAAGAGTGCTGCATAGCGCGAGTAGTTTTTTCATGTTTGATTCCTTCTGACACACGAGTGCCATATTCACTAATTAATAAGAATCCAGCGGTACTGGAGAATGATGAATGTGGGAATCAAACAATTGGAGGGCGGTAAGTTTTATAAACCACGGCCACGGCTTTCGGCGTTGATGATTTATCGATAAGAGCAAGCTGGTGGGGCAGCAGCATCAAGTCATCATGCAACAAGTTGATAGGCATTTTAACGATACATAAAGAACTGCAGCTTGTATGAGCTTGCTGTCCTTTCTCCATCAGGTGGTCACTGTGATGCGATTCAACCCAATCGCTTTTGTTCACCCTCTGGTGCTGCTGAAGATCAAATTGTTGCTCTTGAGCACACAGTGCCTCTATCTGCACCTTCGCCGCACGCACACTAGAGGCAAAACCCGTTAGCAGCATGGCTAGCAGGCAAAGCATCGTCGTCGTGAATGTGCGGTTAAAACTCAACATACAACATCTTCAAAATACGGTGAGTCTTCATCATACAGAAACCGTTCTTGCTTACAAGTGAGACACTCCACAACCCATACAGAAAACGTATTCATCCGTAGTCTCCATCGAATACCGTTCGATAAGGCTTGAAATTCCTGTGAAGCCTGAGTAATAGTTAGAACGGTTTTTGAACAAACAAGGAAGAGTTAATGCTTAAAAAGAGATTCTTTAAAACGAAAGATGAAGTCGAAGTCACGTTCGAGCTAGACAAAAATCAGTGGCAATCGATTCAAATTGCAGGCGATTTTAATAACTGGCAACCAGAACCCATGAAACTCGTAAAGAAAAGTGGTCAGTTTAAATTTAAGACACGCTTGCCGAAGGAGAAAAATATTGAATTCCGTTACCTGTTTGATGACGAAGAATGGGAGAACGACCCATACGCCGATGCTTATGTGCCTAACGGCTTTGGTAGTGACAACAGTGTCGTCTGTACCGCGGCGGAATCTTCATAACATTTCATTCAACCTTCTACAGGCGCATTCGTGCGCCTTTTTTATGTCTATTATAAAGCAAGGTAATTCGCTATTGTTTCCAGCCAACAACAGTGTTTTAGCTAAAGTGATATATATCAACAAATGTCATTTCCTTAATATTACCCACATTGCAGCGAAACAACTGCTTTCAAACAAAGCGATTTTCAAGCAAGAATAAAAAGGAAACAAAAGATGAAAAAACTGATCGTAATTACGGGCGCAAGCTCAGGTATTGGTGAAGCTATCGCACGTCGCTTAAGCGATGAAGGCCACCCTCTTCTTCTTCTGGCTCGCCGCGTAGAACGTTTGGAAGCACTGAACTTACCAAATACACTCTGTGAGAAAGTAGACGTAACAGACAAATCTTCTTTTGAAGCCGCTATTGCGAAAGCAGAAGAGAAATTTGGACCAGCAGATGCGTTGGTGAACAACGCCGGTGTAATGTTACTTGGTCAAATTGATGCTCAGGATGCTTCAGAATGGAAGCGCATGTTTGATGTGAATGTGCTTGGCCTGTTAAACGGCATGCAATCGGTTCTTGCTCCGATGAAAGCCCGCAATAGCGGTACGATTATCAATATCAGCTCTATCGCAGGTAAGAAAACCTTCCCAGATCACGCGGCATACTGTGGTACTAAGTTCGCGGTGCACGCTATCTCCGAAAACGTGCGTGAAGAAGTGGCGGCGTCTAACGTTCGTGTTACCACTATCGCACCGGGTGCTGTAGAAACGGAACTGCTTTCTCACACTACGTCTCAAGACATCAAAGATGGTTACGATGCATGGAAAGTAGACATGGGCGGCGTACTTGCTGCTGATGACATTGCTCGTGCCGTTGTGTTTGCTTACCAACAACCACAGAACGTCTGTATCCGTGAAATCGCATTGGCACCGACTAAACAACAGCCATAGTTTCACATCGCGGCCCCTGCCAACGGGCCGCTTGTCTACTCTCATTCTCGCGTCTCTGGCATTATGTTTACACTGATTAAAAATCAGCCACACTAGCTACAATCTTGACTCATGAGCTATAAACTGTCTCAACTGCATAAAATTCGTGCTTTTCCCCTGCAAATTTCACAAATATTTCACGCTCTACCCGTTACTCGTCTATTTGCAATTTAATGCCTTTTCATTTTTGGGGGCTTTGTCCCTCGAAGCCCCCGCTTTTTTAAATGGGGGGGAGGTTAAAGGCAACACTACTTTCGTTTCCCATCACCGTGACCTACACTGCACTTTTGGTATGAAGATCATGCTCTCATGATCACTACTACGGCATACGTTCTCATCCTCAGATGGCAGCACGCCTAGCATGCTCCCCTAGTTCCATCATTTTGCTTAGGTTTTCCGTCTGAGCCCAAGTGAATGCAAGCATAAAAATAAGATTGACTAAAAAATCAACAAAATAAAAGCTAGTAAGCATTACAAACAAAAGAATAAGGAAGTCATTCTGTCATGCTGCCTACAAAACCGATATTACGCTCGCTACTCACCACCGCCTGGACTCTGCCTTTGATGCTGAGTGCTTTTTCCGCTTTCGGTGCCGATAAGGTTTACCGACTTAAACTCGCAGAAACTTGGGGACCAAATACCCCGATTCTCGGCGATGCCAGCAAAAATATGGCGAAATTAGCCGAAGAGATGTCCAATGGACGCTTGGTGATTCGTATTGATTCCGCTAACAAGCACAAAGCGCCATTAGGTATTTTTGATATGGTCAAATCAGGCCAATACGATCTGGGTCACTCAAGCTCGTATTACTGGAAAGGAAAAGTGCCCAATACCCTCTATTTCTCTTCTATGCCCTTTGGCATGATTTCGACCGAGCAATACGCTTGGTTCTACCGAGGCGGAGGCATGGAGTTGATGGAAAAGGTCTACGCCCCGCACAACTTACTGTCGTTTCCTGGTGGTAACTCAGATATCCAAATGGGAGGATGGTTTAAGAAAGAGATCCACTCTCTCGATGATTTGCAAGGCTTGAAGATCCGCATTCCGGGCTTTGCTGGGGAGGTAATGGCAAAGGTTGGCGCAAAACCGACCAATATCGCACCCGGTGAACTTTACACATCGCTAGAACGAGGAACGATAGACGCGTTAGAGTGGGTTGGTCCCGCTTTTGACTTAAGAATGGGGTTCCAAAAAATTGCGCCTTACTATTACACCGCGTGGCATGAACCTGGATCTGAAACCCAGTTCCTCGTAAATAAGAAAACATGGGAAACACTGCCCGCTGATTTACGCTCAATTCTGGAAACTGCGTTCCGCGTGGCTGCCTTTGATATGTATACCCAAGCAGTCGATGCTAACGCAAATAGCTGGGCAACAATGAGTGCAGAGTACCCTGATATTAAAGTCCGAGACTTCCCACCAGAAGTACTGCAAGCGATGCAAAAAGCGACCGAGGATCTGCTCCAAGAACAAGCCAGTAATGATCCTTTAACCAAAGAGATTATTGAGTCGCAGCAACAGTATTTAACCAAAGTACGGGCTTGGACAAATATGTCTTCCAAGGCGTACCTTGACGCAAGTCAGCAATAATATTGATCATGCACTTGAAAAAGGGCTAACAAACTAGCCCTTTCACTGTCTGCCTTTTCCTACTGGTAAGCAGTCAGATAATCTTCTACCTGCGCACGATACTCTGTTTTTAATCCATCGCTGATGAAACTTGCATTGATGGCGTTAATAGTGAACTGAGCCAACTCCTGTTTGCTCATCGAGTGAGCGTTACTCACCGCTAAGAAATTGTCTGTCATATAGCCGCCAAAGTAAGCGGGGTCATCTGAATTGATCGTGACTGCCACACCTTTACGAAGTAGCTCGACGATATTATGCTGCGCCATGTTATCAAACACGCACAATTTAATATTGGAAAGTGGGCACACCGTTAATGGCATTTTGCTCTCAATCAATCTTTCTACCAAAGACGCATCTTCTACGCAGCGAACACCATGATCGACACGGTTAACGCCAAGCATTTCTATCGCATCAATAATGTTCTGCGCTGGCCCTTCTTCCCCTGCGTGCGCAACGGTTAGTAAACCCGCCACTTTGGCTTGCTGGAACACATGCTTAAACTTCTCTGGAGGGTGCCCCTGCTCAGAAGAATCCAACCCCACACCAATAATTTTATCTTGATGATTCAGGACGGATTGCAACGTTTCAAAGGCGCTTTCTTCTGAAAGGTGGCGCAAGAAGCACGCGATGATCTGCGAAGTGATACCAAGCTTATCGTGACCGTCTTGCATGGCTCGGTATATGCCATTAATAACAGTATCAAAATCAATGCCTCGGTCGGTATGCGTTTGCGGGTCAAAGAAGATCTCGGTATGGATGACATTGTCCGCTTTACATCGTTCTAAATATGCCCAAGTGAGATCATAAAAATCTTGTTCGGTTCGCAGCGCGTTCGCGCCTTGATAATAGATATCGAGGAAAGACTGTAAATCCTCAAATTCGTAAGCGCGGCGTAATGTCTCTGGAGAGTCATATGGAATGTCGATGTTGTTTCGTTTTGCAAGTTCAAACAGCAGCTCCGGTTCTAACGAACCTTCAATGTGTAAGTGCAGCTCTACTTTTGGAAGCCCTTGAATAAATGCATTCATATTCCACCTATTTAGTTATGTTTTGTGGATGCAATTACTCTAAGAATAGATAGTGATTGGAAAAAATCGAACGCCATTACAAAGAGTAAGATCCACTGTGACCTCAACTCTTCGTAATCAGCACTTTGCGGGAACTGGTAGAGATCCCCAATCCATATTATTGGGGTTATACGAAGCAAACCTGCGCTATTTTACGTGATAAAAGATGAATCTCAAATCGATGATTGTTCAATAGCCATACGCAAACTCCAAAAAAACGCTTCTCCCTCCCTTACACATGCATTAAACGCATAACCTATTCCACTTTTTGTCATTTGCGTCATTACTGGTTTATCACTACACTTCGCGCTCATTTTTTTACGTGAGCGCACAATGCATGCTTTTTTCTCAATCCATTTTCGCTCAGGTGCTGAGGATATCGGTCATGTTGTGCTTGTCATTAATCATTGTCCATAACTCTCCTAAGTTATTGGAAATTCTGGCAGCACAAGCCATTAACAGTGGCTGTCACCAAACTACAGGTGACAATAAAGAACACTCTCATCACCACCATCATTAATAAGAGCAATTTATGAGTATTTTCCGGTTTCCACTCCTAGTTTGGCTGGGAATAGGGATTCTAATTATCTGTCTAGGGATCAGACAATCATTTGGCATTTTTATGATGCCAATTTCCGACTACTTTCAAACCGGGCGTGAGTTCTTTAGCTTTGCGATAGCATTGCAAAACCTATTGTTTGGTGTTTTCCAGCCTTTTGTGGGTATGGCAGCCGACCGTTGGGGAGCAAAGCGTATTATCATTTTAGGTGCCATCTCTTACGCTTTGGGACTGTTTCTGACATCGATGGCCGTTGCACCAACCATGATGTACCTATCACTGGGTGTACTTGTTGGTCTTGGTCTGAGTGCCACCAGCTACGTGATCGTTCTGGGTGCCGTCGCGAAAGTCGTACCAGCAGAGCATGCTGCAAAAGCATTCGGTTTAACCACGGCCGCTGGTTCATTTGGTATGTTTGCCATGATCCCAGGCGCACAGACACTAATGAGCGACTTTGGCTGGCAAGGGGCAATGCAAGCATTCGCTGTGCTATGTAGCTTTATGGTGGTGTTCGCCCTATTCATGAGGACGGCAAAGCCAAAAGCCAATGCCGCTACCAATGCACCAGAAGACAATCAAACACTGAAAGAAGCATTGAAAGAAGCCTTTGCTCATAAAGGTTACTGGTTGATTCATGCCGGATTTTTTGTGTGTGGTTTCCACGTGATGTTTATTGCCACTCACCTACCTAGTTATTTAGCAGATAAGAACTTACCAGCGTCAACTGCAGCAATGGCATTAGCTTACGTTGGTATCTTCAATATCTTTGGCTCCTATTTCTGGGGGGTAATGGGTGATCGCTTTAACAAACGCCACGTAATGTCAGCACTGTACTTGATGCGCACCATTGTGATTGCCGCTTTTGTGACGCTACCTGTCACTGAACAGACGGCAGCTATTTTTGGTGGCGCAATCGGTTTCTGCTGGCTTGGGACAGTGCCGCTGACTTCTGGCCTGGTTCGCCAAATCTTCGGCTCACGTTACCTATCGACCCTTTATGGTCTGGTGTTCTTCACTCACCAGGTCGGCAGTTTCTTGGGAGCTTGGGTGGGCGGCCGAATTTACGATTACTACGGCTCATACGAGCCTATCTGGTGGTCTACCGTGGTTCTTGCGTTGATCGCCGCACTGATTCACCTGCCGATTAATGACAAACCTGTACCGCGTTTAACTATGGTTAAGGCCTAAGTATTGAAGGCTCTCAATACACGTTGAGAGCCTTTTTTATCTGTCGTTTCAACGCTCCAATGTGCTATTCCCAAGTAACCTGAACTTGGACATGCTGGATATCAATAGTGCAATCTCATTGCAATTATTCATCCTCGGTTAATGTTTATATGGCATACTTAACTTAACGCTATAAATCAAAAGGGTTTTAAATGAGAACACTCGGCAACATCATCTGGTTTGTATTCGGTGGCGTATTCATGGGTTTGCTATGGTGGTTCTTCGGGCTACTGGCATTCATCAGTATCATCGGCATTCCATGGGGGCGCGCTTGTTTCGTAATGGGTAATTTCTCGTTTTTCCCATTCGGCAAAGAAGCCGTTTCACGAGATGAACTCACGAACGAGATGGACATCGGCACTAGCCCGCTCGGGGTGATCGGTAATGTAATTTGGTTTGTGTTTGCGGGTATCTGGTTAGCAATCGGCCATGTACTTTCTGCCGTGGCATGCTTTGTAACGATCATCGGTATTCCGTTTGCACTTCAACACCTAAAACTGGCGGTCATTTCTCTCGCACCGATTGGTAAAACCGTCGTATCGACAGAAGAAGCCACAATGGCTCGCTACAACATCAAACGATAATCTATAACCAAGTACCTTGAGATTGTTTCGGTATAGTGACCCTCTCAGCAAATGGCTTAGAGGGTTATTCCGGTAATAAGTAACCCGCCATTAACGACGGTTTATTAATAAACCCAAGTAAATGGGGTAATAACCAGTGGTTATTATTGGTGAGTTCTCGAGTCTAAGTTGTTTTTGATAATCTCTGTAACGATACCGCGTAACCAATGCACTGTGACATTGCTCAGATTTTTGTGATGATAGCAAGCCTGCAAGGCGGGCTTAATAACCATCCCACCGTACTTGAATTCGATCCGACATAGATAAGAAAGTTTCTCGGCATTCAGCGTCTTTGAGGCAGGAAATACCATATCCGAGTTTTCGACTACATCCACAATGGCGAAAGGCAGTTCACAACGAAAGCAATGTTAGGCTCTACTCCTTTGACTTTCATTATTTTTTCTGTGAACGAAACGTTTGAGTTCCAGTCGGCGGCAATGATGGTGGCGAACTCTAAGTTCTCACAATCCGTAATCTGTAAGCGTCCACCTTTTAGCGGATGATCCTTACGTACATAAGCGCAAAATGCATCCTGAACAATAGCTTTGGTCAAAAGCTCTTTCGGGGAGTGACTGATCTCATAGTTGACGCCTAACACGGTTTCTATGTGGGCGATGCTGGCGAGCTAATGAGATATGAGTTACAGTTTGTTACAATCACTAAAGTCTCTCATTCTTATACCAAAAATAGTTTGGGCACACAGCAAGGATTTCTATGATAAATAAAAAAGTACTCATTCTCTTTGCGCATCCTTCCCAGCACCGCTCCGAAGTGAACGCCCCTATGTTCAAAGCCGCCCAAGAAATTGAAGGAGTGACGTGCGTCGATCTGTACAGTGAGTATCCTCATTTCAATATTAATATCGACCGAGAACAACAACGCTTACGCGATCATGATGTGGTGATTTTTCAATTTCCTCTCTATTGGTACTCCACCCCTTCTATCTTAAAAGAATGGCAGGATCTTGTGCTTGAATACGGTTTTGCTTATGGCGCAGAAGGTACAGAATTGCGGGGAAAAACGATGCTATGCGTGCTTTCTGCGGGCGGTAAAGAAGAAGCCTACAAAGCCGAAGGCTACAACCACTTTACCATTCGGGAGCTACTTGCACCTATCGAACAAATGTCTTCACTAACCGGAATGAACTATATTGCCCCTCTTGCTTTGTTTGGTTCTCGCACCGCGCTAGAAGAAGGGCGAATCCCCCATCATCTTGAACGCTACCGGACTCTGCTCACCGCGTTAGTCGAAGACAAACTCAATATCAAAGCAGCAGCATCACTCATTAAGCTCAACAGCGCCTTACCAGAACTGATTAAGGGAGCATCATGACTGGGGTTTTCTTACAAGCTTTTATCTACCTAATAGCGGCAGTGATTACCGTTCCTTTAGCGAAGCGCTTGGGGTTGGGGTCTGTACTCGGCTACTTAATTGCCGGTGTGATTATTGGCCCCATCATTGGTCTAGTAGGCAAAGAGACCACCACCATTCAGCACTTCGCTGAGTTCGGTGTGGTGATGATGTTATTTCTCGTCGGTTTGGAACTAGAGCCCAAAATGCTCTGGGCAATGCGCAATCGTCTAATGGGCTTAGGTGGTTTGCAAGTTGGTGGTACTGCTGCTGTGATCATGGGGATTGCGCTTTATGTTGGGCAGCCTTGGACCGTTGCTTTAGCCATCGGCTTGATTTTCGCCTTATCTTCAACCGCCATTGTGCTACAAACCTTCAGCGAAAAAAGGTTGACCAAAACAGAAGGTGGTCAGAACGCGTTCTCTGTACTTCTTTTCCAGGATATCGCCGTCATTCCAATGCTAGCCTTTATCCCCCTCCTAGCATTGCCCGAATTAGTAGAGCAAGCACAATCCGCTGCGCAAACGGCGGCAGAGCATCATGAAGAGTTAAGCTTGGTCGCTGGATTGCCTGGTTGGACATATGGCTTAGCGATTACCGCTTCGATTGCTCTCGTGGTCGTTGGCGGCCATTTCCTGAGTCGCCCATTATTCCGCTATGTCGCAAGCTCAGGTCTGCGTGAGATATTCACGGCTACAGCGTTGATGCTAGTGATCGGTATTGCTGCCCTGATGAGTTTAGTTGGTCTATCACCGGCTTTGGGAACTTTCCTCGCAGGTGTCGTCTTGGCAAACAGTGAATTCCGCCATGAGCTTGAGTCAAATATTGAACCCTTTAAGGGCTTGTTACTCGGCCTGTTCTTTATCACGGTTGGTGCAGGCATCGATTTCTCTGTCCTATTTAGTGGCTTCGGTTTAATCATCGCTCTCACGCTCGGCGTCATGCTACTAAAAGCGTCCATTTTGCTCATTTTAGCCTTTATATTTCGCATTAAAGGGAGCAACCGTTGGTTGTTCGCGTTGAGCTTAGCGCAAGCGGGTGAATTCGGTTTTGTGCTATTAAGTTTCTCAGTACAAAACCACGTTATTCCATTCGAGCTATCTCAAACATTAGCCCTCGTCGTGGCTATCTCGATGTTCCTTACTCCGGGGTTATTTATTCTGTTTGATAGAGTGATTCTTCCTCGCTATCAAAGTGAATCGAACGAACGTGAAATCGATACTATTGAAGAGCAAGGCACGGTTATCATCGCGGGTATTGGTCGTTTTGGTCAGATCATCAACCGTCTCTTAGTATCCAATGGTGTAAAGACCGTCGTTCTGGATCACCAAGCGAGCCAAATTGACAACATGCGCCAAATTGGCACCCGTGCTTACTTTGGTGATGCAACGCGTCCCGATATGCTTCATACCGCTGGCATTAAACAGGCCTCGGCAATTGTTGTCGCGATTGATAACCAAGAATCAAGTGTCGAATTGGTGAAATACATCAAACACACTTACCCTCAGGTGAAAATCATCGCACGTGCATTCGACCGCGGTCATGGCTACCGTCTCCGTCAGGCAGGAGCGGATATTATAGAATCAGAGACTTACCACTCTGCATTAGAAGTTGGTGGTCATGCGATGAAGCTGCTTGGTATTCATCCGTTCTTTGTTGAACAACAAAAAACCACTTATAAGCGTGTCGAAGATAGAAAATCCAATATTCTGTACGAAGCATGGGCCGATGATTCAAAAGGTGAGCGCTACGACAATAACTTCCTTCAGCTGTTTATTCACCTAGAAGAGAAAATGGCCGAAGAGATGCGAAAAGACCGGCACGATAAACTCTCGCGATCAGAACGAGGTTGGACACCACCACCGAAGGGCTACGCAGACAAGTTTGATGGTGAAAACGTTCCAGATTTGCCGACTCCAACAGAAGACACCCCATAAAATGAAAACCTCCCGCGGGAGGTTTTTTCTCGTCTAAGCATCAACTGAAGTTACATAAGATCACTCATTAAGGTCTCATATTCTTCATTGGCTTCATCAACTAGGTGAGAAAGCTCCAACGCATCTTTTTTCGCAAGGTTGAATTGCCACGGCACGTTGCCTTCTTTCCCACACACTTTGGTTTCGCTACCACGACTTTCAAAAGACAAGTCACCAAAATCCGTCGTATGATGCTCACCCAGCTCAATGATATCGACTTCCAACATTCCAACTGGATTGACTTCAACGCTAGCATGCAAGTCTAGGCTATTCTTCAAACTGTATTCACGATGCACGGTAATCATGGTGCCTCCTTGATCCTCCAATGGGCTACCTTTTAGAAGTATAGATGAAGGCATGTGATCCAAAGATTAAATTACGCTGAAGATTGATCTTGATTAAAAAAACCGCAACTAAATTATCGAACAAAGATCAAACAGTATGCGTTTTGTTCTTACCGTCTCACGAGTTTGAAATACACTGTGAATGTGAAGTTAATGAGCCACAAGGAATAAACAAATCCCTGAGTCTAGGCTCGGGGATTTTTGTTTGAAAGCAATCGTGCGTATTCAGCTTTATTCTTTTAAGCAAAAATAAAGGTGTATAGGTATCCTGCACTAATCGCCATGCTTAGAATCACGAATAGAAACGCCGCAATCATTTGGTTCTTAAAGATAGATTTTAGCAAAATCACTTCTGTAAGACTTGCGCCCGCGCTACCAATGATAAGCGCCATGACTGAGCCCAACGCCATGCCTTTTTGTACTAGCGCCGCACTTAGTGGAATCACCGCTTCTGCTCGAATGTACAATGGAATGCCAATCACAGTGGCAACTGGAATCGCGTACCACTTAGCTTCACCTGCGTACTCTACGATCAGATCAGTCGGAATGAAACCGTAGATGAAAGAGCCAATTGCGATACCCATCATTAGGTATGGGAATACTGGTTTGAAGTCTTTCCAAGTTGAGTGCCAAATGCGTACCCAACGGTTTGGTTCTTTCTCTTCCACAACTTTCGCTGTCGCACTGCCGTCTGCAGAGCAGCAAGACACTTCTACCTTAGGTTCTGTTTTTGGTGTGCTATCACCACAACAAGACGGTTCTTCAGCGACTGGAGCTGACGCACAACAAGAAATTTTTTCAACAACCGGAGCGGGTGTGCAACAAGGACTTGTGCCACTGTTTGTTGCTGGTTTCTCTTCTGATTTTTTGCGGCTTGAATCACCACAAGCTGTCCCACATGAAGACGAGCCCGCGGCTTCGTATGCTTCAGGTTTTACATACCGCTCAAAACCCAGTTTTTCAAGCACATAACCCGCAACTACCGATACCGTCATTGCAATCGAAAAGTAGAATACTGCCACTTTCCATCCAAAGGTTACCACAAATAAACCGATGATCACTGGATTAAGCAGTGGGCTTGCAAATAGGAACACCATCATAGGTCCAAAACCTGCTCTGGCGCGCAACAAACCTTTTAGAAAAGGAATCGTTGAGCAGGAGCAAAAAGGCGTAATTGAACCTAATAACGCAGCAATGAAATAGCCCTTACCCTTCTTCGAGCTCAAGATAGACTGAATTTTTTCCGGTGTTAGAAAGTCTTGCAAAACACCAACAATGTAACTGATTGCTAAGAACAGAATGATTAGCTCTGCAGCTAGAAACGCAAACATATCAAGCGCTTCCTTAGCCATGACCATAATTTCTGGGTTCATATTGAGTCTCCTACTGATCTCTCATCACTAACGGTAAATTTCCCAATGAAGCTGGACTCTTCATTTCCATTTTTCTCGAATTATAGAAGTAAAAAAATCATGGTCAATACATTTATTTCGATAAATGTCGAAATGTTTGATTAGATAATAAATATCAATTGCTTATGAAAAGTATTTTTGGAATTTGCTATTCCATAACACTTCCATTATCATCGAAATGAATTTATCGTTAGTCTTCTCAAGAGGTCAGAATGGAACTTGAAGCCGTAGCCAAAGCACTTAAAGAATTAGGGCACCCTACCCGACTCTGTATCTACAAAGAGGTGGTCAAAGCAGGCTATCAGGGCATAGCGGTAGGTGGCGTACAAGATAAACTCGGTATCCCGGCTTCTACACTTTCTCACCATATTTCGAGCCTTGTTTCTGCGGGATTGATCAGCCAGCGTCGCGAAGGTCGCACTTTGTACTGCGTGGCTGAATATGAATGTCTGGATTCTGTGATTGGATTCCTACGTGATGAGTGTTGCATCAATGAAGGTGGCGATAAATGCTAATCTGGGCATCGGCTTCTTTCTGAGGCAGCCACCGCTATATGAACTTCCTCACATCGTTGCACTCACACCCCATCCAACATTTGCTATCTCATAGAATAATAAGCTTTACTCCTTCTGCTTTTAGGAAGAAGGAACGACGTTTTTATGATCTCACTTAGAGAGCTAACCAAAGAAAACTACTTGGATTGCATCCGGCTCAATTTGCATCCAAAACAGGAAGATAGCCTCGCGTCCAATGCCATTACGATTGCCCAGTCTCACTTCGAAATCGATTACCAGTTGAAAGTGATTTATGAACAAGAGACGGTTATTGGTCTATTGGCGTTTTGTCATGAAGATGAGCCACTGGATTATTCTATCTACTGGCTGTTCCGTTTTATGATCGATAAAGATCATCAAAATAAAGGCTATGGAACACAAGTACTCAACCTTCTTGTTGAAGAAATAAAGGATCTCGGTGGAAAAACCCTTCTCACTATGCATAAGCCGTCCAATCAACAAGCTGGAAAGCTCTACCGAAATTTTGGTTTTGTTGAAGATGGCGTGTTAGACGATGGTGATATTTCACTAAGACTGGTTTTGAGTTGATTAAATCAGCTCCTTAGTAATGCTCATGGTAAAGCGGTGAACACGACGCGACTAAATACCATACTCGGCATTTAGTCGCTTTTTAAACACATATTATTCAGACACTAAAAGCATGGCGGATTTAGCTGCAACCTTCACCTCTTGCCCACTAGCTACCTTCAAGTTGGATATCATATCGACTAGATCGTTGCCTCCTTGCAGCAACAACGATTGAGGTCGAGCAGATTTATTCAACACCAAAATTCCCTTCTCACCCCGTTGAAGTACTAACATATCATCGTTGCCTTCTAGCACCATCATCGGCTCACCATGAACTCGGTTATGAAACGCGATCATCTTCGCCATTCTTGAGTCTTTCCACGTATTCTTCCATCTTGGTTTGCCATCTTTGCCTTTAATACCGCTAGTATCGAGGTCGGTGTAAATCAGCGGCACACCGCCATCACGACCAAGAATATAGGCATACGCTAACCACTCGTCCTCTTCATCCATGATCAAGTCCAAGAACACATCGTTGTTCGGAATGTCATGGGTAATGGCGAACGTAATTGCGCGACCATTCGATAACGCCTGACCAAAACAATAAGGGTCAATCAAAGATTTGAAGCTGCCCTTCTTGGAGAACGCCTTAAAGATGGTTGAGAACAAAGGGAAATCGTAGGCTCCCAAACGCGTCTCTTTCAAATATGGCTCAAGAAACAGTTCGTACTCTTCTTCTGTAGCCCCACCATCAGTAATGATTTCACCGAAAATATGGATATCATGGGTAATGTCTTCGGTCCAAACCCGCTTTAGATGTTCCAAAGTCATGTGTTTAGCCGCATCAATACGGAAGCCTTTCACACCGAGTACTTTTAATGCGTTAAGATAAGCACGCTGCTGTTTAACGACGTCGTCACAAACTCGAAGTGTCGGCAAGCCAGGATCAGTTGGGCCTCCGGTAATTCGTCCGTTCTGCACTTCCCACTTGTCTTTCCAATCTGTGATACCAAAGGCTTCAACAAAATCATTTTCATCAAACAGCGGCTCAGATAAGTCACCAAATAGAATCAGGTCTTGATACTTGTCCGTATTTTTCTGGTAGTCATCCATCACTGATTGGCGCGGATATTGTAGGTCCGAGCGGAGATGTGCTTCGTTTGCCATGTGATTAAAAACGACATCGGCATAAACTAATACGCCTGCACGGTCGAGCGCTTCAACCATGCTTTTAAAATCTGTGGTATTACCGAGCGCATTGTCGATAACACGATAGTCTTGAGGTTGGTAACGCTGCCACCAGCGTTCGTCTTGTGCGCTTTTCATTGGTGGTGAAACCAATACCGAGCCATAACCTAGCTCGCTGATCTCCGCTGCGCGTTGGGCAATGTCAACATACTTCCAATCAAAAGCATGCAAGATAACATTGGCACCCGTTGATTGTGTGTCCTGTAAGCCACTCATGTTTCTCTCCTCGTCGCGTTCGCTCACCCATTGTTACTCGAATTCATCGTGAGCGAATCCAATAGCCAAAATTATAAGAACTATTGACGCGCCTCCCTCACCCCTTTTGCGTTTCTGCTAGGGGGAAAAACAGGGCGTAGCTCATCCCCTGTAAAGGTTTAATAAGCTATGTTAGCGCCCAAACCATCATCAAAACTACAAAAAACCAGTGCATAAACCCCTGTTTTATAGTCACTTTTAAAGATGACATCTTCTGCCCAGCCTCCATTCTCACTAATACGCCTTAGCTCAAGAAGAATGTAGCAATGGAGAAATCACTCGCTATGTAACAAACATTTAAGAAAGCAAAACTGTTACTTACATCACGTTCGGTGCAATTTATAAATAGATAGGAAAGTCGACAAAGGCTCGAAAAGATAACGAGAGGAGCGCGAATAAAGGGCGGTAAATACAAAAATAGCGCGATAAACGCGCTATTTTTTATTAGGTACGGTACAAGACCTTAACGACGTGCCAACCAAATTTGGTCTTCACAAGGTGTGGCGTTAGCACTTCACCGGAAAAACAAACTTTATCGAACTGTGGCACCATTTGACCACGTCGAAACTCACCTAGGTCGCCACCACGTTTACCAGATGGGCAAGTCGAGTATTTCTTTGCTAACGCCTGGAATTTAGCGCCTTTTTTAAGTTGCGCTATGATGTCTTCAGCTTGTTCTTTATGCTTCACAAGAATGTGCAAAGCCGCTGCTGTATTTGCCATGTGCCTGTCTCTCACTGTTCGGATCGAGCAAGTTTACCGAATTGACCTGATATCGCCAATAATTTCTCGCATACAGCTCTATTTTGGAGCGAAAAATGAGCAAGGAAAAACTGATAATTTAGTGAAATACTGTGTGGCCATTCACACGATATCCACTCAAATTAGGAAGATTGCTTCAAAAGCTAACTTTTCTCTGCTAAACGGTTGAAGCTGTCGCCTTATAAGATTAGATTAGCGTCATAAATCAGCAGTATAGATAAGGATATTTTATGACTAAAGTCATAAGCAAAGCGAATCAATCACAGGGAATGCTGGTATTTAAACTCACCCTGCAACAGCACTTTGCAATAGGCACCCTAAAAGTTCGTGAAATTGTTCCTTATCTGCCTACGACTAAAATTCCTTATTCACATTATCACGTAATCGGGACCGTTACGATTCGTAATTTAACCGTCCCCGTGATCGACATGGCGGCAGCGATTGGTTTTCGCCCTATGCACGAAGAAGAGTACCAAGACTGCTACTTGATTGTGACCGACTGCCTAAGAACCGTCGTCGCCTTCATGGTTCGTGGCATTGAAAAAATCATCGAATGCGACTGGAAAACAATTGAAACGCCGCCAGAAAGCGCTGGTAACAATATCTTTGTTACGGGTATCACTCGTTATGAAGATAACATTGTTCAGATGTTGGATGTCGAACTGCTACTTTCAAAAATCTATCCACAGTATGAAAATGCGAAAATTCCAATGCTAACGGACATTGAGCGCGAGCGATTGAAAGCATTGAATATCTTACTGGTTGATGATTCCGCCATCGCACGAAAACAGCTCTGTGATGCGTTAGATAGCATCAACATTCCTTACCAAATCTGTAAAAACGGAACTGATGCATTGGCATTGATGAAACATGATGCCGCCGCTAATCATCCTATCGACTTGTTGGTCAGCGATATTGAAATGCCTGGCTTAGACGGATACGAGCTTGCCTTTGAAGTTCAAAATGATGCCGCGCTGAACCACTCTTACCGTATTCTTCACACTTCCCTGTCGAGTGAGATTTGTGTTGATCGCGCTCACCAAGTCGGTGCACACGAGGCACTTGAGAAATTCAACGCAGGTGAACTGGTGGAAGCCATGCTTCGAGGGGCAAAAGAGTTAGAAGCCAAAGCCATGGCTTCTTAGTTTACTTCTTTGGCATTGTGTAGCTGCGAGACACAAACTCCGTCTCTGCAACCTGATAAAGGTCATTAATATGTGATACACGTTAGGCTGTAATCAAGTCAGGATATTGCGACTAAAATCATCCAACTCCATCGTTAGTACTAACCCAATGCGGCTGCATAGCTCATCAGCAGCAATTTCAAAGTCACACACTGGGCTGGCTTCATAAATGAATGGGTAGCAAATCTCGGCTAGTTCCTTACTTATGGGTCTCATGCTTTTGTTCCAAGATCAAAAGAAATCCGTATATACCCGAGTGACTTAACTTCCCTTCCACATTCATTATTTCGCGTTACACCTAATGATTACAACTATTTTGTGGCCATGTTGGAGGAGGATAAATCAAGGACATTATCACCTGATACACCCGAAAGGTTTTAACGAAAAGAAAAAAGAAGCCCCGCATCGTTGCGGGGTTGGTCTATGGTGTTTGAGTTACTTGCTCATTTGAATCAATGATCGGCCAAGCAACCACTCAATTTCTCTCGCGCTGCCGTCTCCAAATTGACTTTCTGCCATTTTGTACAAACGGTCTATACCATTAGCAGCAAACTCATGAGCATTTTCTGAAGTAACAATATGATGGAATAATAGGCGTAAGATCGCCAAAAATTCTGAATCATCAAGAGCCTTAATCCAGCTCTGAGAAAACACCTCTAAGCCTTTATCAAACTCCAAATGATCGACGAACATTTTAAAGATACGACCATCGAGTGCCGCGGTAAAATCCGTTTTCTTAGGGAAATGGTGGCTAATACCCGTACGTGATACCCCCGTCTGCTGACTCAACGTTGTGTAAGACATTTTGTCGTAACCAAGTCTTAAAAGTTGATCAACAACGGCATCCATAATCTTCTGAATAGTAATTTCGGTATCTTCTTTACTACGCTTTGGCATATTCTAAGCTCTTCTCTTCATAAATCCATCTAACTCACTTTTCGATGAAGCTAGAATGAAAATCACCCTTAACAGTATCTACTTCGCGCCCCTAATCTTATATTAGGAACCAACATACCCCATTTGCACTGTATTCCAGTGCGAACCATAGTAATAGGACTATCACTATATGTGACTAAAAACATGGTAAAAACTCATTCCATCAAAACTTTACACCAAATCATTCATCAAAACTATGTTAAGATTAAGAGTGATAATTGTATAAAAACAATCAATCGGAAATAGTCTTATAAATTGAATTCCAGTTCAACCAATCAAACGAATATCTCTCTAATATGTTGGTTAATTGCTTTTAAACATTGACAGGCATCACACTATTTTCCTATAAGCATCGAAACCTAGCCTATTACTTTTGATTAACAACATAACATGCTGTTCTATTTTTGTCCAAAATCGTTCATTTTTGTAGATACAGATCAAATACCTGATAGAATACCCACAGTATTTACATGAGGATTTGTTATGAGTATCGAATTAGAACAAAATCAAGTATGTGAAGCTTGTGGTTGTGCTGGCGAGATGGGCTTTATCATCAAAGAAGGCGACGATGTTGCTGACGTAACGATTTTCGCAGAGTCAAAAGCAACATTGGAAGCAGAGTTAGAAAAATACGTTGAATTGGCTAAATCAGTATGTGCAGATGTTGAATACAACACATCTGAACTGACTGAAGAATCAAAAGAGCTAACCGCTCGATTCAAGTTTGAAGTCAGCGCTGAAAAGCTAATCTTTGAACTAAAGACTCGCTCTCTAATGCGCTAGTCATGGATAAAAGCGAGCACTCGCTCGCTTTTTTAACTTCGCTGAGTACCGCCTCACGGTTGTTTCTTAAGTATGACCCACTTAAGTGCACCATTGGATTCAAAATCATTGGCCTCCGCACAAACCAAAAGAACATTGTCGACTTTAAGCATCGCCCCCTCGGTATAAGCTTTATCATCATAGTAACAAATACGCTGTCCGACCTTGCCATCCGCAGCGATGAAGGCTCCCAGCTCTGGTGTACTATAAGACTTTGCCACCACTGCATCAGAAACCGACAACGACGCCAAGCTCATGATCATTATTAAAATCGATTTCAAATTCATGCATATCTCCTCAAATAGATTTAAGCATACTAGCAGGTAGATCTTTTATGTTCTTGGCAGCATCTCATACTATTGGTAAGTCAGGCTCTAGATGCGCAAGTTGCTTTACGCTATGCTTTTCATGTTTTTAAATTTAGAAGTGTCGACGATGCGTGTTGTCCCATTATTATTAACATTAATGGCTGTCAGTGGTTCACCTACCGCCTATGAACTCGACTACTATTCCAAATTTGGTCATACCGATAACTATGGCAACCTTGACCTGAGGAATAAACCCTATCGTCAGTTGCCCGATGGCTTAGCGGTGAAGGGTAACTTGAATATCTCACAAACCCCCATCACTAAGTTACCTAAAGCGCTAGATGTCAGTGGTAATTTAGAAGCGAAGCATAGTGCATTGAAAACCATCAGCCCCGGCACAAAAATAAAAGGTTATGCCGATTTATTGGGCAGTAAAATTGAGCGTTGGCCTATAGGGATAAAACTGGGTGGGTACTTAAATTTAACAGATACTCCCCTAAAAAATCTCCCTGCAAGGCTACGAGTGAAAGGAGACTTGAGTGTCATTCGTACACCATTAACGGCATTACCAGAAGGGTTAATCGTGGATGGAAACCTCTATATTGGTGGCTCTTCACTTACTCAATTTCCAGATATGATGACCGTTAAAGGGAATATCTTTTTAGGTGGAAACAAAATATCAAAATGGCCTCGCAACCTAACACTAGGTGGCGCTGTCGCGCCGTAGTAAAGAATTAAGGTGAGAAACGAGTATAGAATCAACAGATAAACCCTATTTAGACTTCGCCTCTCACTGCTTCACTGCCACGGATCGGAGTTCCGCGTTGACTATTCCTGATTGTTTACCGGATTCGCATAGCTCGCAACCAAATAGGTTTGCGCGCCAGTCGGTAATTTCTCTAACTTCTCAGCCAGTTGAGCTCTCACAGAGTCGGTAATGCTCTCATCTTCACGCCCTGCGGCTAGCAGATTGATTGGGAACACACGGTAGTTGTGATGGATTTGACGATCGATTTCTGCCGCCAATGCATCTGGCGTTTCAAACTCTTGGTCAATGACATCCCCAAAAGAAACGTGCACTTTACCTTTGTAGCCTATGATTCCTTGGATGATGCTCTCAATGTCTTCAAATTCGCCTTTTTCATAGCGACCATTCTCTGCTTTCTCATACAACTCTTTAGCCTTGGCGATATCACAAGGATCGTTTTGGTACGAGATAGAAACAGGAACAATTTTCAAAGAACGCGTATACTCACCAAAGCTAATTTTATGTTTTCGGCCTTCCACATGAAACATTTTGAGAATCGCTGGATCGGTAAAGTCGTTCCCATCTTTCGCGCGGCCTTCTTTTTGAGCAATCCAAATTGAGTTCCCTGTATCCAGAGAGTGTTTGATGTAGCTAGAGAGTTGCCCTAGGGCCTTCATCATCTCTCGTGGCGCTCTTGCCGAACGTTTGACGATGAAACTTTTATTCAGTTTCATCAGTTCAGTCGCACATGGCTTCTTAAGTAAGTTATCACCAATAGCAATACGTACCGTTCGGTGATCATTTTGGTGTAAACCATAGTTAACAAGCGCTGGGTCCATCGCAATATCACGGTGGTTAGAAATAAAGAGGTAAGACGTATTTTTGTCTAACTTATCTAAGCCAGAAAAGGTCACGCCATCCGTTGTCGCATCTAAGGTATCTCGAAGATATTTCTTTACTTCTAACTGAATGGCCTCCACCGACTTCAGTTTACTCCACTTCGCTTTTAAGTAGATGCGGATAACTGGGCTCATCAATGCTTTAAACCAACCAGCTTTATTCGCAAAGCGGTGCTTTAAAATTGCACTGATGAATTCATCGTCTTGGATCAGACGGTCTAGCGCCGCTGGAATCTCTTCGTCATTGTATGGACGAATTTCAATATAGGGATCGGTATTGGTTGTCATTATTTATTTCATTTCATTTCAAAAAAAGCTGGCACATTCTACGCATTGTTTTGCCACGCCGCAGCAGTTCAACCCATACTTTTAACATGGTCATACCAGTCGTATTACAATTTAACTTGTCAAAAAAATCTGTTACCCGGTTGGCATTCAAATGCTTTAGCGGTACTCTTAGCGGCCCAAAAACTCTGGTATTCATAATGAACTACGCAATTGAATTTCACGACGCTCACTTCCCTTTTCTGCATGTAACAGCACGTAAAAATGCGCTCAAACACAGTTTGCTATCTGTTGTAGAAGGTTTGGCGATCATAAAATTGGGTAGGCAGGAGTATGCCATCGAACCGGGTCAATATTTTTGGATTCCACAGGGATGTTTGAGCTCCCTCACTTTTTTACCTAACACTCGTGTCAATCGCTGTGATTTCTCTGTCCGCTTGAAAGACTCATTCGCACACCAAGCGGGTTTTGTAACGCCTTCGGTATTATTGAAAGCCCTCGCGGAAAAACTCTCCACTACGAAAGAACGTAGTACATATCAACTTGATTTATTGACCGTTGTTAAACATGAGGCGCTTACCCTAAAACCTAGCTTGAACACCTCCCCTCTAACCACTTCCATTAATCAGTGGAAGCCAGGGAGTGAGGAGCGCATTTCAAGAGAGTTGTGCCTAGTGTTAACACTTCGTGAAGCTAGAAAAATGAAACTATCTGGCTTAAAGCAAGCAGATATTGTCGAGCAATTATTTGCGGGCAATGAAGAAGAATATGAGCAGTTATGCTACTTGGTGTTTGGAGAAGTACTCTAGGTTTTACCGTTCATTGTCGAACAGAATTACAAAAAGGGCGTACATAATGTAAGCCCTTCAATCAGTTAACGTGGGTTAGAACGGCACTTCGATTTGCATCATCCAGTCCGCGTCGTAATACTCGTGCCAGCGATAATCAAAACGCATCCGTGGTTCGCCATCATTTTTATCACCAAAACCAACACTAAACATCAAGCCATGGCTGCGTAGCCATTCCTCTGTGGTCATTTTATTTTCATCGCCTTGCAACTCTTCTGGCATCCAGACACCTAAACCAAAGTAATTGTTTTTATGGTTTTTCGTGAGTAATGGCGTATCTAGCGATTTAATCGCCCACTCATCCCAATAGTTATCAGTTAGCTCATCCGTCACTTTTATCTCTTCATACCAACTGAGCGTATCGACACTGAGCACACCAACGCTATCAAAAACGTCTTCGCAAACAGGCATGGTGTTATTCACAAAAACAACCGACCGATCAGACAAATAGTTACAAGCAGAACTCGCCTGTGTGGCCACAAGCAGCGCGCATGCACTAAATACCACCATTCTGACCATGAGAATCTGACCTCTTAGTTACCAGATAATGTTTCTTTATATAAGCCTTCGCTTAGCAATAATTCACTGACTGTTGGGGTCGTATATGCACTGATATCTTTGCCCTGTAACAATGCATTACGAATGTCCGTACTTCTGATTTTTATCTTTTCTGGACACGCCATAACAGACCAACGCCCCATAATCTCTTCTGCTTTATAAAATTTAGCAAAATTGAAGAAATTATCAGGACCGATAACAAAAGTTATATCGGCTTGCTCATGAGTTTCTTGAATTTTTGCTAATAACGAAAATGTCGTCACACGTTGCCCAGGCTGGTACAAAGTTTGCTCTAAATCTGATCGTTGAACATTAGAAAGCCCCATGTCCTCAATAAAAGCATCGACCAGTTTGCACCGTATTGGGTAATCCAACATATTTTTGCCCCAAGCGTGTGCAATACTGGGCTCTAGCAACACGAGATCAAAGTGGCTCAGTGACTCGATTACGCTCTTGTGTCCTAAGCTAGGCGGGTTAAATGCGCTGCCAAAAACGGCGATTTTTTTCATATCCGGTGATTACCTGGTTGAAGGGTGTTTTCTAATTCGATGAATTCGGTATGATACTACAAATCTTTAAAGCTTTTGACACCAAAGCGACGTTTATGAACATCAATTGAATGGTTTTGCGCCATTTGTGAACGATAAACGCCTGCCGTTGTAAAATCTATTAAAATGGATTTTGGTGTCTGACATATTTGCAGGAAAAGGAACCTTAAATGGAACAGTCCATCCGCGATGAAATGCGTGTATTGCCATCAATTGACCCGCATTTCGAAATTGAGCGCCGTGTCGCTTTTATTAAGCGTAAGCTTCAAGAAGCCGGTTGTAAGTCACTTGTGCTTGGCATCAGTGGTGGTGTTGACTCAACAACGTGTGGCCGCCTAGCACAAATTGCTGTTGACCAGTTGAATGAAGAATCAGGCCACCAACACTATCAGTTTATTGCTGTTCGACTGCCTTACGGTGAGCAGAAGGATGAAGATGAAGCGCAACTGGCGCTCTCTTTCATCCAACCAACACACTCTGTATCCGTTAACATCAAAGAAGGCGTTGATGGTCTCCACGCGGCGTCTCATGTTGCACTTGAGGGAACGGGGCTTTTGCCTACAGATGCAGCAAAAATAGATTTTGTAAAAGGTAACGTTAAAGCACGTGCTCGCATGATCGCGCAATATGAAATCGCTGGTTATGTTGGCGGTTTGGTCATTGGTACCGATCACTCCGCAGAGAACATTACTGGCTTTTACACCAAATTTGGTGACGGTGCCTGTGATATGGCTCCTCTATTTGGTCTAAACAAACGTCAAGTTCGTGAAGTTGCAGCAACGCTAGGTGCACCTGAATTACTGGTGAAAAAAGTCCCAACAGCGGACCTAGAAGAACTTGCTCCGCAAAAAGCAGATGAAGATGCTCTAAGCCTGACTTACGAGCAGATTGATGATTTTCTTGAGGGGAAACCAGTATCACAAGAAGTCAGCGATCGTTTGGTTTCTATCTACAAGGCAACCCAGCACAAACGTCAACCGATTCCTACGATCTATGACTAAATAGTGCTACTACGAATAACCGCTTCGTACCGCTCAGGTAAAAACGCCGCATACCCTATGCGGCGTTTTATTAGTTAATAGGCGCTAGCCTGTCACTATGACGTCCGTTTCTGGAATCGCGCAACAAGCTAGAACCGTCCCCATTGCACGCTCTTCATCGGTGAGTGCAGGAACGTCAGGTTGATCAACTTTACCTGACTCCAACTGCACCTTACAAGCACCGCATAAACCCACTCGGCAGCTATTTGAAACACGCTTGCCTGCATTTTCAATCTGTTCCAGTAACGTTTGTTGATTGTTGCCCAACAGTTTAAAACCATTAAATTCAATCCCTACCCTCTTTTCCGGTCTCGCTGCCATTGCCGCAATACCGAAGGCTTCCTGATGGTAGTTGTCTTCTGGTAACCCTTTCTTCAACAGCAGATTCTTCGCCTTTTGCATAAAGCCATCCGGGCCACATACAAACACTTGCCTCTGTTCAACGTCTTTGATGAGTTTGATATGAGAAAGGCTTAAGCGACCTTTTAGACCAAACCAATCAATCGTTGGTTGGGTCAAACTGATTTTCAAATCTAATCCTGGATGCTGACGTTTAAGCGCCTCCAATTCCGCTTTGCAAGGAATATCCATCTCGCTTCGACATTGATGATAGAACACAACATCATCTAACTGATTTTGATCGGCTAAATAACGCAACATCGAAAGCATTGGCGTCACACCGCTCCCAGCAGAAAGCAATAATAATGGTTGGGCTTGATGTTCTTTCAAGTGAAATTGGCCATCGGGTGTTCCTGTTTCTAGGACATCCCCAACTTGCAAGTTGTCCAATAATGCATTGGAGACTCGGCCTCCTGCAATTCGCTTGACGGAAATGGCATATCGACCCTGCCTTGATGGGCTAGAAGAAAGCGTGTAACGACGCCCCACTTTCTTGCCGTCTATTTCCACATCAATTGGAAGATGTTGGCCTGGTAGATATGGGGGCAGTAAGCCTTTGCTTGGTTCTAGCCAAAAAGTCACGAAGTCGCGGGCGATAGCTTCACGTTCAACACAAGTAAGCGACATTCGTTTCGGTGAGTTGTCTGGATAGTACTCCGGTTCTTTGTATTCCAATACTTCGACTTTGTCGCCTTGACGGATAATGCCCTCATTGCGTGCAACCAGATTTTGTCCGAAGAAGACACCCCCACGCTCATTGGCACGAAATTCTTGCAATGTTCTTAGTGGCTCTTTACTCTCACGAAATGTACCGCGTTGTGTGTTTACGGTCGTTAGGATGCAGCGCTCACAAGGCTTAACTGTTTCAAATTCCACTTCACCAATTCGAATGCGTTTCCATGAATCTTCTTCAAATGGCTTTGTGCCGGCAACGACAAGATTGGTGCGGAACTGTTCCATCGAGTGCTGTTCTGAGCTTCTGCGATTCAGCTCCTCTAGTGACGCTTCACTGATCACCAATACTGGGTAACCATCTGCAAAGCTGACATTATGACCCAGCTTTTCTCGTACTCGATTCGATTGCTCTCCGGTAAACAACAACTCGACACGCAGTCCCAATACCTTGCTAAACCAGTCATCGGCTTCATCCGTTGTGGTAAAAGCCGTAAACGTATCCTTCCAAACCGTGGCTGGGGTTTCCTGCATTTTGAAATCTTGATAACGAATTTTTAGCGGTTTCGCCTCAAGGCTGGTGAATACCACACCATCTGGCAACAAGGCAGACTTAATGGTCACCATTTGTGGGTGCTTCCTTGCAGTGACCATCGCCCCGTCAGCTTTCGCAATCATAAAACGACGGTCAAAACTCAACCCTTGCTTTTCTACCCACGCAGACGAAAGCAAGACGCCACCAACGGATTTTACTGGAAATACATTTATTTGAGACAACACAGACTGAGACACGACCCTATTCCTACCGATTCGTTAATGATTAAACTATTCTATCTCCATCGGCTCTTTGACCCAAGTGCCGATAAAAGAGCCACACCAATCAGCTAGGTTTTAGAAAAACCACCTGTGATGAACAATGTTCCATGATTTTGCAGGCTTCTAACTAAACAGGGATTGCCAAATTGTGTCATTGCTTATGCAATCTCGTCAGTTTTTTTTGACGCCACCATTGTCACTTATCCTGAGTTTAAACCATGGATACAAATAAACTCATTCTGATATTGCTGTGTATCTTTCTTCCACCCGTTGCAGTTTTTATGGAGAAGGGCTTAAGTAAGGACTTTATCATCAACCTCGTTTTGACGTTTTTCTTCTTCCTACCGGGTACAATTCACGCACGTTGGTTAACGATGAAATAACCCCGCAGAAAGAAAAGTGAAAAATGGGATGAAATGGATGTGCATTTCCTCTATCATCCTGTCGCCTAAGCGCAAGCGTTTGCTCTTGAGGTAAATGCAGCGTTTAGGCTCCAATCACATATTTTCACTGGTGGGAGCCATTAATGACAACACTGACTATTACTCGTCCTGACGACTGGCACGTTCACTTACGCGATGGTGAAGTTCTAAAAGACACCGTTCGCGATATTAGCCGTTATAACGGCCGTGCGCTGATCATGCCAAATACCGTCCCACCTGTTACCAATACCGAAATGGCGCTCGCCTACCGTGATCGAATTCTTACTGAACCACACGGTGACCAATTCGAACCACTTATGGCACTTTATCTGACTGACAACACCTCACCTGACGAAATACGCAAAGCCAAAGCAACGGGCAAAATCGTCGCCGCAAAGCTTTACCCTGCAGGTGCAACCACCAACTCAGATTCAGGTGTCACTGACGCGAAGAACATTTACCACGTTCTAGAAACGATGGAAGAAGTCGGTATGCTTCTATTGGTGCACGGTGAAGTCACCCACAATCACGTAGATATCTTCGACCGTGAGAAGGAATTCCTTGATACCGTTCTTGCTCCAATCGTTAATGACTTCCCTAACCTAAAGATCGTTCTTGAGCACATCACAACGGCAGATGCCGCAAACTTCGTCACCAACGCATCTGATAACGTTGCGGCAACCATTACCGCTCACCACCTACTATTCAACCGTAACCACATGCTTGTAGGCGGTATTAAGCCTCACTTCTACTGCCTGCCAATTCTTAAGCGCAATACCCACCAACAAGCGCTTATTGCAGCTGCAACTAGCGGCAGCAAGAAATTCTTCCTGGGAACGGACTCTGCGCCACATGCGAAAGGGGCAAAAGAGTCAGCTTGTGGCTGTGCGGGCTCATACACTGCACACGCAGCACTAGAGCTATATGCTGAAGTGTTCGACAAAGAAGGTAAGCTAGAGAACCTAGAAGCCTTCGCAAGCTTTAACGGCCCTGATTTCTACGGCATCGCACGTAACACTGATACCGTCACTCTTGAAAAAACCTCTTGGGATGTACCAGAAACGATGCCATTTGGTAACGACATCGTTGTTCCTATTCGTGCCAACGACAAGATTGAGTGGGAAGTGAAATAATCACGCCTCCAAAATGAAAAAAGGGTCATCTGCCACACCTAGTTGGGAAGGGCATGACCCTCTTCTTTGGGCCTTTTCATACTCACTGCCTCTAAATAACCAGAACTCAGATTACTCACCGCGTACTTTTTCTACGACTGTCCAAACCGCAACAACAGCAAGGCCTGCAACAACACCGACAAGACCGTTTAGTAGCGTCGGTACAATCGCTGTCGCAATGGTGTGACCTCGAAAATCCATAATGATGGGTTCTATCAGATGGTGAACAGCAGGCACATTGTGTACCACAATACCACCACCGACTAAGAACATTGCGGCGGTACCGACTATCCCCAAAAACCTCATCAGTTTTGGTGCAAAACTAACCAGCACGCTGCCAATCTTGGCTTTGACTCCTTTACCTTTCGATGTTCGCTCAAGATAGAAGCCCAGATCATCGAGTTTCACGATGCCAGCCACCAGCCCATACACACCGATTGTCATCAGCAATGCAATTAAGCTTACGACTAAAATTTGAGTCAGCATGCTGGCGCCCGTCACAGTGCCAAGTGCGATAACAATAATCTCAGCTGAAAGAATGAAATCGGTACGAACCGCTCCCGCGACCTTTCTCTTCTCATATTCTTCGACCGACTCGTCAGAATCGACTTCGTCTTGTTTTTCTTCATGTTTATGTGCATGTGGGAAAAGCTTTTCTAGAATTTTCTCTGCCCCTTCAAAACAGAGAAATAAGCCCCCCAGCAAGAGTAAAGGCATGATTAACCAAGGTATAAAAGCGCTAATTAGTAACGCTGCAGGGACGAGGATAAGTTTATTTCTAAATGATCCTTTAGCCACCGCCCAAACCACCGGAATTTCTCGCTCAGCGGCAACGCCTGATACCTGCTGAGCATTTAATGCTAAATCATCACCCAATACACCTGCGGTCTTCTTTGCCGCGACTTTAGACATTAAGGCGACATCATCCAATACAGTCGCTATGTCATCCAACAACGTGAGTAAACTCGCTCCAGCCATTTTCTTATCTCTTTTATAGAATTGAATTAGTAACCTACATTCAGGTTAAGTAACAAAATGCAACACTACAGAAAGCTCAACAAAGTAATGATTTTGCAAACAATGGTGTGACAAATTGTGTTTTCTATTGCCGTCAGATTCAGAGAATACTAGTCTTGTCTTACCTTCAAGCACATAAAAGAAAAGTATAGATGAAAAGCGGATACACTGACCCAATCGGTACCCAAGGTGAACCTTGGGGTGAAGCGGAACGCAAAGCATGGTTTGAACAACGTGACGTAAAACGCAGCTATCAAGAAGAAGTGGTGTCTAAGATTAATGCGCTTCGTGATCGTTTCGAGGTGGAGCAATATGGCGCGCTTTCTTACGACGAATCACGCTTCCCACTGTTTTGCATCAAAACCCGTAACTGGGATGCAAACAAACCGGTTGTTTTAGTAACAGGTGGGGTTCATGGCTACGAAACGAGCGGTGTGCATGGCGCACTGAAGTTTGTTGATACTCAAGCCGAGCGTTACGCTGAGCACTTCAATATTGTCGTTGCTCCTTGTGTTAGCCCTTGGGGTTACGAAGTCATCAACCGTTGGAACCCAAATGCGATTGATCCAAACCGCTCTTTCTATGCTGATAGTCCTGCAGAAGAATCGGCAAACTTAATTAAGTTGGTTGCAACGTTAGGCGATGTGTTAATGCACATTGACCTTCATGAAACGACGGATTCTGACGAAACCGAATTTCGTCCTGCACTCGCTGCTCGCGATGGCATTGAGTACGTAGAGGGTATGATCCCGGACGGTTTCTACACAGTAGGTGACACAGAAAACCCGCAACCAGAGTTTCAAAAAGCCATTATTGAATCGGTAGCCAAAGTCACGCACATCGCCCCAGCCGATGATAAAGGCGAAATCATCGGTTCAACGGTGGTTCAATTTGGCGTGATTAACTACCCAATGCTAAAGCTAGGTCTGTGTGGTGGCGTGACCAACTGTACTTACGGCACCACAACGGAAGTTTACCCAGACAGCCCGAAAGTAACGGATGAAGAGTGTAATGACGCTCAAGTCGCAGCGGTTGTGGGTGGTCTGGACTACGTACTCACTCAGCTATAACAAGCGATTTTTATACTGCTCCGGTGTAATGCCGGAGTATTTTTTGAACATGGTAATAAATGGGCTTGCTTGGTTGTAACCCAATGTTAGTGCCACTTCTTTTACTGTCTGTCCTTTACGTAACAACTCCATCGAGTGCAAATAGCGCACTCTTAATCGCCACTCAGTAAAACTCATCCCCAGTTCACTCTGACAGTGACGCGCCAACGTTCGTTCTGTGGTGTGGACCTTCTCTGCCCATTCTCCCAAACTAATCTCATCCGTCGGTGCTTCTTCTACTGCTTTTAAAATCGGCTCAAGGTACTTGTTGTCAGTAGTCGGCAAGAAATGGTGCTCGACTTCTTGTTTAGCTAGCTGATCGAGTAACACCTGAACTAAGCGCTTATCCTCATCGGTTTTTGCCACGTTGATATCGCGTTGGCGAAAATCTTCTACTATCGCAGAAACAATAGGAGTGACCTTAATCAGACTGGTTTTCTCTGGGAAATACTGGGTAAGTTCTGGCGCAATATTTAAAGAACAATATTCCAATGGCTTACGATTGTAACTGGTGTGTCGGATTCCGGCTGGTACCCAAATCGCAAGGTGTGGAGGTGCAAGAAAGCGGGTATCTTCGGCATCCATCTCCAAAATGCCGCCACTGATCAACTGTACTTGGCCCCATGCATGGCTATGAACTCGCGTTTCAGTGTTCGACAAAAACGCCTCAAAATTCATAAATACATCTGATGGTGCAGCGTCGATTAATAATGAAGGATGAAGATTTCTCATACTCTTTTTCAAATTTGTCTTCCTGTCGCTTACAATGTCTCTACAGAGATACTTTTCATTATAAAGACCTGTCAGACTAGCGCTATCTAATATTATGCGATAGGGCTCTCATGGTTTATTTACTTCCATTTTTCACCGTTATGATCTGGGGGGGCAATGCCATCATCAACAAAATGGCATCGAGCACTATTGAACCGAGTGCAATGAGTTTCTATCGTTGGTTTTTGGCAATGCTGATCCTAACGCCATTCTGTTTACCCACGGTGATCAGGCAGCGTCATATTATTCGTCCTTACCTCACCAAACTGGCAGTGCTCGCATTGTTAGGTATGGTATTAAACCAATCTCTCGGTTACTACGCAGGCCTAACGACCACGGCATCGAACATGGCACTGATCTCTTCATTAGTACCGCTGATTAGCGTATTCTTGAGCGTGCCTCTACTTGGCAAATCTATTTCCATGTTAAGTCTGGTTGGCGGTGTCCTTTCATTAGCAGGGTTAGCATTTATGCTAGGGCATGGTGATATCAGCTATTTCCTTCACCAAAATATGACTCAAGGCGACAGCTTGATGCTAGCAGCCTCGCTCTGCTACGCGATTTACTGTGTGTTGCTCAAACGCTGGAAAATGCCCTTCAACAGCCTGACTCTAGTGTACATGCAAGGGGCATTCACTTTGGTCATGTTGATGCCTTTATGGCTTCGCAGCGAGCAGTTGCTACCAAGCCAAAGCGCGCTTCCATTGATCGCCTATGCGGGTATTGCCGCTTCTATTTTTGCACCACTAATGTGGGTGAAAGCGATCGACTTAATCGGTGCGGATTCTAGCGCAATGTTCATGAATTTGATGCCCGTGGTCTCCGTTGCCCTTGCGTCATCCTTGTTGGGTGAGCAGGTGTACAACTATCACATTATCGGCGGTATGCTGGTTATCTCTGGAGTCGTTCTTTCGCAGATAAAGGTACGAAGAAAGACGCCAATCACCAGTCCAGAGTTACCACCAGCAACCTCTTAATGAACAGTGAACAAGCCACGGAATCTACCGTGGCTTTTTTGATTTCAAGAAGTCTACAAAAGTTAACATTTTGTTGCGCCACCTATTCCAGAACCAAGTGCTTACTGATACATTGAAACGACAATATTGATGAAACAGCAACGCACAAAGGAATGACAGATGAGCAGTGGTCAAAGAGACATTACCCTTCGTTTTCTAGCGGAACCCGGGGACGTAAATTTCGGTGGTAAGGTGCACGGCGGTGCAGTCATGAAGTGGATCGACTTAGCGGCCTATGCCTGCAGCGCAGCTTGGAGTGGCAAATACTGCATTACCGCGTATGCTGGAGGGATTCGCTTTGTCGCTCCGATTCACGTGGGTAACCTGGTAGAAGTCAGCGCTAAGGTTATTTATACGGGACGAAGCTCTATGCACATCGCAATTGATGTTCAAGCCTGCGATCCTAAAAAGATGAAAAATCGCTTAACCACTCATTGCATCGTGATCATGGTTGCCGTTGATGAAAATGGCAAACCTATCGACGTACCTAAATGGATTCCTGAGTCCGATGAGGATAAAGCGCTCGAACAGTCAGCGATTCGCTTAATGAACATGCGCAAAGAAATTGGCGAAGAGATGGAAGCGCACGTTAAATACCCAAAATGATTCCTTTCAGCGCAAACTGATTCCCCATCATGCATGAAGCAATGTCATCGTTGCTTCATTTGCTTGCGCTCTGTCATAAATATTTCACTTTGTTTTGCTTAAATTCCATCACTATTCTGGCGTTGTATAGAGTTTGGATCTTGAGATTGAAGAACACCACATTGAGTGAAGTGACACTCTCCAATTTAAAATCCGTTGAATACCAATGGGTCAGAACCATGTATGTCGAAGGCTACAACGAAGCTGAAATCAACCACTACATTCAAGCTTGCTTTGGTGGCGATGTTACTTTCGCGGATCTATTTCGCCGCGTTGCGCTTCAGAAAGAGAGTTTATATACACTGCTTCAATACGTCGGATGCGCACCTTCCAGTCGTGAGTTTTAGATTGTTCTACATTTAAACCCAAGGCAACTCGCTGCTTAACCCTTCCTACTGGTTAGACTCCCTTCCCAAGGCACAATCCATATTGGTATTATCCCTTCACCTCAGAATATCCCTACATTATTTATGTGAAGTGAGACGCATGGCCTATCTCTGTCTCTCTGTATACTCCATTACAAAATCGCTAGGCTATCTCTACATTTTCGATACGCATAAAAAACCTGAGTCGTGACTCAGGTTATGGTTACAAAAACTGTTAGTGATTAAAACGTAAGGAACTAAGCTAACAGCCAGCTATGCGTAACGCCAATAAAGCCTGATATTACTGATCGGCGGCCAAACCAAAGAGCGTAATATCAAAGCTATATAAGGGCGACCATTGGTCGCCCTTTTCTTTTTATTCTTTCAGTTCATACTTAACGACCAAATTAAGTATTAACCTTTGACACCACCAGCGGTTAGGCCACCAACCAACCAGCGCTGTGCAAGCAAGAATACTGCTGTAATTGGCACTGCTGAAAGTACCGCAGCGGCTGCAAAGTCACCCCACAAATAGTTTTGTGGGTAGAGGTATTGTTGCATGCCAACAGCAAGAGTGTATGAGTTTACATCAGATAGCAGCAGCGACGCTACAGGAACTTCGCCTATCACCATGATAAATGAAAGAATAAACACTACTGCTAAAATTGGTACAGACAGTGGAAGCAATACTAGACGGAATGCTTGCCAAGGCGTCGCACCATCGAGTGCTGCTGCTTCTTCTAAAGAAGAGTCAATACTTTCAAAGTAACCTTTAATCGTCCACACATGCAGAGCGATACCGCCTAGGTAAGCAAAAATCAAACCACCATGCGTATTCAAGCCTAAGAATGGGATGTATTGTCCAAGCTTGTCAAACAGTGCGTATAGAGCAACCAGAGCCAGTACCGCTGGGAACATTTGGAAGATCATCATCGCCTTAAGGATTGTGTTTTTACCTTTAAACTTCATACGTGCAAACGCATAAGCTGAAGTTGTTGATAACGCCACAATCAAAATAGCCGAAATGCCCCCAACTTTAACGGAGTTCCAAAGCCATGTCATAACCGGGAACGGTGGTGGCGTAATCGAACCATCCGCATTGGTCACGGATATTCCTAGTGCTAATTTCCAGTGATCTAATGTCGGGTTATCAGGGATCAAACTGCCCGTTGCAAAGTTACCCTCACGGAATGAAATCGCGATGATCATCAATAACGGGAAAATGATCAGTGATAGAAACGCCCACATTGCGATATGTGTAGCCCAAACACGGTATTTTAATGACTTACCTTGTACCATTGCCATTGTTCTGTCTCCTTAATCTTGAGCTACTTTAGTTACACGAAGGTTTAGAAGAGCCAATGCGCCCACTAACAAGAAGATCAACGTTGCGACTGCACTTGCCAGACCAAAATCTTGGCCACCAGCACCTTCAAACGCGATGCGGTACGTGTAGCTTACAAGTAGATCCGTGTAACCTGCTGGTTCAGATGTACCAATCATGTTCGGACCACCACCCGTCAATAGCTGGATAAGTACGAAGTTATTGAAGTTAAATGCAAAGCTTGCAATCAGTAATGGCGTCAGTGGCTTCAGCATCATAGGTAGAGTGATGCGAGTGAAGTTGGTGATGAAGTTGGCACCGTCGATAGCTGACGCTTCATATAAGTCATCAGGAATCGCCTTAAGCAGCCCCATACATAGAATCATCATGTAAGGGAATCCCAACCATGTGTTCACCACAAGAATCATTGTTTTCGCCATGAACGGGTCTGAGAACCATGCAGGACTAATACCAAACAGCCCTTCAAGTAGCATATTTATCTCACCAAAGCTTTGGTTGAAGAGGCCTTTAAAAATCAAGATTGAGATAAACGCTGGTACCGCATATGGCAGGATAAGCAAAAGTCGGTAAACAGCACGGCCTTTCAGTGCTTCCCATTGAACAACACTGGCAAGAACTAAACCAATAACAAGCGTAAATAATACCGTTAAAGCAGAAAATATAATCGTCCAAATAAAGATGCTGATGAATGGTTCTTTAATGCCATCATCCTTCCAGACACGCTCAAAATTATGTGTGCCAATATTCACAACAAAGCCCGGAGAAACCGTATTGCCGACAAACTGCCCATTTTCATCTACAGGCTGATAGTAGCCAACTTCCATATTTGGACGCAGTGTTTCGTTGGTACGGTTGTTGTATAGCGTTTCACCATCGTTTTGTAGCGTATATAGAGGTACCACAGCAGCAAACTTACGCAGGCCACTCATACGGATATCATCACCGTCTGGAAAATGTAGGTCTACGCCACTTAATGCACTGCGGTTCTTAACGATAGTCTTGATTGGCTCCTTCTCACCCGTTACTTCAGTGATTGGCACTAGATCAAGATCTGTTGCAGAGAAGCCTTGTAACTGGAAGGTAGGCGTCGCTAAAAGCTCTTCGCCTTTCTTAACCACAATTTGATGCCCCTGCTCAGTCTTATACAGAGTAAACGGGTAGCTATCACCACTTTGGTATGTTCTGTCTAGCAGCACAGTCTGTGCACGGTCAAAGGAGAGTTGATTTTTTGCACTGTAGTTAGTAAACGCTAACCCTATAGTATATGCCAATGGGAAAAGGATGAATAAAATCATCCCAGCGATACCCGGGTAGATATATCGGTGAGCGTAGGTCTTTTTACTACCAAAGATATACAGTGCTAAAGCGGTAAGAAGAAGCGTAAGTAACGCAAACGCAATCTCACCACGAGAATACATAAGAATTGTTGCGTAGCCATTAATAATGCCGACTGTGCCTAATAGTGCCCACTTGATAAACACTTTTTTGCTGCTCGGAAGGTTGGCTTCTGGTGCTGTCATAGCATTTGTACCTTGAACTGACTGCATAGGGAACCTGCTAGCGAATAGAGAATAAATATAGAAAAGTAAGGAGGAGTTACCCCCTCCTTAAAAGGGTATTACTGAATTATTTTGTCATTTGTTTTTCTGCGTCAGCTAGAGCTGCGTCAACGGATTGGCGACCATCAACAACATTGATGATAGCGTTTTTAGCTGCACCCCAGAACGCGTTCATTTGTGGAATGTTTGGCATGATTTCGCCGTTCATCGCGTTGTCCATTGTTGCCGCGATACGAGCATCTGAATCTAGCTCACGTTGGAACGAGTTAAGCGCTACCGCACCTAGTGGCTTATCACTGTTAACCATACGTAGGCCATCGTTTGTTAGTAGGTAGTTCTCAATGAACTCCACTGCTAGGTCTTTGTTTGGTGATGCCGTACTGATGCCTGCTGTTAGAACACCAACGAATGGCTTAGAAGATTGGCCTTGGAACTTAGGAAGCGTAGTTACGCCGTAGTTCACGCCAGACTTCTCGATGTTGCCCCATGACCATGGACCATTGATAGTCATCGCTGCAGTACCTTGGTTAAATGCAGACTCAGATACTGAGTAGTCCATATCAGCAGAGATCACGCCTTTGTCTACTAGACCTTTAACGAAGTTCATTGCATCTTTCACGCCTTCGTTTGCGATACCAGCGTCTTGCACGTCGTAACCGTCAGAGGTGTATTTGAACGCATAACCGCCATCAGCTGCCATTAGTGGCCACGTGAAGTACGGTTCTTTTAGGTTCCACATGATTGCAGACTTACCGTCTTTCTTAAGTTTCGCGTCTAGCGCTGCCACTTCTTCCCAAGTCTTAGGTGGGTTTGGAACAAGATCTTTGTTGTAGATTAGAGATAAAGACTCAACTGCTACAGGATAGCCAATCAGCTTGCCATCGTAGCGTACTGCATCCCATGCAAAATCAACGATGCCTTCTTGGATTTCTTTAGATGGTTTAATTTCAGCTAGTAGACCTGCTTCCGCGTAGCCACCAAAGCGATCGTGAGCCCAGAATACGATATCAGGACCATCACCTGTCGCTGCAGTTTGAGGGAACTTGTCTTGTAGCGCATCTGGATGAGCCACTGTTACTTTAATGCCAGTGTCTTCTTCAAACTTCTTACCAACTTCTGCAAGGCCATTGTAACCCTTGTCACCGTTGATCCAGATAGTGAGTTGTCCTTCCTCGATAGCAGCATTTGCACCAAAAGAACCCAGTGCAACAAGAGTACCTAGTGCTGCAGCGCTTAATTTTTTCATGTTCGTATCCTTTTTATATTTTTGATGTAGGGCTAGTCCATTGAGGTTCAGCCATATTTCGACACATATCATCTGAAATTATCTATTGTGTCTCATCCTCCTAACCCCTACGCCCTTGCCATTATGACGTATTTTCGTGATCTGAATCGCCAAGGGTTGGGGACTCAAATCACAAAATGAACACTTCCTGTGATCAGATTCAACTTTAGGCCATGCAATAATGTGATTTCTGCCCAAATCATTCATTACGCGTATTTTTCTACTCCTCCCTGCCTACTCCCCCTACATTTATTTTGTTTGGGAGGATGTCGCATTGAGCACGATCTTAGAAACTGCAGCCATCCAATAATGGATGGTAAGAACCCTTTCCCAGCATTCCCTACCCTGTAGGTTATAGATTTGCTGGTTTGCATTGCCATACGAGTGGTATGTCATTATTAGTGTTGTTTGTGGTAATTAATTCACGGGGGAGACGATACGAATAATGTGGGGGAGATACACTCGTATTTGGCTAGGAGGGGTAGTGTTCCTATTTATGACATTTTGAACATTACCCTATTTTTCTTACCACCATTAATAACTTACCAATTCCTACTGTTACTGCTCGCGAGATAACTCATATAATGATGAGCGGTAAATAATAAAAAATTGATCGAGGACGAGCTACATGGCGAGTGTCACGTTAAAAAATGTTTGTAAAGCGTATGGCGACGTACTGATTTCTAAAAACGTAGACCTAGAGATCAACGAAGGTGAGTTCGTTGTCTTCGTAGGTCCATCTGGTTGTGGTAAATCTACCCTACTACGTTGTATTGCCGGTCTTGAAGACATTACTTCGGGTGATTTGTATATTGGTGACCAACGCATGAATGATGTAGAGCCATCCAAACGTGGTGTTGGTATGGTTTTCCAATCCTATGCGCTATACCCACACCTTAACCTCTATGACAACATGTCATTTGGTCTAAAACTGGCTAAAGCTGACAAAAAAGAGATCGATAAGCGCGTTGAACACGCTGCAGAAATTCTTCAACTTGGTCACCTACTAGAGCGTCAACCAAAAGCACTTTCTGGCGGTCAACGTCAACGTGTTGCTATCGGCCGTACACTGGTGTCTCAGCCAAATGTATTCCTTCTTGATGAACCACTTTCCAACCTGGATGCTGCATTGCGCGTTAACATGCGTGCACAAATCACTAAGCTGCAACGCCAGTTAGGCTGTACCATGATCTATGTCACGCACGATCAGGTAGAAGCGATGACAATGGCAGATAAAATTGTAGTTCTAGACGGTGGTTTCGTATCACAAGTTGGTAAGCCATTGGAGCTATACCACTATCCACAAAACCGTTTCGTTGCTGGTTTTATTGGCTCACCAAAAATGAACTTCATGAGTGTGTTCATTGATGAAGTCGAAGCTGAGCGCGTTAAAGTTCAACTGTCTAACGGTGTGTCTTTCTGGATCCCTGTCGATGGCACCACCGTTAATCGTGGCGATCGTATGTCTCTAGGTGTTCGTCCTGAGCATCTAGTAACGGCAAACGAAGCGGATGCAACGATTAAAGGCGAAGTCATGATTGTCGAGAAATTGGGTAACGAAACTCAGGTATACCTAAACTTAGAAGGCGCAGATGCTGACGTGATTTTCCGTCAACCAGATACATTAGCCGTCGACACGGGTGACAAACTGGAAATTGGCATTCCTGCACACCGTTGTCACCTATTCCACAGCGATGGGCGCGCTTGCCGACGCCTATACAAAGAAAACGGCATCGAGATCGAATAAACACGGTTGCTTGTTACCAATCCCTCTCAATCGAGAGGGATTTTTTTGTTTGAGAAAGTGAAAAATAGAAGCTTGGGGCGGCACTCTTTTGGATATTTTTCTTTAATAGCGAGATATAATTGACGTAAATAAACCCATAATGAGTACTAACCATGTCTTCACATCCAACCGAAATTACTTTTTTCGAGTTCCTCACTCCGCTGATCACAGCGGGTAAAAAGACCATCACTATCCGCGACGAATCAGAAAGTCACTATGTGCCAAATACAGAAGTCGAAGTCTTTACTTTAGAGACTAATCGCAAGGTATGTAACATTCGAATACTGTCAGTAGAACCATTGAATTTCGACGACATCAACGAGTTCCACGCCGAACAAGAAGCCATTGAGCTACCAAAACTGAAAGAGCTGATCCGTGAGATCTATCCAAATATTGATGAACTTTATGTGATTGAGTACGAGTTGATCAAATAACACCCAGGAAAAGCTAGGCGACTGGTCTAATTTTGTTTATGGTAGATTCATGAACGCAAAAACGAACGATACTCGTCAACACATCTTAGATGTCGGCTACCAATTGGTCGTCGCCAAAGGCTTTACTAGCGTAGGGTTATCCGAATTGCTCAAAGTAGCGGATGTACCCAAGGGTTCTTTCTATCACTACTTTAAGTCGAAAGAACAATTTGGCGAGGCTTTAATTGAAGCTTACTTCACGCGTTATCTTAAGATGATAAAGGTTCACTTTTCAGAAAGTGATGGCTCTGGTTGTGATCGTATACTCAGTTACTTTGAACGTTGGATGGCGATCGAAAATGGCCAATGCAACGCCAACAAATGCCTGGTCGTAAAGTTGAGCGCTGAGGTTTCCGATCTATCTGATGCAATGCGGATTAAACTCGCCAACGGCGCAAGTCAGGTTGTGAAAGCCATTGAAGAGTGTATTCAAATTGGTTTAAACGATGGCTCTATTCAGGTAGCGTCTGCAGAAGAAACCGCCCACTTGCTCTATCACCAATGGATTGGCGCGAGTTTGCTGAATAAGCTGTATCTAGATCGCTCGGGTTTACAATGTAGCTTTAAAAGCACACAAAATATGTTAAAAGCTGAATAATCAGCCACACTTAATCCGCCTTCTCTTTAATCAAAAAGTACGGCGGATTTTTTAGGAATCAATACTAGACGACTGGTCTAATAACTACTAAGGACACAACATGACTCAATCACTGAACCGTCAAATCGTTCTCGCCAATCGCCCTGTGGGCTCTCCAGTTCAAAGTAACTTTCGATTAGAGCAAACGGCTATCCCTACCCCAAGCAAGGGCGAAGTGCTTTTGCGCAGCGTGTACCTATCTCTAGACCCGTATATGCGTGGACGTATGAGTGACGCGAAGTCTTACGCCGATCCAGTTGAAATCAACGATGTGATGGTTGGGGGGACGGTGTGTCAGGTTGCCGCTTCTCAGCATCCAGATTACCAACAAGGCGAGTGGGTGGTGGCTTACACGGGTTGGCAGGATTACGCACTTTCTGATGGTGAAGGCCTGTTTAAACTCGGTAACGAGCCGACTCACCCGTCTTACGCGCTTGGCGTGCTGGGTATGCCGGGCTTTACCGCTTATGTGGGCCTGCTTGAAATCGGTCAGCCAAAAGTCGGTGACACTCTGGTTGTGGCAGCTGCGACTGGCGCTGTAGGCTCGATAGTTGGTCAAATAGGTAAGCTGAAAGGCTGCCGTGTGATTGGTGTTGCAGGCAGCGCAGAGAAGTGCCAGTACGCAAAAGAAACATTGGGCTTTGATGAGTGTCTGGATCATACCGCAGAAGACTTTGCCGAGCAGTTAGCTGCAACTTGCGACAAAGGCATCGATGTCTACTTTGAAAACGTAGGCGGAAAAGTGTTTGATGCCGTATTGCCTCTGCTTAACGTCGGTGCTCGCGTTCCACTTTGTGGTTTAATTTCTCAATACAATGCCACTTCACTGCCAGAGGGCCCAGATCGCATGTCGCTGCTAATGGGCAACATTCTGGTTAAACGCATCAAAATGCAAGGCTTCATCATTTTTGATCACTATGAGCAAAATTATTCAAACTTCGTCAAAGACGTTAGCCACTGGGTAGCAGAGGGAAAAATTCACTACCGTGAACACTTAGTTCAGGGGTTAGAAAATGCACCAGAAGCTTTTATTGGTCTCCTTGAAGGCAAAAACTTTGGCAAGTTGGTTATACAAACGAATCAACCGCTTTAAATAAAAGGAATGTTCAATGATCAAGCTACATCACCTAAACCAATCTCGTTCAAAACGAATCATATAGATGTTTGTTGCTAAAGATAGCGCGCAAACAAACTTTCTAGCCGACTATGCCGATGCAGAAATGATGAAAGTGAGGAGCTACGTTGATCAAAGCCTAGAAAGGAAAACTTGCTTTATTGAAGAACGCCTGACTGGTGCGAATTTCATGATGTCGTTTGTTGTCGATGTCCTAAACAAATTCGGCATGATTGACCGCTTCTCTAATATTCAGCGTTATGGCGCACAACTTTCGACTCATCCTTCTTTTCACAAGGCAGAAGAGCTTGAAGTGAAATTCGGTTAATTCATTTTTACCGCTCAATCGATTGAGAATTTCTGTCTATTGTGAACGATTTAAAATAGGCAGCAATTTTTCTCACAAACCACTATTAAATGTTATTTTTAATCCACACAACAAACAATGTTAATTGACAGTAAGTTATTATTTAACAATCACTTAATGCGTACGTGATACCTATCACACTTGCTATTAATGATAGTTTTCATTCTCATTATCATTGCTATTCTCCTCGCATAATTTTCGGATTCATCCAAAAGACAAGATTTATCATCACTATTGCAAGGAAATTTAAATGAGCAAGAAACTGACGACAGCAGCAGGTTGCCCTGTTGCACATAACCAAAATGTTATGACTGCTGGCTCACGCGGTCCTCAATTATTACAAGATGTTTGGTTCCTTGAAAAATTGGCACACTTTGATCGTGAAGTGATCCCAGAGCGTCGTATGCACGCAAAAGGTTCTGGTGCTTACGGTACGTTCACAGTAACTCACGACATCACAAAATACACTCGCGCTAAGATCTTCTCTGACATCGGGAAAAAAACAGAACTATTCGCTCGCTTCACTACAGTAGCTGGTGAGCGCGGTGCCGCAGACGCAGAACGCGACATCCGTGGTTTCGCACTAAAATTCTACACAGAAGAAGGTAACTGGGACTTAGTTGGTAACAACACGCCTGTATTCTTCCTACGTGACCCACTAAAATTCCCAGATCTAAACCACGCAGTAAAACGCGACCCTCGCACTAACATGCGCAGCTCTACCAGCAACTGGGATTTCTGGACATCACTACCAGAGGCTTTCCATCAAGTGACCATCGTAATGAGTGACCGTGGTATCCCAGCGTCTTATCGTCACATGCATGGTTTTGGTAGTCATACGTTCAGCTTTATCAACGCAGAAAACGAGCGTTACTGGGTGAAATTCCACTTCAAAACTCAGCAAGGCATCAAAAACCTAACTGATCAAGAGGCAGAAGCGATCATAGGGAAAGACCGTGAAAGCCACCATCGTGACCTTTACGAAGCGATTGAACGTCAAGACTTCCCTAAATGGAAGATGTACGTACAGATCATGCCTGAGCTTGAAGCCGATGAAGTCAACTTCAACCCATTCGACCTAACACGTGTATGGTCTCAAAAAGATTACCCATTGATCCCCATTGGTGAATTTGAACTAAACCGTAACCCAGAAAACTTCTACGCAGAAGTTGAACAATCAGCGTTCAACCCAGCAGCTGTCGTACCGGGTATCGGATTCTCTCCAGACAAGATGCTGCAAGGCCGTTTGTTCGCTTACGGCGATGCTCAGCGTTACCGTTTAGGTGTGAACCACCATCAAATCCCTGTGAACGCTCCTCGTTGCCCTGTTCACAGCTACCACCGCGACGGCGCGATGCGAGTTGATGGTAACTTTGGCTCAACATTGGGCTACGAGCCAAACTACAAACAAGAATGGGCAGAGCAACCAGACTACTCTGAGCCACCACTACGTATCAACGGCAACGCTGATCACTACGATCACCGTGTAGACGAAGACTACTTCAGCCAAGCGGGTGAGCTATTCCGCCTGATGAACGAAGAACAACGTCAAACTCTGTTCGACAACACGGCTCGTGCAATGGACGGCGTGCCTGATTTCATCCAACAGCGCCACGTTCAACACGCTTACCAAGCAGACGAAGCGTACGGCAAAGGTCTTGAGATTGCGCTAGGCTTAAACAAGTAAGCGAACGCTGCAAGTATCACACTGTGTGACTAACAGACATAAAAAAGGAGGTGCCCTAAGGCACCTCCTGATTTCAAATCACTAATCACAATCAATGCTCAAGGAGATTCATTATGATCAACTTAGATTTCTTTAAGCTCTTTGATACCCAAGAACTGTTTATCTATTACTGATTCATCAACTACTGATTTTTAGCTACCGCTTTGATCAGTACTGATGTATCCATGCGACCTAAACCATCGCGTTGAAGGTCTGCGTATTGCTCATCCACTTTCTTAGTCAGTGGAAGGTCTAAACCCACTCGCTCTGCTTCTTGCAAACAGAAGCCTAGATCTTTGCGCATCCAGTCGATTGCAAAACCAAAATCAAACTTACCTTCCGCCATGGTATTTGCACGGTTTTCCATCTGCCATGAACCTGCGGCGCCGTGTTTCAGTGTTTCAACCACTTGGGCAATGTCCAAGCCTGATTTTTGTGCCAGCAGCAAAGCTTCACTTAGACCTTGTAGCACGCCACCAATACAAATTTGGTTTACCATCTTACAGCGTTGGCCTTGGCCGTTTTCACCCAGTAGTGTCATCTGCTTCGCGTACACGTCCATCGCTGGAGACACGCGATCGAAAATACTTTGCTCACCACCACACATGATGGTTAGTACGCCGTTTTCTGCGCCCGCTTGACCACCAGAAACCGGTGCATCAATGAAGTGATTGCCGTATTGAGCGCACGCTTCGGCAAGCTCTACCGCCAAGTCAGCAGATGTCGTCGTGTGGTCAACCAACACTGCACCCGCGTTTAAGCCAACCAAGATGCCCTCTTCACCGTATACGACGCTGCGTACATCATCGTCGTTGCCAACACAAGTAAAGACAATGTCACAACCTTCGGCAGCTTCACGTGGTGTCTCACACGCTACGCCTTGGTATTCTTCAGCCCACTTATCTGCCTTAGCTTTGGTACGGTTGTACACTTTGGTTTCAAAGCCCGCTTTACTTAAGTAACTAGCCATTGGGTATCCCATAACACCCAGACCGATAAACGCTACTCGTAGTTTATCCATTGCAAGACTCCTGAATTCGAATTAGTTTCGTTTTAAAGTATGTTACTAAAGAATTCAAACCATTACCTGCAATTTATGTAAAAACCTAGTTGACTTTCGCCGGACAGATTATTAACGTTTACACATCGGACTGTAGCGCAGCTTGGTAGCGCACCGTCATGGGGTGTCGGGGGTCGCTGGTTCAAATCCAGTCAGTCCGACCATTTTCAATTCCCCCCTCATGATTTCCGCAATATCAGCACACAGTATCTAAATCGCACTTCTCTAACTTTTTAGTGCGCCAAAAGATAGCATTCACTCCTCCGTCTCACTTTATCAAGCCTATGTGACCTCAGCTCGGGATAATCTAAGCCATTCAGCACAGTGATGAGCCAATATTTTGTGAATGGTAACGCGTTGCGAACAGAGAACCTCAGAGCAAAAAAAAGCCTCGCAACGGCGAAGCATTATAGGTTTCATGTGATTCAGTTTCAGTTAAGCGTTCGCTTTCACTTTTAATCGATTTTTATTGTCTCGGTTAGCAATGACTTGTTGATGGTCATCTATTGAACCTAACGTTTTCGCTAAACGGTCATACAAGACAACATTAACGGTCGCGGCAAGATTCATGCAGCCCGTGGTAGGGACATACACAACGTGATGCGCTTGATCGACCACATCTTGTGGCAATGAACCGTCTTCTGGTCCAAACACATACACCGCTTTCTTGGGATGAGTAAAGTGCGGAAGCGCCACTGCGCCAACGGCCAATTCTACGCATACAATTTCTACATCGCTTTCTAACTCAGCGGTAAGATCGTCCATCTCGACCAATCCAATACGTTCATGCATGTTTTTGGTGTCTGTTTGGAATTTTACGGCGCGATTATAACGAGTACCGTTATAGCGTACCTGTGTGGCGTCATAACAGCCCGCAGCACGCATAACAGCGCCAACGTTAGTTGGATTTTTCGGGTTGTGCAGGCCAATAATGACCGTTGGCTGTGTTGTCATTGCTTGTGTTCTACTTCTACGTTTGAATATTGAATCGAAACGGTGGATTATGGACCTAATGTGGTCGAAGTACTATCGCTAGATCACAATATTTGCCCGCGATTATTCCAATATGTCAAACCATCTCCATCGCTAACAGAGAAGATGACTGATAGTGAGTCTGGCCTTCCTTGGTTTTATTTCTGTGCAGCTTTTCATCAATGGAGAAAGTTGGTCTTGGGTCCAAGGCATACGAATATAATTGGTATTCATCTAAGAGCAATTGTAACCAAAAGAGCAGAGATAAATCCCTGCTCTTTTTCTTTAAATCAAAGCATTAACACTCAAATTACTTAGTATGAAAAATCTGCTCGGTCTCGAGAGACGTCATTGCTCGAACTTGACGCCAAATGTAATAAAAAATACCAAACATCATCAACATACTTGGAATTGCAATGATAGGGTAACTGTAAAGTGTCAACTTACCCAACTCTTCATTGAAGGCTACTGTGCCTGCTGGGCTGGTGACAATCCAGGTTGCTAAGAAGTAATTCATTGCTGAAGAAAACGCAAATGTGCTAGCAAATAGATAATTTGATGACATCAAGCAACGCTCGAACTCCTCAGTTCGGCCGCGCGCGCTCAAGCGTTCCTTGATCAAAGAAAGGTTTAACACCGTATCATTCAGGAGCATCTTCTGCATGAAAGGATAACGTGTAAACGTTGAACCCAACACAGCTAAACCAATAAGGCCAGGAATCAGAGCCTCTTTCAGCGCCAACCAGCGCGTATCGAGTTCTAATAAACCAATGCCACCCGTTAATAGAACACTAACAAAGCCAAGTGCAGAGATGAAGTTAAACTTCTTGTTACGGATAAGATCCATACCACCGTAAACAATAGGAAATAGCAAAGCGACAACGAGTGCCATCGCGGTTCCTAAATGCTCATCGCCACTGAACTTCATCAATATGAAAGAAGGGATGAATACGTTAAAAAGGATCTCGAAGAGAGGATTCGACTTTTTCGTGGTTGTGTTGTTCATAATTTCCTACTGAATCTACTATAACCCCAAAAGGCGGGTTGCCTTGAGATTAAGTGGGCATATCTGTTACTTGTTTACTTTGAGGTGAAGTGTTCACCGCTTAGCGCCAGATGTAAAGGGTTAAAGCCTCGAGTTATGTAACGACTTATGAAATAGACGAGCAAACGACACGTTAACTCGCTGTACGCAAAAGGAAATGCGCCTTAGCTATGATGTAAATGTTGTTATAACAAACGTTTAGAGAGGGATTCGCATGGCGTTGCTCAGCACTTAAACGGTCGTCGTGTCACATCCACTACTTGTAACTGTCTGGCAATAGGGCGTGGCCAGCGTACTCTGTCAAATAGACGAGCGCATCAATGACGCGGATAGGCGTTAACAGGTTATCTTCGTTACAGTTATCTAATTCAAATGTAAGGTAAATGCGACCAAATTCCACCTTTAGAAATAGGTTTCCTTGGGGGGCTCTATCTTGGGTTAAAGCAAACACGCCAACACCGATAAAGTGCGAGCTTTTCAGATTTCTAGTCGCGTAGATATCACACTTCAGCTGGTGTGCGAGCGTTAAGAAATCGAGAAGTAGATTAATTTGATCGTCTGAAACGTTATCTAGTGCTTTTATATGCGGTTCTTTGCAGAAACGCTCTAAATAGCTCATCATTTCGTCGATATCGTTGTTAAATAGCATCGTAGGCCGCCCGTATTGTAAGGCTTGCGATTGTACCTTTAGAGCAACAACATACAAAGCGTTTAAATTGGCCTCGGCAGCGACATTGCGGAGGCTCCCTCACCATCGATCTTCCGTGCGGCTTTTGATGCGGTCAGCCACTCTCGCGTCCGTGAAGAAGGCGTTGATGTGATGCAACCTGCCTCACAGCATGGTACGCCGAGTTCACGAATCAGCTTTGTGGAAGCATTTTGGATGCCGACTGCCGGGGGCGCACAAGTATTAGATGCGAAGACTGGTCTGCTAGCGAAAAACCATCACTACGATGCCATCGTGGTCGAGGCGAACAAAGATGTTGGCAACCTTCGCATTTGGTCGGAGTTTGATTCACCAAAAGACATTCTAGAAAAGATCATCTGCCTGGCTCAAAAAGAGAACGTGAAATGCGTTTGGGTTCAAGATAAGTTGATTATTTAGATATAATAAAAACTTATCGGTCACACCTACCTTAGTCCCTGTAACACACCTAGGTGACTTCAACATGCAGGGCTCTGGACGTATTGCCTTAGGCATATACCCAAGCAACCCAAGATGCTTGGGTAAACCAATAAGCGCCTCCCACTTCGAGGCGTTTTTATTGAAACGAGTAATACTCACCTAACGAGCAATCATGCAAATCAGAAATAACGTAACTTCTCAGCGAATTGATTTTGAAATTAAAAACCACATATTTACAAACATTGCGATTGCTTTCGCTGTAAGTGATATACCCTTCACTATAAGCACGTTGACCGTCGTTAGAGGTGATGTCTGCCGCCAATTCTAAATACGCTTTATGGGCATTAACGCGCTTCATCATCTCATATACATCGAGCCACTCTTCTCGGTTTGCCATTTGAATCAACATAGATTCTGCTTGGGTTTCCAACCTTTGTGGGTAAACATAAAAACGCTCATACGCTAAGTAAGCACTCACCAAGATAAGGATTAACACTGCTGATGTCGTTCTTTTCATGCAAGTTGGCTCTTATCGTTATAAAGATTCTGAGGATCTCTCAGGCTAGATATATACCCGAGTCACCTCAAGATGCTTGTGTATAAGAGTTTAGGGTAAGGAATTGACCCAAATAACAAGCGACGGTCAGAGTCAGTCAATTTCATGACAAACCGCTATCTTCCAAAAAATGACCATCGAATCGCCCATCAAGGTTAAACCATTTTTATTCGAACCAAAGTGGGGACGATCGTCGGGACGCAAAGCTGGTCAACCTTGCTTATCGCACACAAAGTTCAGTACACCGTGCACGGCTTTATCGCGGCACGCTTAGATGCACTGACCACAGCTAATGCAGTGGTTAGCATCAAACTCGATAAACTCAGAGCTACGGTCCATAACCTTGGTTTCTTTTCTGATACGTAAGCTTCATGCGCAGACATATCTGCATCTGCGGCATGGCGTTTAAGCTGGCGAAACGTGTTCACTTCAGTCAATAGGAAGCAAAAATTAATTAAATCTTGACCTTACCCTAAGGTTAACCTTAAAAATAGAAAGGCTTTCATCATTTTCATCAAAACGGGAAAAGGTATGCACTTAAAGTCGCTGCATACAATTTGGTTAACTCTCTTTACTGCGCTGGTACTTTTGGTATCGAGTGTGGCTAATAGTGAGCCTTTGATGAACATCCAAATGATGTCAAACGGCAAGATGAATCATGGACATTCTATGATGAAGAGCGACAGTGAGCACTGTGACATGCCCGAAATAATGGGCGTTGCTATGACAGAAGTTTCAATGACAGACGCTCCCTTAGTAGAAAATAGTGACGCAAAAGAAACCAGCATGAACTGCGGAGGCAGTTCCGGTATGGTTCACACCTGCTGCACAACCGCATGCACAATCGTGTTTGTTCCCCTGCCTATTCCTGTCAATAGTCCAATGCCTACCGTTTATCGTGCAGCCATTACTCCCGAATTCGCTTCCCCTGTCGTGCATATTACCCGCGACCTGTACAGGCCCCCTATAGTTTAAGTCAGTCAAGCATTCGACCCTGCGTGTATCTCGCAGGTTGTTTTAATGCGCCCGAGCGATGGTGTAAGACTGGCTTACTGTTCCCGCTTTAACTCAAGTCTTCCCCCTATCGATCCGGCGAACACTGGATTTAGATTATGGATTTCAAACCATACCGCCTAACTGCACCTATTTTAGTCATGGCTCTAGTTTCTGCGCCGACCTTAGTTAATGCAGCAAGCACAAAAACTAAAGTAGCAGGATCTACCGCGTTAAATATGCGTGCTTCAAACGACAAGCTCACGCAGCTAATTAATGTGGCCTTGAGTAACGATGGCAATCGCCAACAATACTCGGCGCAATCTACTGCCATGCGTGAAACGGGCATTGCAAGCTCAACCTTGATGGATCCAAAACTGAAAGTGGGCTTCGGTGGCTTACCTGTCGACAGTTTCAAGTTCGATGAAGACCCAATGACCAACATCTCCGTTGGATTAATGCAGCAGTTTGAGCGTGGCTCGACGCTCGACCTTCAACAGAAGAAAGCCAATCAACAAGCCGATGGACTTGGGCTTCAAGTACATGCTCGTGAGCTTGAGGTTGCCAACAGCATGACTCAACTTTGGCTAGAGCTTGGCTATCAGCAACAAGCTGAGCAAATCTTGCGAGAAAACCGTAAGTTGATGAAGGAAATGGAAAGCTTTATTCAAACCAACTACTCGATTGGCAAGAGTGAAGCGCAAGATCTACTCAACTCACAACTCCAAGTAAGCAAACTGGACGAGAAACTGCAAGCCAATGCGCAAATGCAACGTCGTCTTATTTCTCAACTATCCGAATGGTTGGGTTCAGACTGGTTAGCGAACGAGCAGGCTCTGCATGCAAGTAATCAACTGAACTGGGACACACTCAATAACAAACTTGCGTCCAGTCTTGATTCGACTAAGCACTACCAACAACTCAGCCAGCACCCAATGGTTAAAATGGCAGATGTGAGTATTTCTACCAATAAAACTCAGGTCGAAATTGCTGAGCAAGCCTACAACCCTCAGTTTGGTGTCGAAGTGATGTACGCTTATCGTCAAGCCAACAATATGAAGGGCGAGCCAGCGTCAGACTTGGTCAGCGCTTATCTAACCATGGACATTCCTTTGTTCACCGGTGACCGTCAAGATCGCAATCTTGCCGCTGCTCAGTACCAAGTTGGCGCTGCACAATCACAAAAAGACACCTTATTGACGCAAATGAACGCCAAAGTGAACACTTTGTTAGTTGATCGCGGCAACCTAACCCAGCGTCTAGAACGTTATCAATCCACCTTATTACCTCAAGCAAAAGCGCGCATTCAAGCTGTGGAGCGAGGTTACCAAAACAACACCGCACAGTTTAACGATGTGATTTCTGCCACGACTGATGAGTTGGCATTACAGCTAGAGCAACAACGTCTGTTGACCGATCTCAACATCGCAAACAGCAATTTAGCCACCCTACTCGGCGGCTTCGACTATCAAGTAGCTTCCCCTGAAGCTCGCTCTATCTCGGCATATTAATTTGTAATTCCCCAACGCGATTGGGGCTGCAGCGATATGACAAACAAGAGCAATCGAAAACACTGTGGCGTCAAATTAAAACGGGAAAATAAGGTATAAAAATGAAAACATTACAAGTAGCAACCATCGCACTGATTGTTGGTGGAGCTTTAGGGTTTGGTGCGAATCATTTTCTTGCGGGTTCAACTCATGACATGAGTGCAATGGGTGGCGAATCGGCTACCAGTTCCAACGACCCTCTCTACTGGGTTGCTCCAATGGATCCAAACTACAAACGCGACAAACCGGGTAAATCTCTGATGGGGATGGACTTGATCCCTGTTTACGCTGAAGACTTAACTGGCGAACAAAATAAACCAGGGACAGTTACGATTGATCCGTCAGTAGAAAATAACCTTGGTGTAAAAACCGCAAAAGTAACGCTGGAAAAATTATCACCGCGCATTGAGACCGTCGGCTATATCGCCTTCGATGGAAGCCTGTTGTGGCAAACCAACGTGCGTGTTGCTGGTTGGGTTGAGAAACTCTACATCAATGCCGTCGGTGAAAAAGTGAAGAAAGGCGATGTGCTTTTCACCCTGTATTCACCAGAGTTGGTTAAGGCACAAGAAGAATTGCTGAATGCTTACCGCACTGGTCGCAACGGTTTAGTAAAAGGTGCAACAGAGCGTTTGGTGACGCTTGGTGTAGACCGTGGTCAAATAAAATCCATTAGGCGCAGCGGAAAAGCCTCTCAATCCATTGAAATTAAAGCACCGGCTGACGGTGTTATTGCAAGCCTAAACGTGCGTGAAGGTGGCTACCTATCCCCAGCACAAGCGGTGATCAGTGCTGGTCCATTGGACAATGTTTGGGTTGATGGGGAAGTCTTTGAGCGCCAAGCACACTGGATAAAAGCTGGCTCTCAAGCCACGATGACCCTGGATGCGATTCCGGGAAATGAATGGCAAGGCGTGGTGGATTACGTGTACCCAATCCTCGACCCGAAAACGCGTACATTGCGGGTTCGCCTTAAATTTCCTAACCCAAATGGCGCATTAAAGCCAAACATGTTTGCCAACATCGCATTGCAGCCTGTTACTGAAGACGCGGTATTAACCATTCCTAAATCATCCGTTATTCGTTCTGGTGGCATGACTCGCGTGGTTCTGGCAGAAGGTGACGGCAAATACCGCTCTGCCCGAATTGAAGTAGGCCGCGAAGATGGTGAGCAAATCGAAGTATTACAAGGCCTTAAACAAGACGACAAGATTGTCACCTCATCACACTTCATGCTCGATTCTGAATCAAGCCAATCCGCGGATCTCTCTCGCATCAACGGTGTAGAGCCTGCAGCAGAAACTGCTTGGGCAAAAGGTGAAATCACCGATGTGATGGAAGAACACAGTATGCTGACCATTAACCACCAACCTGTACCTGAATGGGGTTGGCCTGGCATGGTAATGAACTTCACTCTTGCTGAGGGCATCGATATCGGTGACTTAAAAAAAGGTCAATCCATTGAATTTGAAATGCAAAAGACTGAATCTGGTCAGTACCAAATCATTGATTACAAATCGGACAAGAGCGTCATTGCAACAGAAGTCTGGCTAACAGGTGACATCACTATGTTGATGGCAGACTTTGGCATGATCACCTTAAATCACCTGCCCGTTGCTGATTGGAACTGGGATGCAGGCGAGATGAACTTCTCCGTTGGTGACGAAGTGGATTTATCTGGCTTTAAAGAAGGCCAGAAAGTTCGATTTCTATTGGAAAAACAAGGGACTGACTACGTTCTGAAGCAACTAGTGGCCGTTGAGGGGCAATTATGATCAATGCCATTATTCGTTGGTCAATCAACAACCGCTTCTTCGTGTTGATCGCGACCTTAGCCCTGGTATTAGGCGGACTTTACAGTGTAAAGAATACGCCTGTTGATGCGATTCCGGACCTTTCTGATGTGCAAGTGATCATCAAGACAAGCTACCCGGGTCAAGCTCCTCAAGTAGTGGAAGATCAGGTGACCTACCCACTAACAACCGCAATGCTTGCCGTACCGGGAGCAGAAACGGTTCGTGGTTACTCTTTCTTTAGCGATTCCTATGTTTATATCATTTTCAACGATGATACCGACATGTACTGGGCACGTTCACGCGTGTTGGAGTACTTAAGCCAGGTAGCACCAAAGCTACCACCGAGCGCAAAACCGACCTTAGGTCCTGACGCGACCGGTGTGGGCTGGGTTTACAGCTACGTTTTACAAGACAAAGCCGGTAAGCACGATTTAGCCGATCTTCGTAGTCTACAAGACTGGTTCTTAAAGTACGAATTGCAAACCGTTGAAGGCGTATCGGAAGTGGCCACCGTAGGAGGCATGGTGAAGCAGTATCAAGTGCAAATTGATCCTGCCAAGCTGCGAGCTTACAACCTCACGCTACAACAAGTGAACATGGCAATCCAAAACGGTAACCAAGAAACCGGCGCGTCCGTAATTGAAGTAGCCGAAGCCGAACACATGGTTCGTACCACGGGTTACCTAACCAGCATCGAAGACATTAAATCGCTCCCTCTGAAAGTCACCGACAAAGGCACGCCACTACTATTGGGTGATATTGCAGACATTAACCTTGGCCCACAGATGCGTCGTGGTATCTCAGAGCTGAATGGCGAAGGTGAAGCCGTTGGCGGCGTTATCGTGATGCGCTTTGGTGAGAACGCAAGTGAGGTAATCGCAAAAGTTAAAGACAAACTCGCAGACCTACAACGCGGTCTACCAGAAGGTGTTGAAATTGTTGCAACTTATGACCGTTCGACTCTGATAGATGCTGCGGTAGAAAACCTATGGAAGAAGCTTGCAGAAGAGTTCATCGTCGTTGCGATTGTGTGTGCACTATTCCTATTCCACATTCGCTCCTCGTTGGTTATCGCTCTTAGCCTGCCGGTCGGTATTCTTACTGCGTTTATCGTAATGCATTGGCAAGGCATTAATGCCAATATCATGTCCCTCGGTGGTATCGCGATTGCCATCGGCGCCATGGTGGATGGTGCAATAGTAATGATAGAGAACGTCCACAAGCACATAGAACGAACACCACTGACCGATAAAAACCGCTGGCAAGTGATTGGCACAGCGTCTGAAGAAGTCGGTGCCCCGCTTTTCTTCTCATTGCTGATCATTACCCTGAGCTTCGTGCCCGTATTTGCCTTAGAAGGTCAAGAAGGCAAGATGTTCTCTCCGCTTGCGTTCACTAAGACTTACGCCATGGCAGCGGCCGCTGGTTTGGCTATCACGCTTGTTCCTGTACTCATGGGTTACTTCATTCGCGGTAAGGTGTTACCGGAGCACAAAAACCCGGTAAACCGTGGCTTGGTCGCATTGTACCGACCACTGTTGAACACCAGTCTGAAATACCCTAAGACCATGATTGTTATCGCCTTAGGTTTGATGGCATCGGCTTACTACCCCACCAGCAAGCTGGGCAGCGAATTCATCCCCCCCCTGGATGAAGGCGACTTGATGTATATGCCGACAACCTATCCGGGTATCTCGATTGGTAAAGCACGTGAGCTTCTACAACAAACCAATAAGCTAATCAAAACCGTCCCAGAAGTACAAACGGTATGGGGCAAAATTGGTCGTGCAGAAACCGCAACTGACCCTGCACCGCTGACCATGATTGAAACCGTGATTCAACTCAAACCTCGCGAACAGTGGCGTGACAGCGTCACAATGGAATCGTTGCGCAAAGAGTTTGATGATCTGGTGAAATTCCCAGGCTTAACCAACGCGTGGGTAATGCCAATCAAAACGCGTATCGACATGCTGGCGACCGGCATCAAGACCCCTATCGGCATTAAGATCGCAGGCCCTGATCTAAAAGTGATTGAAAAGATCGGCTCTCAGTTGGAACCTATTCTTAACAGCGTACAAGGCACGGCTTCTGTTTACGCAGAGCGTGTAGCGGGCGGCCGCTATGTCACAATCGATATTAAGCGTCGTGCGGCAGCACGTTACGGCTTAAACATCAAAGACGTCCAGCAAGTTATCTCCACCGCAGTAGGCGGCATGAATGTGGGTGAAACTATCGAAGGCTTGGAGCGTTATCCAATCAATGTTCGCTACCCACAAGACTACCGTGACTCGGTAGTTAAACTGCAAAACTTACCGTTAGTCACACCAAATGGCGCTCGTATCGCATTGGCTGACGTTGCAGACATCCATTACGAAGACGGCCCTCCAATGATCAAGACTGAAAACGCGCGCCCAAACGGTTGGGTGTTTGTTGACATCGATGGTCGTGACTTGGGCTCTTACGTCGTGGAAGCGCAACAAGTCGTGGCAGGGCAACTAGAACTTCCTGTAGGTTACTTGCTTGGTCTGGTCAATACGAATACATGGAGCGTGCAAAAGACCGCTTGAGTGTCGTGGTCCCAATCACCATCGCCATCATTATGTTGTTGCTTTACTTCAGCTTCCGTCGCGTCGGTGAAGTGATGATCATCATGCTTACCCTACCGCTCGCTATGGTGGGTGGTTTGTGGCTAATGCATATCCTCAACTACAACTTCTCGATTGCCGTCGGAGTGGGCTTTATCGCTCTTGCCGGTGTCGCAGTTGAAATTGGGGTCATCATGCTCGTGTATCTCAACCAAGCTTGGTACTACAAAAAGCTCGACGCAGAAGAGAACAAGCAACAACTTGAGGCGAAAGACCTAACCGATGCCATTCGTGAAGGTGCTGGCTTACGTGTTCGCCCTGTAATGATGACGGTACTGACGGTCATTATTGGTCTGATCCCAATCATGTACGGTGAAGGCACAGGGTCAGAAGTGATGCAACGTATCGCCGCGCCAATGATTGGTATGGCATCGGCACTGCTACTGACGCTATTAGTACTGCCAGCCATCTTCAAATTATGGAAACAACATGAACTGAATAAAAGCGAACTAAACAAACGTTCGTAATTAACGCCCTCCCCCCGAAGTCCGAGCACTTCGGGGGAGGTCACCGACTTAGATGCTACAAAGGATATTCACAATGAAAAAAACACTCATTACTCTAGCGCTCACTCTAACAACGACCGGCGCTTTCGCTCAAATGGACCATTCCAATATGGATCATAATAATATGAGCCACGATAATATGGATCATGGCAGCATGAATCATGGTGAAATGGACCACAGCAAAATGGATCACTCCAACATGATGGACATGCCCGGGATGTCCACTGTTGGTATGCCAGCGATGGGAGCAAAACCAGACAAAGTCGTACACGTTATTTTGAGCGATGACATGACGATTAAGTTCAAGAAAGACGTTAAGATTGAGCCAAATGACGTGGTGCAATTTGTGGTAATGAACACAGGTAAAATCAATCACGAATTCAGCATCGGCTCAGCGAAAGAACAATTAGAACACCGTGAAATGATGAAGAACATGAGCGGCGACCACATGCACGACTCAGGTAACGCTGTCACGGTTGAACCGGGCAAAGCAAAACAGCTGCTGTGGCATTTCCACGGCGACAGTAACGTTGAATTTGCGTGCAACATTCCAGGTCATGCGGAAGCTGGCATGGTCAAAAAAATAGAACTCTAGAGAATAAAAAAGAGGCGCAAATTTTACAGCGCCTCTGTTTCTTTAACGCATCACGAATAGCTCTTCGTGATAACGCTTTTCAATATCGAATTGGTACGTATCTAGCTCTTTTTTCAGTGTTTTTGAAAAAGCTTCTGGCCCGCAGAAATACGTTTCATACTGATCCAAATCACCGCATTGTGCGATGATACGTTCAGCATTCAAACGAGGTGATTTCAACGTATCAATCACGTGCAATTTGACGTTTGCTTGGTGCGCTAAGTGCCACAGTTCATCGACCAACTGGCCGTCAATACCACGAGTACAGTAGAACAGATGAATATTGGGATGCGCTATTTGTGCTTTCAGCTCCTCTAAAGCCGCGAAGAAAGAAGCAATCCCCACGCCACCAGCGATCCAGATTTGTGGTTGGTCTAAATCAAACTCTAAACGACCATAAGGGCCTTCAACCATCACCACATCGCCTGCTCGGACTCGCTCATAAAGCCCAGTGGTAAAGTCACCTAGCTCTTTAATTAAGAAACGTAACTCGTTGCTTTCACTACCTGATACGATGGTAAACGGATGAGCATCTTCATCTCCAAAACGTAAGTAAGCAAATTGACCCGCTTTATGGCCTTGCCAAGAAGCTTCCGGTGTTAAAACCAATTCCATGACTTCCGCTTGCGAGAAATAACGTGTAGAAGCCACAATCGCCGAGTATTTGCTACGGCGTCCGACAAAACCAAGCAAACTATATAGCGCAGCGATAGAGCCAATCACAGCAAAACCAACGGTCAAATAGTAAATAGGCTCCCCCCAGTACGCGCGTTTCAACAGCAGTACGGAATGGACAGCGGTTAGCAGATACGCCACAGACATCAAGCGGTGTGAGAGTTTAAATGGTTTGTACTTCACTGCACTCCATAAAGAAACCAAAAGCAAAACCAATAGCATGTAGAAGCCCCATTCACCCATGCCTTGAGCAAGGTCCCGCAAACCATGAATCCAAGCCTCGATACCAGAGAGGTTACCCGCAGGGCCTTCACCTGAATGTTTTACCGGTCTAGCCGTTACACCTGATATTACCAACCATTTTGGCACTTGATACCAAAGCCAGTGTGCAACACCCAATGCGACACTACTAATGCCCAGCCATTTGTGAACTCGATAAGCTTTGTCCATACCATGCAGCCAATTTTCAACGACAGGTAAGCGCATCGCTAATATCATGGCGATAGACATCAGCATCAGCGACAAAATACCTGAGTATTGGATTAGGGCAGAACGCCATTCAAAGAGATTCGTTGACGAGAAAAGTTGCGGCTCCATCGCAAACCATAATACGGACATCACGGCAATCATTACCCAAATAATATTGCGGACTGTTTTCATGATTGGTTACTCGGTTAGTTAACAACTTTACTTTAGCTATCTACATGTAAAGCAACGTCAATAAACGTAAAATCAGATAAAGCTTGGCATATGCAAAGATTCCTACAGAAAAAAGACGAAAATCTAACAGTGATTAAAGCATTCACTCGTTATAGTGCTCCTACTTATCGCAAAGTGCGAACCTGATTAAATAACACTAAGAAATCGATAATGAAAAAGCTATTGCTGCTATTTGAACTACTGGTCTTTTCTAGTGCAACTTACGCCGCCCAATTAAATGTGAATCTAGCCGCCATTGAGCAACACATCGCTGGTCGTATTGGCGTGTCTGTTTGGGATACACAGACAGATGAACAGTGGGATTATCGCGGCGACGAACGTTTTCCAATGATGAGCACATTCAAAACGCTCGCATGTGCCACTATGTTAAGCGATATGGATAGCGGAAAATTAAACAAAAACGCAACGGCCAAAGTAGAAGAACGCAACATCGTGGTTTGGTCACCAGTCATGGATCGCATGACAGGACAAACAACACGAGTAGAGCACGCGTGTGAAGCGGCGATGCTCATGAGCGATAACACGGCTGCCAATATTGTGTTGCGTAGCGTAGGCGGCCCAAGAGTAGTGACGATGTTTTTACGTTCTATTGGCGATAAAGCCACACGCTTAGACCGCTATGAACCCGGTTTAAATGAAGCAACACCTGGAGATAAGCAAGACACCACGACACCTAACGCCATGGTAAACACGCTACATACTCTGCTTGAAGGTGAAGCTCTGTCGTACGAATCTCGTACCCAACTAAAGATCTGGATGCAAGATAACAAAGTGTCTGACTCTCTGATGCGTTCTGTCTTACCTAAAGACTGGTCGATTGCCGATCGCTCAGGCGCTGGGGGCTTTGGGTCACGCGGCATTACCGCTGTGATTTGGAAAGAGAATCATAAACCGATTTATATCAGTATTTACCTCACAGAAACCGAACTCTCCCTTCAAGCAAGAGATCAAGCCATTGCGAAGATTAGTCAGCTTGTTCTTGAAGAATATGTAGACATCCCTAGTGCAGGTTAACGACTTAACCGTCCCCCTATAAAATTCAACGGAGCTTTGATCTCCGTTTTTATGTTCACTTTTGTAGCAAGACGTTACCAGTAAACCGGATTATCTAGGGCTTGTGCACAAGACGAGCCACCCGCCACCGGCATCAACGCTTCATTCGTTAGTGATTGAGCTAACCAGCCATGCGGATAACTTAACTTATGTGGCGCTTTACACTGTGCTTCGGTCACTTGTTGGAAACCGACCTTAGAATAGAAGCTAGGGTCACCATAAGTGAATGCTAGGTTAACGCCCTGCAGCTTGAGTTGCTTTAACCCGAACTGAATCAATGCTTGCCCTACCCCTTTGCCTTGGCACTCCGTCAACGTTGCCATTGGTGATAGCAGATAGCCAGTTTCACCACTTTCGAAACGCAGTGGCGTAAACAATACGCCCGCAATTAGGCGATCGCCTTCTCTGGCAATAAAACCTTTTAGATCTTTTTCTGGCGTTGTTTTGAGTAGCTCACTCACCAAAGCACCTATGGTTTGACCTTCCACTTCCCCTTCTGAATCAGAGAAGGTTTGAGTAAATAGCGCAATCATCTCGCTGCTCATTGCTCTCTCGTAAGGAGAAAGTGTGTAGTGTGTTTTTTGAGTCTTTTGATTTGTTGTTTCGTTCATTTTTCTTTCAATCTTTTTGTAAGATATACATCTGGTACGCCACTTCATTGCCGCGACGTTTAACGATATCTAATTCAACTTGTATGTCTTTCAATGCTTGCGATGCTGGCATCTCTGCTTTCAAGCTTTGCACACGTTCATCCAGCGGGAGGTAGTAGTTATCCCAAGCCTGCTGGCTAATTGGAAACGTCTCTAGCACTCGGTAACCTGCGGCTTTCGCCTGTGCAATTCGCTTCTCGACACTGCCAATATCTGGGTACTCTTTCTGCCAAAATACCACCGTATCTTCGCTTGGTGTGTCTGTGTTCCAAACCAGATCGCTCACTACCAAGATACCGTCGTCTGCTAGCAATGATCGCCATGCTTTGAATGCGTTCTCAACGCCCATAATGTATGCACTACCCTCCGCCCAAATCAGCTTGCTTGCACCTTCTGCAAACGGTAACTCGGTCATGCTCGCGCAAACGGTAGTGATCTTGTCACTTAATCCAAGAGCTTGAGCTTTGTCTTGCAAGCGCTGTATAGATGGCTTGTCGTTATCAACCGCAGTGACATGCGCGTGTTTTGCTAAGGTGCGAGTTGCAATGCCCTGCCCGCAGCCGATTTCAAGAATATCATCAGGTTGCGTTGGCAATAGACTCAGCGCTTTTAACGTATCTTGCTCTGAGCCTGGGCCCCAGAACTCCAAGGTTTCAAATACGCGGAAGAAGTCCGCCATGTAGTCTTCGTGAGTATTCATGTCTTTTGATAACCAACGTAAGTGAAGGGCTTCTTTCTCGCTAAAACCTTGCGTCATTAGCCATTTTAAGTGCGCATCCGGCGCGACTTCATCCAAAGATTCATGCCATTCGGTTAACGGCGTTTCACCAAGCAGTGCCGCCAACAACTGACGCGATTTCTGCTTTTGCTCGATCTCTTCATCAAGCTGCTTGAGCCTCTCTAACATCAATTCGCGGTCTACTTTGGCCTCTAAACACGCTTTGCACTCTTTAAGCGTGAGTCCACCACTTTGCAATTGCTGGACCAAGCGTAAACGTTGTAAATCCGCATCACTATAAGCACGGTAGCCATTGCTTAACCGCTGCCCTTTAATAAGTTCGATCTTCTCGTAATAGAGCAATGTGGTGCGAGACAAACCCAGCATCTCTGCCAGTTCCGATATCCGATACATGTTTGTTTCCTTAGCGCTGATAAAAGCATCTTAAACTGTAGAGTTATAGACAGGTCAACTTTAATTTTGGAAAAAGATTCAAAAAACAAAATGCCCACAATTCACAAGCATTGTGGGCGTTTTAAATTTTGTCAGTGATTTAAAAGCAGGCTAATTCACTAACCCTTGCACAACTAGTTGAGGGAACACATCATTGCGGAAAATCGTGCTAATCGAAATGTTATCTACGTTTGAAGAATCCACCCATTTGCACTCTTCGATTTCATTGCTTGCGACAACATGACCAGCATAAGAATCAACAAAAAATACATCCATGATGAGAGTCACGTCGACTTTATCGTGAGCGGGCGCCTCAAAGCGACCAAAAGCCGTTAAGTCACCTTCTCTAACCGCAATACCGACTTCTTCTCGTAGTTCACGACACAACGCTTGTTCTGGTGTTTCACCACTATCAAGTTTCCCGCCCGGAGCGTAGAAGGTGTCTTTGCCTTTTGAACGCAAGACCAACAACGCCCCGTCTTTAATAATTATTCCTGCTGATTTATGCATTTAGATTCCTAAAAACACGACTGAAAACTCGCAGCATTCTACACCCAAGTCATCGACGTCAATACAAATCAGGGCTAATTTTGCCTAATGCCTTATATATTGCCCCATGAAAAATGAAGGTGGGTTCAAAGGAGAATAACTGGCAGCTCAATGTTCATAGAGCTTCGATTTCAAAACAAAAACGCAGCCCGATAAGCTGCGTTTGAGAAGGGAAAGGTACGGTTACAGTTTTTCGACGCCCATATTAAAGAGCGTAAAGCTGTATACATCGGCAGTTTTTTCAATAATTTTACTCGTTGGGGTCCCCGCACCATGGCCAGCATTGGTTTCAATACGGATCAGTGTTGGGTTAGTACCCGCCTGTTTTGATTGCAACTCGGCAGCAAACTTGTAGGAATGTGCCGGAACCACGCGATCGTCATGATCGCCTGTGGTGACCATCGTTGCTGGATACTCAACACCAGGTTTCACATTATGCACAGGTGAGTAATCTTTCAGATATTGGAACATTTCTTTGCTCTGTTCCGAGGTGCCGTAGTCATACGCCCACCCAGCACCAGCAGTGAAAGTGTGGTAGCGCAACATATCCAATACACCTACCGCTGGCAGTGCCACTTTAAACAGTTCTGGACGTTGCGTCATTACGGCTCCAACAAGCAAACCACCGTTCGAACCGCCATTGATCGCCAGCTTTCCCTTAGATGTGTAATCTTTATCGATAAGGAATTCTGCTGCTGCAATAAAGTCATCGAACACATTTTGCTTGTGCATCTTTGTACCAGCGTTGTGCCACTCTTTGCCATACTCGCCGCCGCCACGAATGTTGGCTACCGCATAAATGCCACCGAGCTCTAGCCACGCCGCTCGGCTTGGGCTGAAGTAAGGCGTTAAGCTGACATTAAAACCACCATAACCATACAAGATAGTCGGAGCTGTGCCGTCTATTGGCGTCCCCTTCTTATAGGTAATGATCATCGGAATCCTAGTGCCATCTTTGGATTTGTAGAACACTTGCTGAGATTCAAATTGTTCTGGTTTGAATGGCGCATCGGATTTGTGGTAGATCGTGCTGTCTCCGTTTTCTATGCCTAGGCGATAGGTGGTGCTAGGCGTCTTGTAGTTGGTGAAAGTGTAATAGACTTCTGCATCCTCTTTCTTACCCCAAAAGCCGTAAGCACTGCCGATGTCTGGCAGTTTGATTTCTCGAATGAGCTTACCGCTCATATCGTATTGTTTGACCATGGATAACGCATCCACGATATAGCTCGCAAACAAAGTGCCACCCGCGGTCGATGGTTTAAGCACATTGTCTGTTTCTGGAATTAAGTCGTTCCAATGGTTCGGTTGTGGGTTACTCGCATCCACCGTCACGACCCGTTTATTAGGCGCATCGAGGTTGGTCACCAAATACAATGTGGTACCTTTGTTATCAATTACCCAAGTGTCAGATTCGGTATTATCCACAATGGTTTGCAGCGCACTGTCTGGCTTAGTCAGATCTTTAAAGAACAGCTTATTACCCGAAGTTGAAGTACTTGCTGAAATAAACAAATATCGTTGATCATCAGAGGTATAGCCGCGAATGTATCTGTGTTTCTCTGACTCTTTACCACCGAAGATAAGCTTATCTTCACTCTGCTTGGTACCCAGTTTGTGGTAATAAAGTTTGTGCTGATCCGTTTTCGCTGACAGCTCACTTCCCTCAGGTTTGTCGTAACTCGAATAGTAGAAACCATTGTTACCTAGCCAGTTCACACCACTGAATTTAATGTCTACTAGCGTCTCACCCACGGGCTGCTTAGTTTCCGTATTGAGAACGATCACTTTTCGCCAGTCGCTGCCCCCCTCTGAAATACTGTACGCCACTAGAGATCCATCTTTGGTGAAGCTCACATTTGCCAATGAGGTGGTGCCATCTTCGCTAAAGGTGTTGGGATCGAGAAAAACGTCAGGCTCACCATTGCCGAATTGACGATAAAGGACGTCCTGATTCTGTAAACCATCGTTCTTATAGAAGTAGGTGTATTTGCCTTCTTTAAATGGTCGTCCTAGTTTTTCGTAATCCATCAACTTGGTTAGGCGCGCTTCAATCAGCTTGCGATATGGCACTTGCTCTAGGTAATCAAATGTCACTTGATTTTGGGCTTTTACCCAATCAGAGGTCTCTTTGCTGCGGTCATCTTCTAGCCAGCGGTACGGATCGCTCACGTTGGTGCCAAAGTACTCATCAACCACATTAACTTTTTTGGTCATTGGATACTTCAGTGCCATTTCATGCACATGTTCAACCAACTGTTGCGTTGCATCTTCTGCAAGCACAGTGGATGAGACGCCCGTCATCGTAACGGCAGTAAACAGTGCTAAGGTTTTATTTTTCATAGACTTCCATTTCTTTTTTAAGGTCTTCTGTAACGCATCATGCATCTTACAAACTGTACTACAGATTGGGGGCATGGTTCCAACTCATTCAACTAAGAAAGAAACAAGCGGTTATTTTCATTGCGCACTAGTCCCCGCGAAATGAGTACGTCCGAAAGACTCTCTCTATGCAATGTAACATGATAATTTGACAAAACTTTAAGCAGTTTCGAGCTCTTCTCGGCACATTTTTTTCTGAAGCCATACTATGCTTAAGATAAATGCAATGTACGTAAGGGCGTGGCTATGAAATACAAACATATTCTTGTCGCACTGGAACTGTCTGATGAGAGTACTGTGTTGATCGATAGAGCTGTTTCAATGGCAAACTATCTCGGTTCCGAGATTTCATTTATTCACATTGACGGTACACACGGCGAGATTTATCCAGAGCTAGTCGACATCGTAAAATACCCTGACAACAGACCGCTAAGCGAACATTCAATGGAGTGCTTGAGAAGCTTCGGTGACTACATAGATCACCCACTTAAACGTTTTTTGGTTGGGACTGGTGACTTAGCGGATAAACTTGAAATCACCATCAAAGAAGAAGAAGTCGATTTGCTCATTTGTGGGCACCACCACGACTTCTGGAGCAAAATTATTTCTTACTCAAGACATCTCATCAATAAATGCCCGGTAGATATTTTAGTCGTGCCGATTCACGATTAAATCGACAAGAAAGCCGTCTACTGCAGGGCGGCTTTTAAATTAAGCCGCGCATTTCGTTCCACTCCCCTAAACTTCCTCTAAAAATAACCCCTATTCTGTTCACCCAACTTCAGCGCAACAAACGTTGCTTGTTATGTTGACCAATTTATTTTGTTTGTCGCATCCAAGAGCTGACCATATCATTCGCCGCATGAAGGAATGAGATTCCTTTTTATGCTCTTTAATAATCAAATGCCGCACTTCTAAGTAGTCCATGACCTACAAAAGTAAAAGTTCCATTTTTTTCCAGTTTTCACTTTTACAACCACTGAGTAGAACATTTAACGCTTTGTTCTACACAACAGTCTATTCATGTAGGAATTTATCGTGGATAAATATCAAGCTGCTTACTCAAAACGTGTAGAAAAGCTAAAAGGCAACCGTTCGCCAAAAACTATTGCTCGCCTTTCTGCGTGGGATGCGTTTTTTAACAAAGAATATGAAATGCAAGACCTTGAGTCTCAAATGGCAGATTCGGCACGTAAACATTACGAGAAATCTGATGTAAAAAATGAAATTAGCTTTGGTTCATTCAAACGCTCGTTCTACAACGAATCGATCGTGATTTACGATTTAACCGATGGCGCATCAATTCAAAAAGTGTTCACGCCATTACTTGCGTTAACCGCGTTATGGGTAATGTTTGTGTATTTCTCACATTGATGATAAACCTGATAAATAAGCACTATTGGTACTGTACTGTTTACTCTGCTAATGATAACAAGTTGAGGGTTTGGGGATGAAAAAATATATAACGCGGCATTTGGATACGGCTTCAAGCTCTATCAGGAAGCCAATGGGTTCGTTTACCCAATCTACGAGAAGGCGTTTATTCTTAAATGCCTAAAATAACTCTTCTCTTACTTGCAACAACGGCCGGCGCCGGAGTCACCGGAGCGGCATTCTGTGTTGGCATCACCTACGCCTTTACACAACTGCCAATAACGCAATTTATATCAAGCTTATAATTCTAAAAAGTAGAGCATTTCGGTGCTCTGCTTTTTTACTATTTCCCCCTCAGCAAAGCTCAAAAGCGTTCCCACGCCACATTATGATGACCATCGTTCGATTTCCTCTTCCCTAAATTGGCTCAGATCTATTAAGCTACTTTCCCAATAAAAGGATAGTTAACGGAAGGATCGGATGAAACTGGTAGGCCCTCATGCACTGATTGTTGAAGGTGGCGCAATGCGCGGCGTATTTTCATGCGGCATACTCGATCGTTTTCTAACCGAAAATTTTTCTCCATTCGACAGTTTTTGGGGAGTATCTGCTGGAGCCAGTAATCTAGCGGCTTACCTAGCTAAAATGCCAGGCAGAAATCTGAAGATTTATCTCGATTACAGCTTACGCAAAGAATTCATCTCACCAACTCAATTGCTGCGTGGCGGAGATATGATGGATTTGGACTGGATATGGGAAATCACACTAAATGAGCTTGGTATTGATCATACCACTCTCGCTGCAGACCCTCGGCCTTTCTTCCTTGGTGTGACTCGCCAAGATAACGGACAAGCCGAGTATCATACTCCCACAATCGATATGCTGGCTGAAACGATGAAAGCAAGCAGTGCACTGCCGATTCTTTACCGTAACGGCGTCACATTAGGCAAGACAAAATACGTCGATGGGGGAGTTACAGATGCCATTCCAATTGCAGAAGCCATTAAAAGAGGTGCAACTAAAATCATGATCCTCCGAAGCCGTCCAGCCAGTTATCGTAAATCAAAAAGCAAGTTTAATGCTCTCACTAAACGCATGTTAAAAGATACGCCAGCGTTAATTGAGCCAATGCTCACTCGCCATATTCGCTACAACCAGTCCTTACAACTTATTCAGAATCCCCCTGTGGGCGTAGAGATCATTCAAGTTTGTCCTCCAGAGACTTTTAGGCTTAAACGCCTCAGTCGTTCTCCTGAACCATTGCATGATGCCTATAAGCTAGGTATTATCGCTGGAAGAGACGCCATCGCTCGGTGGAATAACTAATTAAAGTTAGTTAAATATAATTTAAAATAATTGTAGCTATTTTTTAAACACCCTGTATAGTGCGCTCTGGCTCTTAGAAAAGAGCTGTTAATGCTACATTTAGTTTAAGTTCCCTCTCAGTACCCCCCTGAATCACTCAATTCAGACACCTGCGTAAAACTTCCTCTTGATTGCACATTCAATAGCTTAAAAAAGAACCATCATAATTCATATATTTTTGTTTAAATTCAGAGGTTTTTATGTCTGGTAAAGTAACTGGTTCAGTAAAATGGTTCAACGAAACTAAAGGTTTCGGTTTTCTTTCTCAAGACAATGGCGGTCAAGATGTATTCGTACACTTCAACGCTATCGTTGCTGACGGTTTCAAAACGTTGACTGAAGGTCAGAAAGTAAGCTTTAACGTAGAAGATGGTAAAAAAGGTCCTCAAGCGACTGAAGTTACCCCTCTATAATATCGCTTTTCTTGGTGCGGCATGTCCATGCGGCACCAAACTCTCTCCCCTTCAAAATGTCTCACAACCAACACTAAGCAAACATTTTTGCTTGGCTTAATGCTGCCTACAATAAGTTAGGTGCTATATATTTATTAAATTATTTTTAGGAAAGATTATGTCTAAAAGAACAAGTCGTCAAAAACACTGGTTTCAATTATTGAACAAAGAAAAAATATCCAAGAAACAGGAAATTAAATGTTAGAGATTGAATTCAATTTAACAAAGCCGAATATTTCTTGGTGTGCCAAAATACACCAACTCAATAGTGATATTTTAAGACGACACATACTAAGAAAACTTCAATCTGCTTGCTATCTCATTGATTTTAAATATTGTGAGAAAACTCACTCAGGTAACATACTGTGTGACTCGGGTTCAAAGTTAGGAAGTTTTACTATCAAGTAAATCCATTTTAATGCATTAATATAGTATTGAAATACAGCAAATTTAAAAGGTACTCAAATGGCTAGAAAAAGTAAAAAACAGGTAGCACAGGAAAAGAAAGAATCTGAGCAAAGCGAAGCAATTTTAAAACAACAAACACGCCGAAAAATTGAAGATATCATGGAGCAAAGAGCATTTGATAAATTGTTTGAACTCTAATAAGCGAACCCTCCATTTTCTGTTCTTTATTCCTCTCAGCTAAATATCGATGTGCAAGGTATCGCCACCCCTTCTCAGTTCACAATGAGTAATGCACAATTAACTTTAAGCCAACCCACTCAAAGAAGAAATGACAAAGCGTTTATTGCATTCCAGCGACTCAAACCTTGAGTGCTCTGGCTGCATGTACGCGATATTTTCCACAGCACTCGCGAGCGTCGGGTCGATTTGAGCAAAAACCGTTGGCGCAACACCGTGACTCTCACAAAAAATAACGCATCACTAAACACCTCCCTTAGTCTTACCACAGCTTGGCTTACCGCTGACTGGCTTACGACTAACCGTAACGCCGCTTTGGTGCAATTTCTCTCTTCCATTATCGCGACAAACGTGGGGATTAAACTGTAATCTGAGTGCTTCATACTTAATGTTAACCAAGAAAAATAACCACTAAAATAAGTTTAACTTAAATTATATATAAACCAACTTATAGAGGTTTTTATACTATTTTGCGAATGTGATGACGAACTAGAAACAATAATCACCCGCTCAACGTTTACCCTCTTAACATCGACAAAAGGGATAACTATGAACGTCATAAAAGCCATAGGTCGCGTGATATATGCGATCTTGATGGTGCCAATAAAGCTCTCTTTGTTTATGCTTTTCGGTGCTTATCTACTCGCCCCCACTGGCACTACCATTTAAAAAACATTGATATGAACTTGTTCCCCCCCTAACGGCACCATGATGGTGATTTTAAATTCCGAATACTTCAGCGGTTACCTATTTTCAGTCACTATAGCGCTCGCCATTTTCATACTCTATTTGCTATGGTAGATCCATGAAGTCGCAGTTCATCAAGCGCAAGAGTAGAGAAGTTCCCATATTCACCTGGTGTTTGCTTTATCACTTTGTGGCCTTTTTCTTCACAAAGCATGGTGGATATTGGCACTCATCATCGCGTTCACTAACTGGGAACACATTAGCCACTCACTAAGTAACATCATTCGCAATAGCCTTCTGTCACCACAAACACAGCCCCAGACACCAGCCAAAGCCACTGAGGAATAGTCCATGTAAGACGTTATGATTCCGTACATTTTGATCATGTTGATTTTGGCGCTAGACTGAGTGAGCGGAACAAAGCATACACAAAAGGAAGATAATCATGATTAAACAAGGCCAAACACTGCCTGCTGCAACTCTTAGTGAACTGACGACGGATGGCATGGTGAACCATCAAGTGAGCGAACTTTTTGCCAACAAAAAGGTTGTCCTGTTTGCGGTACCGGGCGCATTCACGCCAACGTGTTCTGAAGCCCATTTACCTGGGTATGTCGTCTTGGCAGACCAGCTAAAAGCCAAAGGCGTCGACCTAATTGCTTGCGTTTCTGTCAACGATGCCTTTGTGATGCAAGCTTGGGGAGAAGCACAAAACGCAAATGAAATAATGATGTTGGGCGACGGGGATGCGAGCTTTACTAAAGCACTTGGCTTAGAGATGGATACCGGAGGTTTTGGTGGCATACGTTCACAGCGTTACGCCATGCTCATCGACAACGGCGTCGTCACGAATTTAAACGTCGAAGCACCACAAACGTTTGAAGTGAGCAATGCAGAAACCATCCTCGCATTACTATAAATCAATAACTTAATTCAATCGGAAGCTTTTCAGCTTCCGTTTTTTGTTTCTGAGTTAACGCATTCTCACTACGCTGGTCTCTTGCTTACTTTGTAATTCAGCAAAACTGAGTACAAATGGGGCCGACTGCTTTACGCGACTTGGTAACGATGACAACGCATCGTATGCGTCTTGCTTGGTTCTGAAGTCACCAACGGTCACCGTGTACCAACGAGTGCCTCGGCTGTTTTTCCAGTTCACCCAAACTGGATGCTTCGGATCGATGTAGCGAATGTACTCTTTCACATCTTTCTCTTGCTTTAACGCCAGTACTTGCATGGTGTAGTGGCTCGGGTTTAGGTAGCCGTAAGCATCTTGCGATGACATCACCCCTACGCACTGTCCGCTGTCAGCCTGCTGTTGAGGCAAGGTACACCCTACAAGCGTAAAAGCTAATGTCAAAGATAGAATCTTATACACGTGTCACTCCGTTATTATTCTGAATGTATCTCTTTATGAGTTCTCAAAATAAAAAGGCGACCGTTTTGGCCGCCTGACTAAATTTGTCGAGTGATTAGAACCAACTTAGTACCAAGCGTTTAACCCAGTCCACCAAGCGTTTAAAGATACCGCCCTCTTCTACTGGCTCAAGTGCCACAAGTTCGGTCTCTTTCACAACATCATCGCCCACTTTGTACACCACTTTACCAACCACTTGGTCTTTTTGAATGGGCGCGATTAAGTCACTGTTGTACTCCAGTTCGGCTTCTAGCTTGTTCACGTCACCTTTTGGCAAAGTGAGATAAACATCGCGTTCAACGCCGACTTTCAGCTCGTCTTGATCCCCCATCCATACACGAGCCGAGGCCATTTTTTTACCCGCTTTGGTTGGCACGACTGTATCGAAGAAACGGAAACCGTAACTCAACAGCTGTTTGCTCTCTGATTCACGAACACTGGGGCTCTTTGCGCCCATAACAACAGCAACTAATCGCATGTCACCATTCGTCGCTGAGGTAGCTAAGCTGTAACCTGCACCGCTGGTGTAACCTGTCTTCATGCCATCGACATTCATACTGCGATCGCGTAACAATCCGTTGCGGTTGTATTGCGTGATTCCGTTATAAGTAAACGACGTTTCACTGTACATTGGATAAATATCGGGCAAGTCACGAATGATTGCACGGCCTAACGTCGCAATATCACGAGGGGTTGAATACAGACCATCACTGTCTAAGCCGTGCGGATTGGTAAACGCCGAGTTCGACAAACCAAGTTGGTTCGCCCAGCTATTCATTAAGCCGACAAAACCCACCTCGCTGCCTGCAACGTGCTCGGCAATCGCCACACTGGCATCGTTACCCGATTGCACCACCAACCCACGATAAAGTTCAGATAGAGAGACAGACGTCCCCACTTCAATGAACATTTTCGAAGAATCAGGGAAGTTCTTCGCCCATGCATTGCGGCTGATCACCACTTCATCATCCAGACTGATGCTGCCAGATTTCATCTCTTGGCCTGCGACATAAGCTGTCATCAACTTGGTCAAGCTTGCAGGGTTGAGACGCTTATCCGCATCACGTTCTACCAACACCGTACCGGTGTGATAATCCATTAATACATAGCCACGTGAGCTTAACTCTGGCGCATTTGGTACCACGGTCGGAGCAGCAAAAAGAGGAGTGGAGATGGTCGTCAGGGCTGTGACTAACGACGCATTAAATACTAAATTTTTTTTCATAGCAGCATTCTTTGGCTTACAAACTAAGACGAGTATATTGAAACGCTGTTCAGTTACAGCAGCTCTGTTACGATTGGTTACGTTTACTCGATCTTTGTCGAAAAGAATGCGAAGTTGATTGAAAATTACTTATAAAAAAATCCTTCGCTCAGAAACTGCAACAACAAAAGAGTTTGAACATCAATATACGATTACACGTCGGTAACCTCATCGTTCACGGTGCCCCCTCCAAGAACCAAACCAAAAAAAATTACACATCAAACGATTACCATTGCGCACTCACACATAAAATACCGCACAAAACGCTCATTATTTGCATATCGTTACATAAAACATTATCATTCCGTCACATTTTTAATTAGAACTCAAAACAAACGGAGGGCGGTTTTAGTGTTTTTCTTGCACAAGAAAGACACATTAAAAAGCGTACATGTTGTATTTATGGATAATGCACTCAAAAAATATAGTATCGAAACTACCGATTATCAGGTTGGCCAAGACAACGTACAAAAGTGGGGGTTTGATATCCACAACCCAGTCTTTGGGATTAGCGCAGGCCTTGTGATCCTTTGCCTTATTTCTCTTCTTATTGTTGATCCCGCCACTGCTCGTGAAGCCTTGAACGGCTTGAAAAACGGCATCATCGCAGACTTTGATCTGTTCTTTATATGGTCAACAAACTTCTTCATCTTATTCGCTATCGCCATTCTATTTTCTCCGCTTGGTAAAATCAGAATTGGAGGTAAAGAGGCGCGCGCTGAACATTCAACCATTTCTTGGCTTTCGATGCTGTTTGCAGCAGGTATGGGAATTGGTCTCCTTTTCTGGAGCGTTGCAGAGCCAACCGCGTACTTTACCAACTGGTTCGGCACCCCACTCAACGCCGAGGCGTACAGTGATGAAGCAAAATCACTCGCGATGGGCGCGACCATGTTCCATTGGGGCATCCACGGCTGGGCCATTTACGCCATTGTTGCACTTTCTCTTGCCTTCTTCGCATATAATAAGGGACTACCACTGTCATTACGCTCAGCGTTTTATCCTTTATTTGGTGATAGAGCTTGGGGATGGTTAGGTCACATCATTGATATTTTGGCAGTACTGTCGACATTATTTGGTCTCGCCACGTCACTCGGCTTAGGCGCGCAACAAGCGACTAGCGGTATTAATCACGTATTTGGTTTAGAGGGTGGCATTGGTATGCAAATCATTGTCATCGCTTTTGTCACCTTTATTGCCGTGCTATCGGTCATTCGTGGTATCGACGGTGGTGTTAAGCTACTGAGTAACATCAATATGATTGTGGCTTTTGCCCTACTGGCATTCGTTATTTTCATTAGTTTCGACGTTGCCGTGGCTTCTATTTGGGATAGCACAGTGGCTTATGCTCAAAATATTGTTGCGCTAAGTAACCCACATGGTCGAGAAGATACGGACTGGATGCATGGCTGGACCGTTTTCTACTGGGCATGGTGGGTATCGTGGTCGCCATTCGTTGGCATGTTCATTGCGCGAGTATCTAAGGGGCGTACCGTCCGTGAGTTTATTTTCGCCGTTATCGTTATCCCTACCGTCGTGACGCTGGTTTGGATGTCCGTATTCGGTGGTATTGCACTAGACCAAGTAGTGAACAAGGTCGGTGAATTAGGTGCACATGGCCTAACTGATATTTCCCTGACTCTATTCCATGTTTATGATGCCCTGCCTTACAGCTCGATCATCTCTGTATTGTCCATTGTTCTCATTTTGGTGTTCTTTATCACCTCTTCAGACTCTGGTTCTCTGGTCATTGATAGCATTACGGCTGGCGGTAAGATTGATGCTCCTGTACCACAACGTATCTTCTGGGCTTGTATCGAGGGGTCGATCGCAGCGGTGATGCTTTGGATTGGTGGTAAAGAAGCGCTGCAAGCGTTGCAATCAGGCGTGGTCGCAACGGGATTGCCGTTTACGCTAGTACTATTGGTGATGTGTGTGAGCCTCATTAAGGGCTTAAGGTCAGAGCTGCCAGCTTATCAAGATACAGCCGCAAAACACGCAGTGGCTCGCTAACTACTAAAAAATCTAAACGAGCGCCGTTCGAGCGCTCGTTTTGTTATCTAGCCTAACGCATTAACTAGTCGGGCTTTTTTGCAAGTACGGTGTCGATGTCCGCAGCGCTGTGACGTTCCGCTGCTTGTTCCCACTCCTCTCCCCATGTTCGGTTTACAATATGGCCACGCTTAACGGCTTCACGTTCATCAATCGCTTTCGCCCAACGCACGACATTCTTATAGCTCACGACGTCCAAAAACTCTGCTGAATCGTACAAACGCCCTAGCACCAAATTTCCGTACCAAGGCCAAGTTGCGATGTCTGCAATACTGTACTTGTCACCACCTAGAAATTCATTGCCCGCAAGGCGCTTATCCAGTACGTCTAGCTGACGTTTTGCTTCCATCGTAAAGCGGTTAATTGGGTACTCGAATTTCTCTGGTGCGTACGCGTAGAAATGACCAAAACCACCGCCAAGGTATGGCGCAGAACCTTGTAACCAAAATAACCAGTTCATTACTTCAGCACGCTGTGCGCCTTCTTTTGGTAGGAAGTGACCAAACTTCTCCGCTAGGTAGAACAAGATATTGCCAGACTCAAACACGTTTACTGGCTCATCACCCGAGCGGTCAACCAGCGCTGGGATCTTCGAGTTCGGGTTGACGGACACAAAGCCAGAACCAAACTGGTCGCCATCGCCAATCTTGATCAAGTATGCGTCGTATTCTGCTTCTGTTACGCCTGCCGCCAAAAGCTCCTCAAACATGATCGTTACTTTCTGACCGTTTGGTGTGCCCATTGAGTAAAGCTGGAACGGGTGCTCACCAACTGGGAGCGCTTGTTCATGCCTTGCACCTGAATCTGGACGGTTGATGCTCGCCCACTGGCCGCCGTTTTCGTTATCGTTTGTCCAAACTTTTGGTGGAATGTATTCGTTAGTCATTGTTATCCCTTATTGTGTTTGAATGCATCTTCCAACTGACATCCTAATCGCGCCAGTAAGCATAATCAGATGTCCCCATCGCCACATGCGATAAAGCCTACTCAAGATATTAGGTCGAATTCGCCAATTAAAAGTCCTGCAATCTCTTTTAGTTAGAACCTTTGGTTATGGGAATTTCTTTCAGGATATATACCCGAGTGACTTCAAGACGCAGGATTCAGAGCGTTAACATGAGCTAGGTTCTTGATACCAATAGTGATGAACAAATCAAGTTCAGCGGCCCATCCATCATCTCGGTTTTAATCAAACTTGCATCATGACAACAACTGATCGACAGTGCAAAGCCGTGCAGGTAATCCGCCAATAGATCCAAACTGTCTTTCTCCACTTGCCGAGATAAACCCAAAGGCTCAACAATCCATTGATAACGCTCAGCGAACACTTGCGCCGGACCATGGGATGTCATACTCAATATGGTTTGCAACAGCCCGTTGTACTCACGCAACAGGTTAATATAACTAACACACAGGCTTTTAAGGCCGCTTTGCCAATCTTCACTCGCTTGGGGCCGATAAATGGCTTCCACCAGCGATGTGGTGAGCGCTTCAAGCAACGCATTCTTATTTTTGAAATAGTGATAGATCGCCATAGGATCCACATTCAATTGCATTGCCAACGAGCGGATGCTTGGCACCTTTCCATCCCTTTTCATCAATAACTTAGCCGACTCTAAAATACTTTCTGCGCTTAACAGTGACTGCTTTGCGGTCGGTCTTCCGCGCTTCTTTTCGTTGACAGACATTTGATCTTCCCGATAAACTCGCCAATATTCTACTTTGTAGAATTAATTTTAAACTAACCTTTAGCTTGGCTCAAGCACAACCCATTAGATGAGGTACTCATGGCAAACATCGTATTTATTGCGACCAGTCTGGACGGTTACATCGCAGATAAACAAGGTAAACTCGACTGGCTATATTCCGTACCAAATCCAGACCACGTCGATACCGGATTTTTCGCTTTGATGGAACGTATTGATGGCTTAGTCATGGGGCGCAATACCTTAGATGTGGTACTGAGTTTTGATTGCGACTGGCCTTACCGCAAACCTGTCTTCGTACTCAGTAACACCATGACAACAGTGCCACAGGGCTACGAAGACAAAGTCTTTTTAGTAAAGGGCGAGCTAAAAGACGTGCTTGCTGATTTGAATGCAAAAGGCTTTAAAGAATTATACATCGACGGAGGTGTGACGATTCAGAACTTCCTAAAAGAAGATCTTATCGATGAAATAGTGATAACCCGCTTCCCTATCCTACTTGGCGGCGGCGCTCCCTTGTTCGGCAAACTGGAGCAACCATTGAACTTTAAAGTCACCAAGAGCGAAATCGTGTTAGATACGTTGGTGCAAACGACTTACGTGCGTAAAAGGTAGGCTAATTACCACAGGAAAACGCCCATCAAAGTGAAGGGCGTCTATTAATTGAGCTATATTTCACTATTTAAAGCACTAAACCGCCATCAATCTTGAGCACTTGACCCGTGATGTAGGCACTCTTATCGGAAGCTAGGAAAGATACGCCATTAGCAATATCCTGAACCGACCCCATTCGCCCTAATGGGGTTTTCCCTTCCATCATTTGAATGACTTTCTCCGGTAAACTTCTTGTCATATCGGTAGAGATAAAACCGGGAGCGACACAGTTCACGCGTATTTGCGCCCCTTTTCTGGCGAGTTCTTTCGCCCAACCTTTGCTCATGGCGATCACACCGCCTTTACTCGCACCGTAATTACTCTGCCCAATGTTACCGTCAGTACCAACGATAGATGCTATATTGACCACACTTCCGCTCCCTTGCTCTAACATGACAGGCGCAACGCACTGAGTCAGCAAAAACACGGCTTTTAGGTTCACATCGATAACGCTATCCCAGTCTTGCTCTAGCATGTCTGGTAGCAACGCATCACGCGTGATTCCAGCATTATTGACCAAAACATCAATAGATTGATGTTGACTAATAATACTACCCACGACTTCATTCACTGCCTTTGCATCACACAGGTTTACTTGATAATGAGATAGTTGTTCAGAGTCGCTCCAGTCTATCGGAGAAATATCTAGCCCAACGACATGGAAACCGTCCTCAATAAGTTGTTCACAAATTGCCTGACCGATACCACGAGCCGCACCAGTAACGACTGCTACTTTTTCTTGTTTCATTTGGCCTTCCTTAAGTGTACAGATTAAAAAATTGCTTTATTCAACGCATGGCAAGTTGGCGATTTTCCATACGTAGTTTGATATTCTTATAATGCAACAATAGGAATATTCTGGAAGGCAGTAGAGAACTAATCAAGGTCGATAAATGTCAATTTGGTATTATCAGACCTATGTTACTGTTCTTCCTAGTCAAACTTGGGTAAGAAATTTCAACAGAAAAACTTAAACGTTAGTCAAGTGACAACGGTCCTCCAAAGCCTCTCAACATTACTGGAGCCTGATCATGCTAAATATGGATTTTTCTCAGCGCATCGTTATCAATACAGGGAATGAAGAGTGGGTAAGTAGTCCAGCCTCTGGAGTCTGGCGAAAGCCGCTAGAGAGGGAGTCAAAAGAATCCGGCCATACTACTAGCATAGTGAAATACGAAGCGAACTCCGCTTTCACCACGCATTTTCATCCGCTCGGCGAAGAGATCCTGGTTCTTGAGGGTGTCTTTTCAGATGAAAAGGGGGACTACCCTGCTGGCACCTACCTTCGCAATCCGCCCGGAAGCCACCACGCTCCGTTTAGTAAAGAAGGTTGCGTTATTCTGGTCAAGCTGAATCAGTTTGCTCCCAGCGACCTTAAAACCGTGCGCATCAACACCACAGCTGCAGAATGGCTGCCTGGCATAGGGAATCTAAAAGTGCTGCCTTTACACAACGTTGAGCATGAGCATGTTGCGTTAGTCAAATGGCCCAAAGGAGAGCGTTTTCAACCTCATCGACACTTTGGTGGAGAAGAAATATTGGTACTTTCCGGGGCGTTCAAGGATGAATTTGGCACCTATCCAAAACACACTTGGCTTCGTAGCCCACATATGAGTGAACACTTTCCATTTGTCGAACAGGAAACCGTCATTTGGGTAAAAACGGGACATCTTCCGATAGATTAAAAATAGAGATGTAGAGAGAAATACAACGGAGTGAAGAGATATAAAGAAGAGGGGCAAGCGGCTCGATGGCCGAGCCGCTATCTGTAATATCAAGGGCTCTGCTATGCACTCATGATTTTAGAATGCAGCCAATCTTTAAGTTCCGCTCTGTTGTGTTTAAGCGTATTCATTTCATTGTCATCAATAGGATTTCCGCGTAATTCTAGTTCCCTTATCTCCTTATCTAGCGCATTGTAGTTTTTTGCCGTTTCAGCAAATGAGGCGTCACTTGCTACTAATTGATTGATGGTATCTAAGTGCTCTGGGAATTCATGAGTTAATGAGTGATTTTCGCCTAACATAAAGACCTCTTTCGCTTGAGTTATTTCGATGTAATGATTGCTCAAATCTTAAGCAACTATGAGATAACTTTAGCACCTGTTCCGCAGTTAAATCGTCGAATTGCCCACAAAAAAGTAACAAACTGATTTTTCACGTTTTGCAAAGTGATTTTAATCGTCTTCGTCAATAAACTAAGTGACCCGTTTCTAACGTCATCTTCGCCAGTTATCTTTTTATCGATTCCCCCGTTATACCCAGATTGACGCGAACCTATAATTCAGACAGTTGCCTGATACGAATTTGACCATCTGTGAAGGAATGACTAGCTTGTAAGCAATGGTGGTAAAAGTATCGTGGAGGTCTTGTGAGCCGTTTTCTCTTAAACCAGACCTTGATGGAAGAAGACGATATTTCTCCTAATCTGACGGTATTGAACTATCTCCGCGAGCATGCACGAAAAACCGGTACGAAAGAAGGATGCGGTTCAGGCGATTGCGGAGCCTGCACGGTGGTGTTAGGTGAAATCATTGACGGACAACTCGAGTACCGAAGTGTGAATTCATGTTTAACCTTTGTTTCTGCGCTACATGGCAAACAATTAATCACAGTAGAAGACTTAAAAAGCGCAAAGAGACTCCACCCAGTTCAGCAAGCAATGGTCGATTTTCACGGCAGCCAATGTGGCTTCTGCACGCCAGGCTTTATTATGTCGATGTTTGCGCTGATTAAAAACACCCCGCACGCCAACAAAGAAGAAATCGCCCTAGCGCTAACCGGTAATCTTTGTCGCTGCACTGGCTATCGCCCAATCATTGACGCCGCCCTGTCGCTGAGCCAGCAAACGCCTATTCGTGACGCTTTTCTCAAGTACGAAAAAGAGACCATCGATAAATTGAACGCCATCGAAAAGCCGCAACTTGAGCATCATGTCGATGGAAAGATCGCCTTTTCACCGACAAGTTGTGATGAACTCGCCCAAGTTCTCATCGCTCACCCGAACGCAAAACTGTTTGCAGGCGGAACCGATTTGGCATTGGAGGTCACGCAGGCACACCACCGTATCGAAAAGCTCATTTATCTTGGTCACGTCGAGGATATGAAAACCATCAATCAAACCGAGACCCATATCGAAATTGGTGCAAATGTACCCTTTACCGACATTCATCGCTCTCTAGCGCCGCACTATCCCGACTTTGGCGCGTTGCTTCAACGTTTTGCTTCTCTGCAAATCCGAAACCAAGGAACCATGGGTGGCAACATCGCTAACGCCTCCCCGGTCGGAGATACTGCGCCATTGTTGATCGCACTTGGAACCACACTGATTTTAAGACGAGGTGATTACGTGCGTGAAATCGCGCTAGAAGATTTCTTTAACGATTACAGAGTCACAGAGCTCCAACCCTCGGAGTTTATTCAGACGATTCAAGTGCCTAAACCGCAAAAAGACCAAACCTTTAAAGCGTACAAAGTGTCCAAACGTTTTGATGATGATATCTCCGCCGTGTGTGGCGGATTCCTGCTGACCCTAAATAACGACACGATTACTGATGCGCGTATTGCGTTCGGTGGTATGGCGGCCATTCCTGCTCGAGCTAAGCAATGTGAACAAGCCTTAATCGGGAAGCCACTCTCACAAGCCACGGTACATGCTGCCATGACGGCGTTAGAACAGGATTTTTCTCCCATTTCTGATTTCAGAGCAACCAAGGAGTACCGCACAGAGCTCGCCAAGAACCTGCTATACCGGATGTACATCGAGTTGAGCTACGCCAAAAACAACCAAGCCATTTATACGAGGGTCATTCACTATGTCCCGTAAGACGCCCTCATCCAAAGCGACATTGGCCACCGGTGTCGGTAAGCCAGTCAAACATGACAGTGCAGAGAAACAGGTGTCCGGAGAAGCACTCTATGTTGACGATCGCGCCGAGTATCCCAATCAACTCCACGTTTATGCCCTTATTAGCCCACACGCGCATGCGGCCATCACGAAACTGGATGTGTCTCCTTGCTACAAGGTGCCAGGCGTGCAAGCGGTCATCACTGCGCATGATGTTCCAGGCAAACTCGATATCGGTACGATCCTCCCTGGCGATCCATTACTCGCCGACAGAAAGGTGGTTTACATTGGTCAGCCCGTGATTGCGGTTGCCGCCAACAGCCTCGACAATGCTCGAAAAGGAGCCAATGCCGCCATTGTCGAATACGCGCCGCTTCCCGCCTTGCTAGATGCCAAGCAGTCGCTAGCGGAAGGACTGTTTGTTGCCGATAGCCACACCCAGAAACGGGGCGACGCCACAGGAGCGATTGCCTTCGCACCACATGTACTGGAAGGCTCATTATGCATAGGTGGGCAGGAACATTTCTATTTGGAAACACAGGTTTCCAGCGCAATCCCTACCGAAGATGGGGGCGTCATCGTCTATTCTTCATCGCAAAATCCGACGGAAATACAAAAACTCGTGGCTTCGGTATTGGACATTCCCATGCACAAAGTGAAAACCGAAGTACGCCGGATCGGAGGCGGGTTCGGTGGTAAGGAAACACAGGCCGCATTTCCCGCCTGTATCGCCGCAATAATGGCTACGCAAACCGGGCAGCCCGTGAAATTTCGCCTGCCACGTCGAGAGGACATGATGATCACGGGCAAGCGTCATCCCTTCTTCAATCAATATAAAGTGGGGTTTGATGATAACGGCGTGATTCAAGGGATCGAACTGGCACTCTGCGCCAATGCCGGACACTCACCGGATCTTTCCCGCGCGATTGTCGATCGTGCCATGTTCCATGCAGATAATGCTTATTACCTTGGCAACGCCACGGTGACCGGACACTGCTTGAAAACCAATATGGCATCCAACACGGCATTCCGGGGGTTCGGTGGCCCGCAGGGCATGGTCACCATTGAACATGTGATGGATAGCATCGCCTATCAACTGGGTAAAGACCCGTTGGACGTACGCAAAGCCAATTATTACGCAGGGGAAGGTCGCAACGAAACTCACTACTACCAAAAAGTGACCGATAACTTCCTCCATGAGATGACGGCTGATCTAGAAGCGTCGTGTGACTATCAGGCGAGGCGTAAAGCCATCACCGAGTTCAACGCCTCCAGTCCGATATTAAAAAAAGGCATCGCCTTAACGCCAGTGAAGTTTGGTATTTCCTTTACGGCGAGTTTCCTTAACCAAGCCGGTGCGCTTATTATTGTCTACACCGATGGCAGCATTTGCCTTAATCACGGTGCGACGGAAATGGGTCAAGGAGTGAACACCAAAGTCGCGCAAGTCGTCGCAGAAACGTTCAACGTTGACATCAACACCATTCAAATCACAGCAACCAATACTGAGAAAGTCCCAAACACCTCTGCAACGGCGGCGTCATCAGGGGCAGACCTCAATGGCAAAGCGGCGCAGCAGGCCGCGATGACGATCAAAGCACGCATGGCCAACTTTGCCGCTTCCCACTTCAACGTCGCGACGGAGGAGGTCGTGTTCAACAACGGCAGCATTTTACTCGGCACCAAACAGTCCATAACGTTTGCCAAGCTGTGTGAGCTTTGTTGGCTCAACCAAGTTTCACTCGCAGCGACGGGCTTCTATCGTACGCCGAAGGTCTATTATGACTACGAGAAAGCGCGCGGTCGCCCTTTCTATTACTACGCTTACGGCGTTTCCTGCTCCGAAGTCATTATCGATACCCTCACCGGCGAATACAAAGTACTGCGCACAGAGATACTTCACGATGTCGGTGCATCTTTAAATCCAGCGATTGATATTGGTCAGATTGAAGGTGGGTTCATTCAAGGAATGGGCTGGCTAACCACAGAAGAGTTAGTTTGGGATGATAAGGGGCAACTGGTGACAGCTGGCCCAGTGAGCTACAAGATCCCGACCGTCACCGATACCCCAACGATCTTCAACACTCGCTTAGTCGAGAACCGAGCCAACCGAGAACAAACCATCTTCCACTCGAAAGCGGTGGGGGAGCCGCCGTTCATGTTGGCGATATCGGTATGGTGTGCCATCCGTAATGCGATTGCCCACATGGCAAATAATGGAAAAGCCCCCACTCTTCCAATACCAGCCACACCAGAACACGTTTACAACGCCATCAAACAAGCACGCCAAAAGTAATCGGTACCGCAGAGTTCGACATCGTTAGCTAGGAGGCTGAGATGCATACAGACAATTGGATCCAAGCCCTAGCTGAGTTCGACGCCAAGGGCATGCCTTGTATCATGGTGACAGTGCTTGAAGATAAAGGCTCCACACCGCGCAGTGCAGGCACCAAAATGCTCGTTACGGAAAGCGAGGTGGTGGGCAGCATTGGCGGCGGTCATCTTGAATACGTTGCCATGCAAACCGCCAAAGAATTGCTCAATCTGGGCGAAACCGACATGAAGATCGAACGTTTCAATTTAGGGGCGAAGCTGGGGCAGTGCTGCGGCGGCATCGTCACACTGAGCTTTGAGCCAATAGGCCAGCCACGGCATCTTCTCGCACTATTTGGTGCTGGTCATGTCGCCAAAGCGCTGATCCCTATTCTCGCGACATTGCCATTTAAAGTGATTTGGATTGATGAACGCGCCGAACAGTTCCCTTCTCACCTCCCTAAAAACGTAGAGAAACGACTGACAGAGGATCCCGTCGGTGAAGTACACCACCTTCCTGAAAACTGCATGTACTTAGTGCTCACTCATAGCCATCATCTCGACTTCGAACTTGCTCGAGCCATCTTAACGCGTGGAGACTGTCGCTACTTTGGACTGATCGGCTCACTCACAAAAAGAAAGCGTTTTGATTATCGATTAAAAGAACGAGGCTTTGATGACGATGCGATCAATAACATGACCTGCCCCATCGGCATAGAAGCAGTAAAAGGTAAACACCCGGCAGAGATCGCCGTGGCTGTCGCTGGCGAATTGATCGCCTGTTATCAGGGAGAAATTATTCCCAACAAGCGAGAGCAAGCGTCGCAAGTATCGGCACGGAAGATCGACACACCTTAATCTCTGCTATTTAATCATGAGTTCGCTATGGTTGAATTCTACTGTGAGGCGATATTTCGCATTGTTAAACTGGCACACCAAGCAAACGGTAAGTTGAGTACTTGGTGGCAAAACAAACCACGCAACGTGCAAATATTCGCATCATTTATTCCAGATTAAGGATTTCATACAAAAAACTGACAAAGCATCACAAAGAATTGGCAAGATGTATTCAATTTATCTCTAAATTTCAGCTACCTTTAAAAAGTTTTATATTAGAAAGGATGTATAAATGAACGCGTTTAAATTTAGCATGATCGGGGCTGCTGTTGTTTTTGCCCTTACTGGATGTGGTTCAGACAGTGATTCTAAAAGCACAACGACCCCTGTTACCCTATCCGTTTCTGATGCACCTATTGATGACGTATCAGAAGTCGTCGTGACCTACAGCAAAGTCGCGTTCTTACCGATTGGTGAAGGTAAGCCACAAATCTTTGACGTTTACAAAACCAATGAGAATGGGGAATACGTTGATGAAGATGGAAACTTACTTGAAGAAGGCGAAGACCCACTCCCACTGAGCGTAAACTTATTAGCTTTCCAAGGCAGCGATGCGCAAGAATTGGTTGAAGATGAAGTCATCCCCACCGGCGATTACAAACTGTGTGTTTTTGCCAATGATGGCGACCATCCTGACTACCCATCTTACGTCGTTGAAAAAGCTACAGGAAACCAAGTTGCCTTAACGGTAAAAGGCGAAGGGAAGTGTCCTCAAGGCGTCGGTGAAGAGCCTAATTCTGGCGTACTGTATTTTAACGATACCTTTACCGTTAACCCAGACAACAACGATTACGTGGTTGAGTTCGACTTGCGACGCGGTCTAAAAGACGCAACGGGCAAAGATGAAGGCTACACCATTCAACGTACGTCAGTGTCACTTATCAACACCGTGACCACGGGAAACATTAAAGGTGAAATCGCCTTAAACGACACCTACCTACAGTGTGAGAGCGACTCTGATTCCGGGAATGGTAATGCACACGCGGTTTACCTATACCGAGGTGACATCGCACAAGAGGACATGCAGCCTTACAAAGTAACCGAAGACACAGCAACAGAAGACACAGCAACCGAAGGCGTGCTTCCTATCGCTGCGGCTAACGTAAACCCTGAAACAGAAAACGGTTTGATCACCTACCAATATGAATTTGGATTCGTGGAGCCAGGAACATACTCCGTAGGTTACACCTGTACAGCTAACGATACCAACGACACCATTTATAAAGCCAACAGCAATTTAACGGTTATCGCGGGTGCTGACACCACATCAAACTTCTAACCTTTTAGACAGCAGAGCTTCGGCTCTGCTATCCTCATTTCAATGTCGACCTTTATGCGCTCAAAAGAAACTGATTGGCAAGTAAAAATCTAACTCGAAGCGCTCTTCTTCATTAAGAAAGTGATTACGATGATAATGGACATACGCCGGTGTTGAACGCTGCTTAAAACCCGACTTCGGTAACCATTTCTCTAACACCATACTAATTTGCGGCAGCAACTCACCATACATTCCGCTAAGACGAAACACCGCATGCAAGCCGCCAGGGATGATCATTTGATTCACTACCCCACGATATTTAAGGGGTTTATCTATCGCCATGCACGCGACATACCGACACTTATCTAACTCTACCCATGCTGGGTTGGAGTGGTGCAGCCCAAATTGAGTTAAGAAATCACGATTCTCCGAATTCGCCCATGCCTTAAGCACCAACCATGCCTTACGAATCGAACGATTGTAACCTTCATGACGAACGTAAGCGGCGAATCGTTGTGGGACTTCAATGATTTTCGGTTCAGGTAAAGTGCGCTGTGCCACTCGATGATAACCAGCGGCAATCTCGGGATCTTTCAAATAAGGCTTTTCTGCGACCTGCAGATCGTGCTTGCGCCATGCTCCCGGTGAGAGTTCAAAAGTCGCTTTGAATGCTCGACTAAAAGAAGAAACCGAACTAAAACCACACTTATTGGCGATATCCAATACCGACGATTTGGTATCAAACATCAACTGATTCGCTGCGTATTCCATGCGGGTACGACGGATGTATTGATGGATGGATTCCCCGACCACTTGTTTAAATATTCGGTGGAAGTGCTGTTCAGAATACGCCGCTACATCAGCCAGCTCTTTGGCGGATAATTCTCTACTAATATCTTGATGTATGTAAAACAACACGTCATTGATTCTGGAAACCTGCTGTTGGCTCATGGAGTGACATCTCGCCTAAATAGCATAAATGGACATGTTTAACAGCATAAACAGACACACCTAAGTTATCAATTCCCATGTACTATCTTTCGCATAAAACTAGAATTAAATACTGCGAGAAACACAGTACATGGAAATTGCACAGTCACTACAACAAGTAAAGTCTTCTTATATTCGTGAGATCCTCGCGGCGGCGAGCGATAAAAACGTCATCTCACTTGCTGGCGGTTTACCAGATGAAAAGACATTCCCTATCGACTTAATGAAGCCAACCCTTGAAAACCTAGCCAACATGACAGAGGTGTTTCAGTACGGCTCAACCGCAGGTTATGCACCGCTACTGAACTTTCTGAACGGTTATTACCAATTGCCAGACACGCACCTTGCCATGATCACTACGGGCTCACAGCAAGGCTTAGACTTAATTGCGCGAGCCTATATTAACCCTAACGACAAAGTCGTAATGGAAGCACCAAGCTACCTAGGCGCAATGCAAGTATTTGGCTTAGTTCAAGCGGACATCGTAACCGTTTCGCAAACAGAGTTTGGCCCTAATTTACAAGAGCTAGAAGAATGCTTTGCAGAGCAAAAACCCAAAATGTTTTATGCGGTGCCAGACTTCCACAACCCTACAGGCGTATGCTGGGCGCTAGAAACCCGTAAAAAAGTGGCAGAGCTTTGTATTCAATACAATGTGGCATTCATTGAAGATGCCCCTTACCGCGAACTGCGATTCTCAGGAAGTGCGTTACCTTTGGTATCCGATTTCTGCCCACAGAACGCGATCGTATTACGTTCGTTCTCAAAAATTGCCTCTCCTGGGCTACGTATCGGTGTGGTAACCGGCAAACGCAGCTATATTGAACCGTTGATCAAAATCAAGCAAGGAGCGGACCTACACTCTAGCGTACCGATGCAAGCACTGTTGCATGGCCTGATGCAACACGATGGCTTTGACACTCACATTTCAACCATTTGTCAGCTATACAAATCTCGCTACGACGTGATGTTTGCCGAGCTAAAAAAACAGCTCCCATCAAGCTGTAGAGTAAAGCCTGTTGATGGCGGCATGTTTGTCTGGGTTGAGATCCCTGAGTGCGATACGTTTACGCTAGCAAAAACGCTGCTCGCCAATGGCGTCGCTGTTGTACCGAGCCCAGTGTTTTATCCTGAAGGATCAGAGGTAAAAGCCGCATTGCGACTAAACTTCACGAATGCCACACGTGAAGAACTGAAAGTAGCTGTGACGCGCTTGGCTGAAGTGTTAAACGCACTAAATTAAAAAATATACTTTAGAATCCAACCATCTACCTTTGAAACACAAATTATGTTTCAAAGGTAGTGTTTGAAAAAGTTCCCACAAAAAATAATTTTTTCTCTCAAAATCGATTCTCTACGTTAAGTGTCTGTTTTTACTTGATCCTAGAGCTCTAGCCAAAAATAGATCATCATCACAAATTTGAAGCCTAGAAAAGTTACGTCTATCTTTCAAAAAAGACATCAACCTTGCAACATCATCTACGAATTCAAACACTTTTGGCCGTGGGGCTTAACACGGACAACAATAGACGGTGATCATCTCCGTCGATACGTCTTGTGAAGATGAATTGAGCAAGGAAGCACTTAAAGCCATTCTGAATGTCGCTAATCCAGTCATAAATTGGAGTCTGAACGTCGGCTGACACGCATCATATTAGAGAGGGGTTATCAAGATGAACAACCGAACATCGAAAGGACTCGTCATATCGGGCTTGTCCGCCATGCTGTCACTTGCTTCTGCATCATCAGCTCATGCTAGCAACTCGCCAAATTGTGGCGACGTTCTCGCTGGGAATAAAACGGCCGTGTCACAAAAGATGACCGTTCTTCTCGGAGAAGATATCACCAAAGCCAATCTTGTCACGACCGTGATCCCGGTAAAAAATAATCCATTCGTCACCGAAGCATTGGTTTCCGTTGCAAATGACGTATCACCGAATGGTCTGCTACCAGCAAAATCATTAGAAGAAATCAAACAAGTTCGCACCAACATTGAACAAGCAGGACGAGAAATCACTAAGCTACAAGGCACATTTGAAATTGCATTTATTAGCTTGATTGATGGCTACTGTCAGTTCTCCACCAATACCTTAACCACCCATGCAAAAATCGATTTTGACCATTTAGAGGGACTCTCGTCTTATTCGATTCCTACCCTACTCGCAATGGTTGATAAGTCCTACCGATTAGCAGAAGCACGAATAGCAGAAGAAAACGCCAATCTCACTGACGCAGAGCGCGAGAAACAGCGACAAGAAGAGCTCGCAGCTGCCGCGCGCTATCAAGATGCCAATGTACTGGTCAAAGTAGAACAGTTTGATGGTTCGAACGTCACCTTCTCTGTCACCAACTTAGGTGCTGAAGTCGAACTTCAACCTAACTTCAATACTTTTAGAGCGTATCAAACCGACAAAGGCGAGTTAGTTTATAAATCGGAGTCGTTATTGAGTTTGGTCGATGACGAAGGGAATGGTTTGAACACGTTTGGTATCGCAGAGCTCGGGCCAAAAGGCAGTAGTGCTCTCTCTATTTCGCCAGGGGAAACACGTAAGTTCATCACCAGTATTGAGTCCGAAGTCGCACCACAAACCCAATTGAGTTTAACGTTCCCGGCCAAAGTGCTTAATACTAGCGATGCGTTTACCGTTTCATTCACAGATGCCATAGCGGTTGCAACGGCGAGTATCCACTGATTCAACGCGTAAGGTGCTAAATCTTCAGAGACTGGTAGCGGTCATGACTAAGTTAAGATGAGCTACAAAAAAGCAGACTTTTATCGTCTGCTTTTTTTTAAATTAATTTTGGCATTTGTACGCATTAGCGAACATGGTCACTGAGCTATTAAAACCTAGAGGCTCATAAAGATAGAGCGTGTCTGCACCTAAGTCAGCCGCTTTAATGCGCATTTGGTTCAGCGTACCCCAAACCATGTCTTTGTCTGCATGAAGCCAGTAATCATAGAAGTGACCTTCAGAGCCCATCACGGTGCCAAGGTGTTGGCAGTTTTCAATGGCATTCACGTCATCCCAAACGACTTTCACTTGATTAGATTCCTGTGTTGGGAAGGTAACACAACCGGTTAATAATGTTGCTAATGCTGCGCCAGTCATTAACTTTTTCATAATGATATCGACCTAGGTTTATCCAAACCGGGCATTCTATGCATCGACTAGGCAATGAACAACAAAGAATACTTGTCGTTACAACAACGGTTCATTTCAACATTCGAGCATCACGGATGTTCAGTGTCATCAATCTTAACGTAGATAGCATTTAATGCCGAACTGCGGTAAAACAGATGAATCAGACGAAGTGAGGGATTGAATTTGGCTGGCAAAAACAAACTGATCCGCTATCGAGCAATAGAAGTTGCTGATGTATTTAGCAAAGAAGATGAATTAATTAAACAAGTCCAATCAAATCAACTCTCGCAAGTATTACTGCTGTGGCAAGTGAAAAGCCCCACACTGGTTCTTCCCGCAGGAAAAAAGTGGCCTATCTTTGACGAATTAGAACAAGCGCTACAACATGCCAACTGGAAACTCTTTTCACGTAAAACAGGGGGCGCGCCAGTGCCTCAAGTGTCTGGGATCATTAACCTCTCTCATATTTATCATTGGCCAGAAGGCCAGCCATACGATATCAAACAAGCTTATCTCCATTTATGTTCAGTGCTAACGATATTCTTCGAGCAACTTGGCGTGAAAGTTGATATTCACGCCACCCCCAATTCCTACTGCGATGGCGACTACAATCTCAACATTAGAGGTCAAAAGGTGGTGGGAACCGCGCAACGAGTATTACTCAACAAAAGCGGCGGACAGGTCGTGCTATCTCAAGCGTGTATTCTGATCGACACAGATGTAGAGAAAATCGTTGAGCCCGTACAGTTATGCAATCTCCTGTGTGGCTATGACGAAGACATTCGTGGCAATGTCCATACTCCCCTATTCGATCACATAGAAGAGAGACCAAGCGTGGACACTTTATTCCAAAAACTGACGCAGGCGTTTTTGGATCATGTGAAAATTTGAAAAGATCACAAGAAGTAAAGCTAGGCACGTTCCAATGCCTAGCGATAGAAAGAGCTTACTACAACAGATAGTCATAACGCTCGCTGTCTTTTTCTGAGAAAGACTCAATAAACTCAAGCTGTAAGCCGTGATCCTCTACGTAGTAAACGCTCTTCCTAAATGGGTGCTCACCACCGAGATGAACTAGATCGTATCCTGCTTCTTTGAACCTTATTATTAAAGCTTCCACATCGGGTACCACAATGCCTAAATGCTTGAGCCCTGTCGTATGGCTAGTCCAATGTTCAGCTTCACTATTGCCGCCTGAAGAGATTACCATGTAAGAATGCTCATCTCCGAGATGGAACCATTCGATAGGTTTGCCAAACCAGACATCAATTTTTCCGCTTCCGCGTACTTTCCATTCTGGAATTGCACTGATAAGAAAACGAATCGTTTGTTGCGCATCCACAACTAAAAATATTGGCGTGTTCAATGTCGTTTTTCATGGGGGAAATTCCTTATTCATCATGTTTTTCGTTTGCTTGATGAATACTCTAAAACTTCAAGTTAACTTTAGGTAAATCGCTCATTTTTACATCCCTATAGGAAATGAGATCGAGTTCAACTATTTCTCCGTGACAGAAATAGTTGAAGCCGACGCCCAAAAGCCTCAGAATGTCGCACTTTTCGCATCGTACATAAATTCGACGCGTTGTTATCTAACTCGACAATTGAGAATCATACATATGGGTTTTACCTCGTTAGGTCTATCTGCTCCAATCCTTAAAGCAATTCAGGAAAAAGGCTACGACACCCCTTCGCCAATTCAGGCTCAAGCAATTCCTGCTATTTTGAAAGGGAAAGACGTCATGGCAGCAGCGCAGACTGGTACAGGTAAAACAGCGGGCTTCACGCTGCCAATCCTTGAGCGTTTGTCAAATGGCCCTCGTGTTCGCAGTAACCATATTCGTGCTTTGATCTTAACGCCAACACGTGAGCTTGCCGCGCAGGTTCAAGAAAACGTGTTCATGTACAGCCGCCATCTAACGCTGAGCAGCGCGGTGGTATTCGGTGGCGTGAAGATCAACCCACAAATGCTGCGTCTTCGTAAGGGTGCTGACGTATTGGTTGCAACGCCTGGCCGTCTAATGGACTTGTACAGCCAGAATGCGGTGAAATTCGACCAACTGGAAGTACTGGTTCTGGATGAAGCAGACCGCATGCTCGACATGGGTTTTATTCGCGACATTCGTAAGATTCTTGATTTGCTGCCAAAACAACGTCAAAACCTACTGTTCTCTGCCACGTTCTCGAATGAAATTCGCGCTCTTGCAAAAGGGTTAGTAAACAACCCTGTTGAGATTTCAGTTAACCCAGCAAACTCAACCGCAAGAACAGTAGAGCAATGCATTTACCCTGCAGACGTGAAAAAGAAAGCGCCAATGCTGGTAAAACTGATCAAAGACGGTGACTGGAAGCAAGTGCTGGTATTTACTAAAACTAAGCACGGCGCAAACCGCTTAGCGAAGTTTCTCATTGACGAAAAGATTACCGCTGCCGCTATCCACGGGAACAAGAGTCAAGGCGCACGTACGAAAGCACTGGCGGACTTCAAATCAGGTGAAGTACGCGTTCTCGTTGCAACTGACATCGCAGCACGTGGTATCGATATTCCTCAGCTTCCTCAAGTGGTGAACTTCGAGCTACCAAAAGTGGCTGAAGATTACGTTCACCGTATTGGTCGTACAGGTCGCGCTGGCGAAACAGGCAAAGCAATTTCATTGGTTTGTGCACTTGAAGCACCGGAACTGTTCGCAATAGAGCGTGTAATTCAAGAACTTCTACCACGCAAACAACTTGAGGGCTTCGCTCCAACCAATGCCGTACCAGAATCTAAGCTAGATACTCGCCCAATCAAGCCAAAGAAACCGAAAAAGCCTAAGAAGCCAAAAACCGACGGTGACAATGCTCATCAAGCAGAGAAGAAAACGTCCAATGGCGCAAGCAAGCCTAAGCGTCGTTTCAATGAGAATAAAGGTGGAGCTGGTAAGCCTAAGGGAAACCGTGACGGTCAGGCGCGCTCAAACGGCAAACCAGATGCGAATAAGCCAAACAGCAATAGAAATGGCAACGGTGGTAAGCCAGTAGGAGCAAAACCTTCAAGCAGCAAGCCATCTGGTCAGCGTCGTAAGCCGCGTCCACAAGTGGCTAATTAAGTCGCTCGCTTCCATTTAAATAACAAAGCCGCTGATAACACTCAGCGGCTTTGTTTTATCAACCAGATACATCGCACTTCAAACTTGCTCTTAAGAGTTTAAGTAATGCCTCCAGAGCACTTTCAACCTCAACCACCTAGTGAATCTCTTCTAAAATATCGTCAGATGCATTTTGAAATGCTTTCTCACTTTGGTATCCATTACCTACCCACACCTCTTTGATATTATAAAAGAAAATCGTCACCATAAAGGAGGCTATACCAACTCCTTCCGTTTAAAAGACATTATGGCTCAGGAGAAAAAAGAATGACCAATATATATTCTGATATACCAAATCACATCCCTGATGAGATATTCGAAGATATCATTTCTACAAACCACATTCGAATCGAGCGAATTCTATCTCATGGACATCGATCCCCGGAGGTTGGCTGGTACGACCAAGCTGAACACGAGTGGGTTATTGTACTTAAAGGCGAAGGGGTTATTGAATTCGAAAATGGGCAAGTTCATACATTATCTGAGGGCGATTTTATCAATATAAAAGCCGGTATAAAACACAAAGTATTGAGCACTTCACCTGATGAAGTCACCGTCTGGCTAGCTGTCTTTTACCGCTGACTGCCGTCATAATGGTTGGCAATTAGATGTTTAACTCGACAAATTTTCATTAAAAAGCAAGGAATGCACATGAATACCGTATATGGCTCGGTGATGATATGGGGAGTATTTATCACTGGGTTATGGTCAATTTATCGACAATACAACCGTTAGGTTATTCGGACTTTTGGACACCATGACGATGCCTCTGAAAAAGTATCGCTGTGGGGAAACTTCCACAGAGATCTCTTTTCGACAGCAACGTTCATTCCCAAGCTATATTAATCTTGTTGTAACAAGCATTGACGAGGTTATCCATGACATACGAAGAGTTCAATCAATTCTGCGGCTCGTTCGCTGCGACATCTCATGTTGTACAGTGGGGTGATGCACATGTTTGGAAAGTGGGCGGAAAAGTCTTCGCGATTGGTGGTTGGAGCAAAAATAAACAGCCTGCCTTTATTTTTAAAACCTCACCTTTGAATTTTGATTTTCTCCGTGACAGTGAAGGTTACATCCCTGCCCCTTATTTTGCCAATCGCGGCATGAAATGGATTCAACAAACAGAAACTTCGGGGCGATTGGATGAGGAGTTGAAGTATTACTTGTCCGAATCTTATCAAATTGTTGCTCTTGGCCTGAGCAAACGTAGGCGCCAAGAGTTAGGGATTGAGTAGCCAATTGCGAAACCTTGATAAACACAATGCAAACCTGCTTACTAACTAACAATCCGGCTCGTCTAGTGCCATTACGCCACACTCGCTCAATCAAGCACCTTTCGATAGCTGGTATATAATAAACGGATTACGAACTAAAAAGTGCACATGGGAGTTTTATGTCTGTAGAAAATGAGAAACAAGAAGTCATCGTGGTTGATATCAAAATGCCCTTCATGTCGATGGTTATCCTCATGGTAAAATTTGCCATTGCATCCATTCCGGCCATGATCATTCTAGGCATTATCTTCAGTATTTTAGGGGCACTATTTGGCGGTCTGTTCCATGGAATGGGACGCATGTAGCCCTCCTCGACCACCAGAAATAGACAAACAGCACACTCTCCGCACGAAATAAAACAGAGCGGAGAATCTTTTCATCCTATCAATCCACCAACACTAGTGAATCTAATATTCCCTTTCCACTATGAATCCCTCCTTCATTTTCACTGGCGGGTTTACTACGGATAAGATAGCCAGCATACCCTTCAAACTCGGTGGCAGGTTCACCTTGATAATGCGCTGTAAACAAACCAATTTCACTGACTAAATCGGTCACTATTGTCTGCTTGGCATCACGCACGGCAATCGTTGGCTTTTCGCGCTCATGAGGATACAGACGTTGCATTAATGCCCACGCATCATATTCCTCTTGAGTCATCTGACTCAGTTTCGCTTTGATATCCGCACCAAATATGCAGTGACCACCGCCTTCTCCTTGATTCTTCAACACCCATTCGTTCTGATTAGCAGACGAGTTAAACCACGCAATAGTTTCTACATTGACGGGTTTCATGTCGGCGAGAACACTTTTCACCAACGTCGCTTCTTCTAACGTCAGTCCCCAGCGTATATAGTCTTCAGCTGGCATCGTGGTAAGCAGCATTTGCATTGATTTACTGGTTGCAAGTTGCTGGCTAAAGGTTGCGTTTATCGCTACGTAATGCTTTTCCATAAACAAACGAGTCTGGCTCAAGGTATAGCCACAAACTGGTTCATCCAATTCTGGTGAGCAGTAGTCTATATATTGGTAACCCGAACGCAGATAAACCACGTCGACGCCACCGATGTTGTCTAACATAAGACGCTGATTGTCACCGGTATATAACTGGGTACTCAACTGTTCGAAGGTACGTCTTACGGTGCGCATGCCTAGCTTTTGTAGTTCAACCTCAAGCAAATGCTGGTCGTAAACGTTGTCTTCATTTTTTTGCACCACCATCAAAAACGTCGGCTTATCGTCTTCACTGAAGCGCGTTTTTACTTTTTTCGCGGCCGTGGCAATGCCCAACGCCAATTGTTCCATACCAACATTATCCGCCGGTATTGCACTCTCATCTTCTAGCCAATCACGATACACGATGCCCCATTGATTTTGCATAAATTGATGAAGCTGTGTCGCTCGCTGACCAAACGGAGCCATGCCTGCGGCAATTCCGTTGAACTCTATGACCTTAGCTCCATGTTGGCGGTCGTCCATAAAATCCGTGCGCATCAATAGCAAAGGTTGGCGAGCTGGCTTTAAACGGTTTCCAGACGCTCCATGCGCTTCTTGGTGGAGTGCCATCAGGCGTCCGAAAAATGGCTCAGCCTTAGCCACATCAATTAGTGAGCTTTGCAAGAAGTCGTGATCTTCGGACACGTTGCTGATCAGCTTGGCGATAATCGGCGTGACCATTTTTAAATGCTCATACACGCTTCGTTCAATCGACATTGGCGCAATGCTAAAAGGACAATGTCTCGCGCTATTGTCTGCTTGGCGAAATGCGATGCCATGCATGATTGCCCACTCACAGGCATCTTCAATCACTTGCTGAGAAACATATCGATATTTTGAAGTATTCATAGGTTCGCTTCTAAAAAAATAACGTCGTAATCTACCTTAGACGAATGAACGTTCAAAAAGATGATCATGATTTTGACCTCTTTTACTTAAAATAGAACCAATTCTTGTCATGCACAAAGCTCATCGCCCTTCCTTTGCCGCTTGGGAGTGGTTAAAATGCACAAAATTGCGCACTAACTGGATAGAACATGGCAAAACTTACCCTTCAAGAGCAGATGCTAAAAGCAGGCTTGGTAAACGAAAAAAAACTGAAGAAAGCCAAAAAAGGCTCTAAGAAATCACGTATTCAAGCACGTGAAGTAAAAGCGGCGGTTGAAGAGAGCAAACGTCAGCAGTTAGAGCGTGACAAGCAACTGAGCGAACAACAAAACAACGAGCGCTTGAACAAAGAGATTAGAGCACAAATCAATCAGCTGATTGAGAATAACAAGATTGATTTAAAAGATGGCGACATCAAGTACAACTTTACTCATGGTACACTTGTGAAATCTCTATATGTAGATTCACTAGTTCGTGAGCAGCTGATAAAAGGTATCTTGGCCATTGCCATCGTTGGTGAGAGCTATGTGGTTATTCCTCGTCCTGTTGCAAACAAAATTGCTCAACGCGACGAGTCAGTGATCATTGAACAGAAAGAGCCAGAATCAGATATCCCAGCAGAAGACGATCCATACGCTGACTTCGTCGTGCCAGACGATCTAATGTGGTAGCGCTTTTTCTGTCACGATAATCGTACCATTTATCTCAACCCAAGTGTTTTCAAATAATGGCGCTGCTTAAAGCCAACACATTGACACCGCTTGGGTTCTTTATTTCATTTCAAACAGTGTACCACCACCAACCTTACGACATGGCGAACATACTCAGTTAAACGTCTGACACTGCTCTGGATCACCTGATTCAAATCCCTTCTTAAACCAAGCAACCCTTTGATCTGACGAACCATGTGTAAAACTATCCGGCTGAACCGAGCGTCCCGCCATTTCTTGCAATCTATCGTCCCCCACCGCCGTTGCCGCTGCAATGCCTTCTTCCATATCGCCGGGATCGAGTATTTTCATCTCATTATTGACATAATAGCCCCACACCCCCGCGTAACAGTCGGCTTGCAGCTCTAATTTGACACTGAGTTTATTTGCATCCACTTTTGACGATTGTTGCTGTAAGCGATGGACTTCACCGCTCGTTCCGAGTAGGTTTTGTACATGGTGACCGACCTCATGCGCAATCACATAGGCAAAAGCAAAGTCTCCTGGTGCACCGAGCTTTTTCAATTCATCCATAAAGCTCAGATCGAGGTATATTTTGCCATCGGCCGGGCAATAAAACGGCCCCGACACCGCTTGCCCTATCCCACACCCTGTTGACGTCGTGTTGGTATAAAGCACTAGTGTTGGCTCCCGATAGCCATTGGATAATAACGTCGACCAAACACTCTCGGTCGTCCCCAAAACCGCCGCTACGAATTGGGCATTTTCATCCGAAAGTGCTTGGCTATCGGATGGGCTAGTAGACTGCTGCGTTATTGGTATACCAACCATCTCTCCGATCAAACTTCCGTCACCCATTAATGCCTGATAACCAAAGAAGAGAACGCCACCGAGTAGAACAAGCCGGCCGACTTTGCTCTTCATTAAAAAAGGCAAAAAACGAAATAGTTGAGCAACAAGTAATCCGTTTGAAGCTGCACCTTTTGTCCCTGGTTGACCTCGACGATCTTCTACATTTGAACTTCTTCGGCTATTACGCCATCGCATATTTCACCCCAATTATTCTGTATCGCAGACTCAATTGTGGGCTATTTTTTGTAATTTTGCTGAGGCAGAGATGAGACTTACGTCCCTTGAACAGTGTGCTATGGATTGATTGAACGACCACCAGTATTGTTCGCTCCATCAAAGCATCTCCGCTTCAAAGCGTGCGGTTCGCGCTTGTGCGACAGTACAGTTGGTCACAGACATCAATTCCGCCAAGGTAATATTGGGGGTTTCTAACACTAAACGAATCAACTTCGCTTCTAACGGTTCAAGTTTGTCACTGTGCTTGGCGAGGCCCAATTCCAATTTGTTGATCACAAATCGCATCGGCTCGGGCGCTTCGACCTTGATATGATCAGCAAAAGCTTTTATATGTCGCGCTTCACCCGAAATCTGCCAGTTCCTAGAACGCCTGATCCGTTTCAGTTCACACCCTTTCTCAGCCGCGATGGCTTTAGCTCGCTTAGCTTGCTCTCCCCCAATTCGATGAATAAAAGAAGGTAATAGAATCGTGATGCTTGTGTCTTTCATAGAGTTAAACCTCAACCACCGATACGTTCTCAGCTACCCATTTAAGAAGTTGCTTGGCGGCTTTTGACAGCACTTGGTTTTGGCGCACGATGTAGCCGAAATCGGTATTGGGGAAGCTAGGCAAAGGCGTCACTTCTCGTGAGAGTTTAAGCCTTGGATCGAGGGAAAAATCAGGCACAATCGCCGTACCAAAGCCCGCTTCTGCCCAGTCGATTTGTGCCTCTACACTGCCTACTTCCATCACTCTATGTTTTGGTAACTTTAGCTCTGGTAGTGATGCGTCAATCAATTCACGAGTTCGGGTATCATGGCCAAGCAAGATCAAAGTCTGGCTCTCTTCCTTGTTGTCTCGCCAATCGAAAATGTTATCGCCAAAAGCACACCAATGGATTTGCGTTAAAGGCGTAAAGTGCAGCGGTTGGCTCTCTTTCTGCGCCATCACAAAACCGATGTCAGCACGGGCACTTTTCACTAGCTCCACCGCCTGAGAAGATGTCGTATTGAAGAGTGCTAAGTCGATGCCCGGATATTCACTTTTAAACTGCTGAAAAGGCTTGATAAGTAATAGGCGTGAAACAATATCGCTCGCTGCAATTGAAAGCGTCCCTTGCATTAAGTCGTCAATGGCATTGAGATCAGATTGGCAGATTTGCAGCTCGTTCAACATGTGCTGCGCAGTGTCTAATAATCGCTTACCTGCCTGAGTCAGTTGTACTGGGTTACGCTCGATCAACTTAGTGCGAGTCGCTTGTTCAAGCTGCTTGATGTGAAGGCTCACATTAGGCTGCGTCATGTGCAGTTCGATCGCTGTTTTACCGAAATGCTTTACTTCCGCCAAGGTGACGAATGTACGCAACCAGTTCAAATCTAACATAGAAAATTGCCCGATATGATTTTCTTATCAAGTTAATGAGTATAATTAATTTCTCTTATTCACGCGAGCCCCCTAAGATTTTCCGGTCTGTTTTTGGAGAATGAGTTATGTCGTCTATCGTTGTTGTGGGTGCAAACTGGGGTGATGAAGGCAAAGGCCGCATCGTTGACTTTTTGGCAGAGCAAGCTTCTGCAAGCATTCGTTTCCAAGGTGGTAGCAACGCGGGTCACACCGTGATTAACGACCTAGGTACGTTCAAGCTGCACCAGCTACCAAGTGGCGTTTTCAACCCAGACTGTTTGGCAGTTTTAGGTCCGGGTATGGTTATCAGCCCTGCGTCGCTGTCTCAGGAGATTGCGGAAGTTGAAGCAGCGGGCGTGAAAGTGAAGATGTGCATCTCTGATCGCGCAACACTGTGTCTACCTCTACACGCACTAGAAGATACGCTAGAAGAACAACGCTTAGGCGACAAAGCATACGGTTCAACTCGTCAGGGCATTGCACCTGCATACGGCGACCGTGTGATGAAAAAAGGCATCCTTGTGGGTTGGCTACAGCAACCAGAAGTTCTTGTTGAACGTCTTAAATTCTGGATGGATTGGAAACTTCCACAGCTACGTGCTCTTTACCCAACGTTCGAGTTTGAACAAACCGCTGAAGAGATGGCGGACTGGTTGCTAGAAGTGTCTTCACCTTGGCGTGATGCTATCTGCAACGTAACGCTTCCACTAAAAGCGCTACAAGCAAAAGACCAAACGCTATTGTTTGAAGCACAGCTAGGTGCAGGCCGTGACCTTATTTACGGTGAGTACCCATGGACAACGTCTTCGAACGTCGTGTCTATGTACGCAGGTATCGGTAGTGGTCTGCCTGCTCTGCGCCCAGAGCGTGTTATCGCAGTAGCAAAAGCGTTCAGCTCATCGGTAGGTACAGGTACGCTGATCACAGCAATGGAAGAGCAAGATGCATTCCGTGAACTAGCAGGTGAATTCGGCGCAACAACGGGTCGTCCACGTGACATGGGTTACTTCGATGCAGTCGCAACGAAGAACGGTGTTGAGCTTCAAGCAGCGACTGAAATTGCACTGACAAAAGTAGACTGTCTGACTGGCCTTTTCGATCTAAAAATTTGTGTTGGTTACGAAGGCGAACACAGTGAGAACCCCATTTGGCCTCAAACGGCTGCACTAACACCAATCTATGAGAAGATGGAAAGTTGGAGCGAAGACATTTCTGGTTGTCGTAAATTCGAAGAGCTACCAGTCGCGGCACAAAAATACGTTCTACGTATTGAAGAACTAATGGGTGTACCAGTGAAGATGGTATCGGTTGGTCCTGGTCGTGAACAAATGATTATGCGCTAAGGCGTGGAATAACACGTCTATACCCAAGTCACAGTAAGTGCTTGGTTATATTAGCAAGCGGCTTTATCTTTTCCGGGGTAACGCCGCTTTTTTTGTTTTTTCAGTCGATAGAACATTAACCCTATCTTCATTTCCTGTACTCCAATGCTTACAGATTCCGACTTCAGAGTGAGGTTACTTGGTTTTCAAAGCTATACTTTCGCAATAGTCTTCAAACTCATGGATATTTCAAAGTGCCAATTACCCAAATTGATAATAACACTGCACTCATCGCCATTGACTTGCAATATGGTATTGTCGAACTGGTCGACGCTAAAGATGCAAGTAAAGTCATTGAGCATACCAATCTGTTGTTAAACACTTTTCACTCTCTCAATTGGCCTGTGGTACTCGTGAATGTCTCCGGTCGTCCAGACGGGCGAGTAGATTCGCCCTCTCGCTCATCGCGTGAACTAAAGCCGAATTGGACGACGTTGATAGAAGAGTTGAACCATCACCGTACTGATATCGTTATCACCAAACAAACGTGGGGGGCATTCACCCACACGCAGCTTCACCAACGCCTACAAAGCTTAAATGTGACTCATGTCGTGATCACTGGTATCGCGACAAGCATGGGCGTTCTGTCAACAGCCATGCAAGCTTATGAACTAGGATATAACGTCACCATTTGCCATGATGCGGTCACCGACCCCTCGCTAGCCAATCATGCCTTTGCTCTATCGTCCGTTATTCCTAAGATTTCAGAGGTCGGCACGACTTTAGATTTTATTTCATTAGCAAAGTCCTTGTATTAATTCAGCCCACTCCCGCTCGTTCACTTTCTCTTCTATGGCAGTAATGAGAAAGTGGACTATGCTTTCTTTGCTTGCTTTAAGACAAGTCAAATAGGAGTGCCAATGAAACAGATCAAATTATTATCGTTTGTGTTATCTGCTCTTCCTCTCTTTTCTAGTTATTCCTTTGAGCTAAAAAGCACAGATATTATTGATAATCAATCACTTAAGAAATCACAAATTTTCAACCAATGGGGCTGCACCGGAGACAATAAGTCTCCAGAACTGAGTTGGAATAGCCCTCCTGAAGGTACAAAAAGCTTCGCAATTACCATGTATGACCCAGACGCGCCAACCGGTAGTGGTTGGTGGCATTGGTTAGTGGTCAATATTCCTGCTGATCAAACTGGTATGGCAGAAAATGCCGGTGAAAAAGGAGGGAAAAGCTTGCCTAAAGGCGCCAGCATGGTGACCAATGACTTTGGTTTCAAAGGATTTGGCGGTGCATGCCCTCCTCCAAACGCGAAACCACACAATTATCAAATTACCGTCTATGCCTTGGATACAGAAAAAATTGAGCTGCCCGACAATGCGTCAGGTGCGCTCGCCGGCTACAACATACTGCAACATGTTATTGATAAAGTGGTATTAACCGCACCAACCAATTTGAGATAGTCACAAAATGATTGGTTTCATTCATCCTACCCTTGCGTAGCGATTAAGAAGAGTTCAAGTTCGAGCTCTTCTTTTTTGATTCAGCGTAAATCGATGCATCTCAAATAAGATTGAGAACACCTAGTGCCACTCATTAAATGTGCTGCCCTTCACTGCTTGCTCATGCATTACCTTAAGAATCATTAAAAACACATTTCATGTTATTTTTTCTAATGGGCCTATTGACAAGAAAATTACGGAAGCATATATTGCTTACACGAACTGCCAAATGGAGTTCATTGATGACTTAATTCGCCTTATTAAGGGAATACAAAAGTGATCACCACGGAACGAGCAGACTGTCCCATCAACAGGATGATCAAGATGCGACTTCCGATTATTAACCGTTGAACCGTATGTCTAAATTAGCTCTCAAGGGCTTAAGAGTATGAGTTCGATCTCAGCACTTTATGTGTTGAGAACTATTGCTTATTGAAAGGATAGTACTATGCGTAATGTAGATATTTCTCCCCTATACCGTCATGCCATCGGTTTCGATCGTCTGTTGAATCTTGTTGAGAACAACGCGAAGAAATCGTCTCAAAATGGTTACCCACCATATAACATCGAACAGAAAGATGAGCACAACTACCGCATTACTATGGCAGTTGCTGGTTTCTCTGAAGATGCGCTAACTCTCACTCAAAACGAAAACATGCTGATCGTTTCAGGCGAAATTAATGCCTCTGAAACCAAACCAACTTACATTTATCAAGGTATTGCCGAGCGCAACTTTGAGCGCAAGTTCCAACTGGCTGACTACGTCACTGTTACCGCAGCGAGTATGGAAAATGGATTGCTGCATATTGATCTCATCCGAGAAGTTCCGGAAGCAATGCAAGCGCGTAAGATTTCCATCAGCAAATAGTTTCAAGTTTTCGCTAAACATGGCTAACCACAGCATCACCTGTTTAGCGGTAATCACTGAACCAATCTATTTGATTGAGACAAGGTATAACAGCCACAAAAATGCCTGTTATGCCCTTATAAAACAACATCGAATTTTAACAACTTTGCATTAATATAACTAATGCAAAGTGTAGAGGTAATTATTATGGGTAAAATCATTGGTATTGACTTAGGTACGACTAACTCATGTGTTGCTGTACTAGACGGCGACAAACCACGTGTCATTGAAAACGCAGAGGGTGAGCGCACCACTGCATCGGTTGTTGCTTACACTGACGGTGAAACGCTAGTAGGTCAACCTGCGAAACGTCAAGCAGTAACTAACCCAACTAACACGCTATTTGCAATTAAGCGTCTAATTGGCCGTCGTTTTGAAGACGAAGAAGTTCAGCGTGACATCGAAATCATGCCTTACAAAATCGTTAAGGCTGACAACGGTGATGCTTGGGTAGAAGCGAAAGGCCAAAAAATGGCGGCTCCTCAAGTTTCTGCTGAAATCTTGAAAAAAATGAAGAAAACGGCTGAAGACTTCCTAGGTGAGGAAGTGACTGGCGCCGTTATCACCGTTCCTGCTTACTTTAACGATGCACAGCGTCAAGCAACCAAAGATGCTGGCCGTATCGCAGGTCTAGAAGT